>NZ_JBEXPG010000001.1:0-281146 GCF_040611935.1 Streptomyces sp. NPDC006512 | reverse complement strand
AGCCCGCGTACTGGACGTACTTGGCTTTCGCCCGGTGCGGCGAGAGCGCGTGCCAGGCGTCGCGGGGCAGACGGGAGTTTGACGACAGGCCCTAGCCGAAGGCCGCGCGGGTCGCCGGGCCGTAGACGCCGTGGGGGTCGCCCTTGATGCCGCGGTCGCGCTGGAGCTGGGCGACGCCCCGCTGGGTCTGCCCGTCGTAGACGCCGGTGGTCGAGACGTACGTGAACCCCTGCCCGTAGAGCCGTTCCTGAAGGGCCCGCACCTCGGGGCCGCGGTCTCCGGGGCGGAGCGTTCCGGAGGTGTCGGCGGCCGGCTTCGCGGGCGCGGCGGTGGGCGGCCGCGGGCTCGCCGCCGGGGTCGTGGGCGGCGGGGTGGGGAGGGCCGGCGCGGTGGAGGCGGCCGGTGCGGGGGCGGGGGTGCCCGCGGTGGCGGAGCCGGAGGGGGCGGCGCTGGCCGCGGGGTCCGGTTCGGCCGTGTCGCCGGTGTCCGGGCTGCGGGCCGGCAGCGCGGGGACGGACAGCCCGGGCGGGGTGACGGCCCGCGCGGGCGGCGGCTCCGGGGAGCGCAGCAGGACCACGAGGGCGCCCGCCGCGGCGAGGGCGAGCAGCGAGAGCGCCGCCAGCGGCCGCCGGCTTCCGCGCCGCCCCTCGACGCGGGGCATCCCGGTCGGCGCCACCGGGCCGGTCGGGGCCGAAGCCGGTACGGCGGCCGTCGTCGGGCCCAGCGGCCAGGCGGGGGTCGTGGCGCGGGCCGGTGGCGCGGGCGGGGTGACGTAGGGGCGTACGAGCAGGCGGTCGTCGGGAACGAGCCCGCTCTCCTCGGTGTGGTGGGACACGATGGCTCCGGACTTGGGTGTCTTGCCGGTCAGGGCGGGCCGGGGAAGGGGCGGGCTTCCCGGCGGGCGGAGGTGAGGACGGGGGCCGGTGCGGCGGTGCGGGACCGGCCCCCGTCCGGCCCGTCAGGCCCTGCGCCGCCGGGCGACCAGGACCATGCCCGCGCCGGCGGCCAGTACCGCGGCCCCGCCGATGGCGAGGGGGACCGCCATGCCGGCGCCGGTCAGCGCGAGGTCGCCGCCGGGGCCGCCCGGGCCGGCGGCCGGAACGGCGGACGGGCCCGGCCGGGAGGACGGCGAGAGCGCCGGAGAGGCCGTCGGGGGCGCGGCACTCGGCCCGGTGGCGGAAGCGGACCCGGGAGCGGAAGCGGAGGCGGAGGCGACGGGCTGCCGGGAAGGGCCGGCCTCCGCCTGGGGCCGGACCCCGTCCTCGGCGGGAAGGGGGTCCGGAGCGGCGGGGAGGCAGCCCGTGAAGGGGTGGTGGCGCGTCTCGGCACTGCCCTTGCCGGTGAGGGAACGGGCGATGACGGTGCCGTCGACCGGACCTCCTTCGCCCAGGTCGAAGGAGGCGTGGGGCGCGAGCACGGTTCCCGGCCACGCGTGGGCACCGCTCTTGACGATCTTCGTGGCCTCGGGGAAGTTCCACAGCAGCCGCGACAGGACCGGGCCGTCCTCCCCCTCGTCCTCGGTCGCGTCCCCGCCGTCCCCGCCGTCCTGCGCGTCCTGGAAGCGGAAGCCACCGATGCCCGCCGCGGCCTGGTCGTACGTCACTCCGGTGACGTTGACCACCGTGACCGCGCCCGCCGGGACGTCGAGGTGGACCTCCTTCGCCCTCTCCAGGTCTGCGGCCGGTACGACGAAGGCGTTGTACCGGGCGTCGGTTCCGGTCAGCCGCAGGTGCCCGCCGCGCAGGCTCCGGTCGGTGTCCTCCGGGCTCACGCCGGCGAGGGCCGCCGAGGTCTTGCGCAGGGCGGTGAACTCGGCGGCGAAGTCGACGGGCGAGGGGCCCTTGGCCAGCTCGCCTCGGGGCGCTTCGGCGACCCCGTTCAGGGTGCCGCCGTAGGTGCCGTTGCCCTTCGCCACGCGCACCTCGCCCGTCACGCCGCCCGCCACGAGCAGGGCGTTGCCTCCGGGCAGGGCGGAGATCCGCTCCGGGCTCAGTTCCCGGCCGACGGTGAACCCGCCCCGGAAGTCGGCGTTCCCGCCGACCGCGACGGCGCCCTCGGCGCCGCGGGTGTGGCGGGCGTCGCCCTCGATGAACTCGCCGTACTGGCGGGCCACGCCCAGCACGTTGGCGCACGTGTCGCCCGCCGGGACGGCCCGGTCGAGGGCGGCCGCTCCACGGGATGCCGCGTGGGGGCCGGTGAGAGCGAGTACGAGGGAACCGCCGACGAGGGTGGGGGCGAGCACGGAACGGACGGATATCGGCATGAGGAGCATCTCCGAGGGGCAGCCCTTACGGCGGTTCTTGATCGGACTCTTTCCCTCCAGGACCACTCCGGTCAAGCCGGATGTCCGATCCGCCCCATCCATCCGTTCCGTACGGGACGGACCCGACTCCGGTGGCTTCCGGCGGCACCGGGGTTCCACCGCCCCGCTGTGCGGGTGCCGGCTTCGGGGAGCCGCTCAGCGGTCGGAGGCCGGGGCGTTCCCGGACCGCTCCGGCGCCGCGTCGGCCGGGCCGCCGAGCGGGTGGTCGGGTACGCCGGGGACCGGCCCCGCCGGGTGCCGGCACGCCGCCGCCACGGTGAGGGCGGCGAGCAGCATGAGCGCGGCCCCCGTGAGCGGGGCGGCGGTGACGGAGACGCGGTCCACGGCGAGTCCGCCGGCGAGCGCGCCCGCCGCGATCGCGAAGTTGAACATCGCCACCATCAGGGAGGAGGCGGCCTCGGAGGCCCGGGGCGCGGCCCCCAGCATCCAGCCCTGGAGGCTGACGGAGACCCCGCCGTACACGAGGCCCCAGACGAGCAGCAGGGCGGTCCCGGCGGCGGCTCCGGGCAGGACGGCGATCAGTGCGAGGACGAGGGTCAGGGTGGCGCTGACGGTGAGCAGCGTACGGCGCGCGTCGCGCGGCCCGGCCAGGAAGTTGCCGGCGACTCCGGCGACGCCGTAGCCGAGGAGGAGGGTGCTGACGAACCCGGGCTCGATGCCGGAGACGTCCCGCAGGATCGGACTGACGAAGGTGTAGGCGGCGAACTGGCCGGTCACCACGAGGAAGGTGACGGCCACCCCGGCGCGGACCCCGCGGTTGCGGCGGAGCAGGCCGGGCAGTTCGGCGAGGGCGACGGGCCGGGTCGGGGGCAGTGGGGGCAGCAGAAGGAGCAGGGCGGCCAGGGTGAGGGCCCCGAGGACGCCGACGGCCGCGAAGGCGGTGCGCCAGCCGCCGAGTTCACCGAGCAGGGTGCCCGCGGGAACACCGAGCACGGAGGCGGTGGGGACGCCGCCGAAGACGACGGCCGTGGCCCGGCCGACGTGGCGGGCGGGGACCAGGCGGACGGCGAGTCCGCCCGCCACGGCCCAGAACCCGCCGACGCTGACGCCGACGAGCAGTCGGGCGGCCAGCACCACGGCGAAGGACGGGGCGACGGCGGCGGCGAGGTTGGCGACGGCCATCAGGGCGATGAGCAGGCACAGGACGCGTCGCCGGTCGGCCCGGGCGGCGCCGACGGTGACGAGCGGGGCGCAGAACCCGGCGACGATCCCGGGCACGGTGACCATCAGTCCGGCGGTCCCCTCGGACACCCCGAGCGCGGCACCGACGGGCGTGAGCAGCCCGACGGGCAGCAACTCGGAGGTGATCAGCCCGAAGATGCCGAGCGAAACGGCCGCCACGGCCGCCCACCCCTTGGCCCCGCCCTCCGGACCCGTCCCGGGATCCGGCTCGGGGCGTGTCCCGGGGCGGGGTTCCGGCTGGGGTCCGGGATCCGGCTCGGGGCGGGGTTCCGGGACGTCGGGCGCGGCGGGGAAGGGCATGGGCGGGACTCCGTACGGGCGGCGGACCGGCAGGGGTACGCGGCACGGCGGCACCGGGCGCCGGGGGTCGCGCCTCCCCCGTCGCCCGCGCTGCCGTGCCGTGCCGCTCGCGTTCACGCCCATTCTGCGACGGCCGCCGCCGGTTGCGGCCACCCCGTGCAGGATCGATTCGGCAACGGCCGGCCCCGACCCGCCGTCACCCGGACGCGTGAGGTTCGGGCTTCGGCGGGCCGCCGACTACGGCATGGTGGTCGGATGCAGTTACGCCGGGCCGCCCTGCCCCTCTCCCTCCTCGCGCTCCTCGCGAGCGCCGGCTGCGTCTCCGTCGGCCCGGAGTCCGGCGCTCCCGGCCCGGTACGCGGTTCCGTACCGCCGCTGGGCCGGCCGGACGCTCCCGAGGGGCGGCGCTCCGACGACGGGCCGCCGGTGCTGTCCCTGCCGCTGGGCGAAATCCCCGACCCGGAATCCGAACCCCCGCCGGCGCGCGGCCGGGCGGCGGAACAGGAGGAGCGGGAGGACGGGCCGCCCGCCGCGCGCGCCCCGCGCAAGGCCGGGCCGCCCGCCGGGGCGCGGCACGCGAAACCCGCCGCGCCCCGGCGCGTCCGGCCGGTGAAGCCGACGCCGCCCCGCCCTCCCCGGCCGGCGGTGCCGCGTCTGCCCCGGGGGGAGGAACTGTGCGCCGCCGCGGAGGGCACCGTGCCGCCGTCGGTCGTCGACCTGTGCGTCCGCCAGTACGGCGGCCTCGGCCGCTGAGCCCATGACGCGCTGACCTGGCCCTCCGCGCCCTTCCACCCGGCAGACTTGACCCTCACACCGTGTCAGGCCGTCCACTGGAAGGCGTCATGTTCACCATCGGAGACTTCGCCAAACACGGCCGGGTGTCGGTCCGCATGCTGCGTCACTACGACGCCCTCGGACTGCTGCGCCCGGCCCGTGTCGACCCGGCGAGCGGCTACCGCTCCTACGAGGCCGGGCAGCTGGCCCGCCTCAACCGCCTCATCGCGCTCAAGGAGCTCGGCTTCACCCTGGAACAGGTGGGGGCCGTCCTCGACGAGAAGGTGGGCGCGGAGGAAATGCGCGGCATGCTGCGGCTGCGCCGGGCGGAACTGGAGACGGCCGTGGCCGAGGCGGCCGCACGCCTGAACCGGGTCGAGACGAGGCTCCGGACCATCGAGAGCGAGGGAACCGTGCCCACCGAAGAGATCGTCGTGAAGAGCCTGCAGCCCGTCCGGCTGGCCGGACTGACCGCAGTGGCGAGCAGCTTCGCCCCGCAGGACGTCGGGCCGGTCATCGGCCCGCTGTACGAGGAGCTGTGCCGCCGCTTCGAGGCCGCCGGGGTGGTTCCGGCCGGTCCGGGCATCGCCTCGTACGAGGACGCTCCGGACGCCCCGCCCGGCTCCGTGCTGGTGCACGCGGCGCTGCCCGTGGCGGCGGCCGTCCGCGGCGAGGACCTCGGGGGCGGGGTGCGGATCGTGGAGCTGCCCGGGGTCGAGCGGGCGGCGACGGTGGTGCACCGGGGCCCGATGGACGGCGTACTGCCGACCGCGCAGGCCCTGGCCCGGTGGATCGACGCGCACGGTCACCGCAGCGCCGGGTACGCCCGCGAGTTGACCCTGGCCTGCCCGGAGGACCCGCAGGGGTGGGTCACCGAGCTTCAGGAACCGCTGGCCACCTGACGGGACCTCCCGGCGGGGGCTCCTGCCGGGCCGTCCGCGACGGGACCGCGACGGCGGCGGTCCCGGACGGACGCGCAGCGCCGGGCCGTTCCCTCGCGGGCGGTCCGCAGCCGGCGCATCGCTCCGTGTCCGCGCCGCCGCCATTCGCTGACGGGGAGACCGGCGCGCTGGCCGCCGCCGCTGATCAGGGCGTTGACCGGGGCGTGCGGATCGGCGGCCACGCCCTTGGCGATCAGCACCCCCACCACGAGCGGCACCAGGACCACGGCGAGCGCGGAGCCGGCGGTGGTCACGTGCCGCATGCGCGGCGGGTGCGTGGCGGACACGGCGTCCGCGGGGGTCCCTGAGGTCATGCCGTCATTGCATCAACGGCGGCGCTCCGGGGAATCGGGGCGGATACTCAGGCCGTTGCCGGTGAGGTACTCAGACGCACGGCGGAAGGGGTGGGGGCGATGGCCGGTCCGCAGGGCTTCGAGCCCGCGAGCGGCGACGGACCGCCGGTGGAGCCGGCCGCGCGGGCGGGCGAACTCCGCACGGCGTACGAGGGGCTGTTGCAGATCCGCCGCCTGCTGGGCGGCGGGGAGGGACGCCCCGCCCCGTGGGAGCTGCGGTCCGCACCCCGGTCGGTGGCGCTCGTACTGGAGGCGGCGGGTTTCCCGCCGTCGGCGGTGGACGCGCGGGGCGGGCGCTGCCGGACGGGCTACCGGGTGACCGCCGGCCCGGGCGGCGACCCGGCCGGGACCGGGACGGGCCGCACGGGCGCGGGCACGGACGCGGACGCGGACCGGGTGACGGTGACCTGGACCGGTCCGCCCGGGTCCGGCGCCGCCGGGGAGGAGCAGGACCGGCTGACGGCCTGCGCGGCGGAACTGGAACGGCACGGGTGGGAGTGCCTGCTGTACCGGGGGCCGCGCGGCCGGCGCTTCCTGGAGGTCGAACCGCCCCGTTGACCGGCCGACCCGGCGGGGCGGTCAGGCCAGGGTGATCGCGTACAGGACCTCGCGTTCCTCCGGCGGCCCGAACACCGCCGCGTGCCCGATCGCGACGCCGTCCTCGACCACGCTGCGCACGGTGACACCTCGGTCTCGGGCAGCCCAGCGTCTCCGACCACTTGCGCCTGCTCCGCCACCTCGTCACCGGCCGGCGCGACGGGCGCGGCGTGGTCTACGCCCTGCACGACGCGCACGTGAGCCACCTGCTCCCGCGGCCCCCGGGCGTAGCCCGCACGCGCGGCGGGGGCGCGGACCGGTCCGGTCCGCGCCCCCGCCGTCACCGCCTTCCGGTTACGGCGTACCGAAGGTCAGCGTCAGCTGCGGCGTCCCCTCGTTCGCCGCCGCCTCGGAGGACCACAGCCACAGCGCGTCGGTCCCCGAGCCGGTCAGCGCCAGGCCGTAGGCGCCGCCCAGCGCGCCCGCGACGGTCGCCGTGTTCAGCCCGGCGGTGTGCACGGCCGAGCCGTCCGGGATGCCGGGGAACGAGCCGAGTGCCGGGGATCCGAGGCCCGGGCGGTTGTTGTACGTGGTCCCGTCCTCCGTCCACGCGCCGGTGACCGGGACGACCGAGACGGTGTCCGTGGTGCCGGCGCCGCCCATGGTGCTGGTCTTCACGCTGAGCGTGGCCGACTTGAGCACCGTGCCCGCGGGTGCGGCGGGCAGGTCGAAGCGGAGGTAGCTCGCGTACAGCGGGGTACCGCGGACGGCGAGGGAGCCCGAGGCGCCGTAGTTGGCGGCCGGGGCGCCCGCGTTCGCGTACGTGTCCTCGGCCGCGGTGACCCGGACGACCGAGTCCGCCGGGGCGGAGGCGAGGGTGAAGTGGTTCTGCACCTGCGCCGCGCTCAGGACGGTCGGGTACACGGCCGTCTCGTCCAGCTGGCCCGCCCAGTGCTCGCTGGTGGGACGGTCCGGCCAGCCGCCGAGGCCGTCACCGCCGACGCGCCAGAAGCCCGAGAAGTTCTCGTGCGTGGTGACGTTGAGGGTGCCCCGCTGGACCCCGTCCACGTACAGGGTCATGCCGCCGGGACCCTGGGTGGCGACGACGTGGTGCCACTGGTTGTCGTTGTACGCGCCGGGCGTGGTGATGGTGCGGGTGGCGCCCGTGTAGACGCCGAAGACCAGCCGGCCGTCGTTCGTCATGTAGACGTGCTTGTCGTACTGGCTGCTGCCGTTGATCTGCTGGTTGCCGAAGCCGACGAGCTTGCCGCCCCGGGTGGTGTTCGTCTTGAACCAGGTCTCGACGCTGTAGGTGCTGCCGACCGACTGCCGGCGCTCCCCGTACACGTGGGCGTTCGTTCCGTTGAAGCCGATCGCCGTGCTCGGGCCGCTCACCGCTCCGGGCGTCTGGCGCAGGGCCGGGCCGTTCAGGTGCACGCCGGCCTGGTTCCCGCCGTCCGAGGAATCCGCGACGTACGGGACGCCGGATTCGTCGTAGCGCCAGAACAGCTGGGCGCCGTCCGCGCGGACCCGGCTCGGGTACGGCTCCTCGGAGGCCGGTACCGTCACGCTCGCGGTCCCCGACAGGGCGCTGGTGTTGCCGGCCGCGTCCGAGGCCGTCACCCGGTAGGTGTACGACTGGCCGGCCTGGGCGGTGGTGTCCGTCCAGGAGGCCTGCGGCCGCTGGAAGAACAGCGAGTCGGCGGTGACCGTGGCGATCGGCGCCGCCGCGCCGTTGCGGTGGATCCGGTACGTCAGCGCACTGTCGTCCAGGTCGAGGCTGGTGCGCCAGCGCACCTGGACCTTGCCCGGGCCGAAGCTGACCGCGCTCGCGACGGGCACCGTGGGCGCGCCCGTGTCACCGGTGGAGGCGAAGCGGGTCAGGCTCTGCTGGGCCGCCCCGTTGACGGTGGTGAACTCGCCGCCGACCCAGAGGTACCGCGTGCCGTCCTTGGCGCCGACCGTCATCACGCGCGGGCCGATGCCCTCGCCGATGCCGTCGTTGGTGTCGGGGGCCCAGCCCAGCTTGCCGACGCTGGTGGTGGGCTGTGCCAGCAGGTGGTGGCGTTGGCCGTCGGGGAACTCCCCGACGCTGGCGCAGTCGTGCGCGTGCGAGGCGCTGTACAGGACGTTCTGGTACGGCAGGACGGCCTGCGTGGCGCCCAGGCAGGTGTCGCGCCAGCGCTGGCCGAAGCCCGCGAGGTCGAGGGCGATGCGGCCGTCGAAGACGCCGCCGCCGGTGCCCTCGTTCGCGGTGTAGAAGCCGGTGTCGTCGGTGGCGATGTCCTTGACGACGGAGTTCGTCTCGATGAAGCCCGGATAGGACGTGGTGAGGGCGCCGCTGGTGGCGTCGACGACGGCCAGCGCGTGCGTGTTCGTCCCGTTGACGGTGAAGAAGTCCCCGCCGAGGAGGACGTTCTTCCCGTCCGGGGTGACCTCGACGGCGCGGCCCGGATCGTCGGCGTTGGCGGTGAAGGGCCGCAGCGCGCCGTCGGCGGTGGCGACGGCCGCGAAGCGCTGGCGGGGCTGGCCGGCGACGGTGAGGAAGTCGCCGCCCGCGTAGACGGTGTCGCCGGTGACGGCGATGGCCCGGACGGTGGCCGCGAACGCGGGGCGGAAGGAGGGCTTCACGGTGCAGGTCGCCACGTCGATCGCGGCGATGCTGGAGACCGGCGTGCCGTTGACCGCGCCGAAGTAGCCGCCCGCGTAGAGGGTCTTCTTGTCCGGCGAGAGGGTGAGCGCGCGGACGGTGGCGGTGCCGGAGCCGATCGTGAAGGACAGGTTGCAGGAGGTCGGGGCGCCGGTCGCGGCGTCGAACGCCGCGAAGTTCACCACCGGTTTCTCGCTGCCGCCGGAGCCCGCGGGCGGGCGTACGGCGGAGAACGTGCCGCCGGCGAAGACCGTGCCGCCCGCCTCCGCGAGGGCCCAGACGACACCGTTGGGCTGCCACGTGGGCAGCGCGTCGGCGGTGAAGGCCACGGGCGGGGTGACGGCCGCGGCCTGCGGGACGAGACCGAGGCCGACGACCGCTCCGGTGCCGGCCAGGGACAGGGCGAGAGCGGCCGCCAGCCCTCTGGATCTACGCATGAACCCCCCAGTTCGTCGTGCGTGGTGCTGCGCGTGCGGCGCGCGGGGTGCGCGGCGCCCGGCCGTACGCCCGCGGGGCCGCGAACGGGTGAGCGGACATACGTACGGGCGCACCTTAGGGCGAATCGTCCCGTCGGTCATCGGAATTGACCTATCGGATGCACAACGGTGCGACTTCGCCGGGCGCGACGCGTCAACCGCGCGGACCCCGGGCCACTCCTTCGCACACGGTCACCCGCCGAAAAGGCCCCCGGGCGGGGCCGTGCCCCTCTACCGTGCCCTCAGGGGACGGGTCATGGCACCGAAGGGTGGGGCGGATGGACGAAGAAGAAGACATGCGGCTGGCGAGGATGACCCCGGAGATCTCCCGCCGCACCCTCACGATGCTGCGCGGTCTCGCCGGCCTGGAGCCGCCGGAACAGGTGCCGGAGGACGCCATGATCGTCGCGGACGGGATCCTCGCCGACCACGGCACGGACGGCCTGCGCGTCCTGGTGATGACCTTGGCCGCCTGGGCGACGGCACAGATCGAGAACGTCGCCGAACTGAGCAAGCGCAGCCACGAGGCGGTGCTCGACGCGATGGAGCTGGCCTGCCTGGAGGCGAGCGCCGAAGAGTAGCGCGCCCCGGTCCGCGGCGCCCGCCGGCGGCGGGCGCCGCGGGCTCGCGCACATCCGCCGACACGCCGCGGTACCATCCGGGCCCGCGTCGGCGACACTGGGGGGAGCAGCAGGCTGCGGGGGGTCGTGATCGGAGGCCG
The DNA here is from genome assembly GCF_040611935.1 of Streptomyces sp. NPDC006512. NCBI lineage: Bacteria > Bacillati > Actinomycetota > Actinomycetes > Kitasatosporales > Streptomycetaceae > Streptomyces > Streptomyces sp. NPDC006512. The sequence goes on along the minus strand of NZ_JBEXPG010000001.1, from coordinate 270,889 downwards.
TCGTGAGCACACCTTCCCCTATCCGCATCGCCGCCGTCCTGTCCGCCGAGTACCGGGGACGGCTGATGTCCCATGCCCGGGAGGTCAATTTCCGCGAGGGCGCGCGGATCTTCGCCGAGGGCGCCAAGGCCGACTCCTTCTGGATCGTGCGGTCGGGCACGGTGACCCTGGAGATCCCGGTGCCGGGCCACCGGGCCGCTCCCGTCGAGAGCCTCGGCCCCGGGGAACTCGTCGGCTGGTCGTGGCTGTTCCCGCCGTACGTGTGGCAGCTGAGCGCCGAGGCGATGACCCCGGTACGCGCCTACGAGTTCGACGGGCCGACCGTACGCCTGCTCATGGACGCCGATCCCGCCTTCGGGTCCGCCGTCGGGCACTGGGTCGGGCGCGTCCTCGCCGTCCGGCTCCAGCAGACCCGCACCCGGCTCATGGACCTCTACGCCCCGCGCACCGGCGCGACCCGCTGAACCCCGCGCCAAAGGTTTCAGGGTGGGTGTTCGGCCGATTCGCGCACGCGTTCCCCCACAGGTCACGCGTCCGGGACGGCTGCGGACTGCATTCATTCGCATACGATCGGTGACGAGAAATGGAGGTGCCCACGGGCGTTCCGGCCGCGGATGGGCAAGACTCCCGTCCGTTATCCGAAACGCCGACCCGAGGAGTGTTCGTAATGCGGTCCATCACCAGGAGTCTGGGGCTGACCTCCGGCGCCGTGGCGCTCACCGCCGTCACCGCGCTGGCCGGAACGGGTGCCGCCGACGCGGCGCCGGCCGGAACGCAGAGCCTGTACGCACCGTCCGCGCTCGTGGTGAGCCTGACGGCCGGTGAGGACGCCGACAGCGGTACGGTGCTGCGCGCCGCCACACTGACGTGCTCGCCGACGCCCGGCGGCACCCACCCCGCTGCGGCCGCCGCGTGCGCCGAATTACGGGCGAACGGCCCCGTACTGGACGCCCTCGCCGAACCCCGGCCGGACGTCGCGTGTACCAGGGAGTGGAACCCGGTGACGGTCACCGCGGTCGGGGTGTGGCAGGGCCGCAAGCTGAGCTACACCTACACGTTCGGCAACCCGTGCAACCTGCGCGCCAGCAACGGCGTGCTGTTCGGGATCTGAGGCGCCGCCGGCCGGACCGTCCGGCAGGGTTCCTCCGGTCCGGGCGGGGCGGCGCCGTGCGACCGCCGCCCCGCCCGGCCGGCCGGGACCCCGGGCAACGGGGCTGTCCCGTCAGCCCAGTTCGAGGCTCGTGATCCCGTACAGGCCGGCCAGGTCGAGTTCCGGCGCCGGGCCCGTGTACATCCGGGCGGTCTCGAAGACCGGGACCAGGCCCAGTCCGGCCGCGAGCCGCGTCGCGGCGGGGTTCGCGTCGGGTACGTCCAGGGTGACCTCCCCTCCCGGGGCGTGCCCGGCGAGGCGCCGCAGCAGGGCGGCGGCCACCTCCGGCCCGTCGGCGTAGATCGGCCCGATCCGGGCGGCCGCACCGCACGGGCGGATCACGCCGAGGCCCTCGATCCGCCCGTCCCGGACGGCGGCGAGGGCGGTGCGGCCGGGCAGTCCGGTCCACAGGGAGAGGAAGGCGTCGCGGGGCTCGGGGAAGAACCGCCGGTCGTAGGCGGCGAGCCGGGCGAAGGGGAGCGAAGCCGCGTCGACGATGTCCACGGCCCCGTCGTCACCGGGAGCGGGTACCCCCTGGTGGCGGACGTTGGTCCAGGCCGAACGAAACCCGGACGTACGGTAGTTGCCCTGCTGTTCGACCACGCCGTCCAGTCCGACGAGCCGGCCCTCGAGCCGGGCCGTCGCGGCCCGCCACACCCGCAGGCCGTACCCCTGGCCGCGCAGGTCGGGGCGGGTGATGTAGAAGCCGATGAAGCCGAAGCCCGCGCCGTAGCGGACGGCCGAGACACAGGCCGCGGGCTCCCCGTCGAGCCGCCCGACGAGGAAGCCCTCGGGGTCGGCGGCCGCGAAGGCGAAACGGTCGGAGTCCCCAGGGTCCCAGCCCTCCGCCTCGGCCCAGGAGCGCATCAGTTCCATGTCGGCGCCGCTCGCGCCGGCGATCTCGAATCGCGTCATGTCCCGTGTTGTACCAGACCCGGACGCTGCCGGAACGGGCGTCGTGGACGCCCCGGTTCCGCCCCGGGCAGGGTCGGGGTTCAGCCCGCGCAGATGACGTCGTCGAGCTCGATCGGCCGCGAGTCGAGGCGTACGTAGGCCGTGAAGTCGGTGGTGCCTTCGGCCCAGTGGGTGGTGACGGTGGCCCAGCCGACGCCCGCCGACTGGGCGACGGTGGCCGTCCCGACGCTGATGTGGAGGGGGGTGCTGCGGGAGCAGAGCAGCACGTCGGTGTCGGGCAGGTGCGCCTGCTTGTGCTTGAGCTGCCGCGAGACCAGCCGGCGGCGGTCCTGGTCGGAGGGACCGTGATCGCCGTAGAAGCCCGTGAGGAAGCGGGTGATGTCCTCGGCGGTGTGCCGGTGGTGGTGGCGGGGCACCGGGCCGGCGAGGGCGGTCGCGGGGGCCGCCGAGGCGAGCGGGAAGGACGCGCAGAGCAGGGCGAGCAGCAGGGCTCCGGGCCTGTAGGGGTTCGTCTTCATGTCCGATCTGTAGCCGCTCGCCCGCCCGGGGCCTCAGGGGCGCGGCGCGGGCTCACTCCGGTGGGGGCGCCGCGCAGGTGGTGGGGGCCGCCAAATGGGGTCGCGTCGCCGGAGGGGCCCTGCGTAGGGTCGGGACATGGGGAAGCCGCTCGTCGCAGTGTTCAGTGGGGCAGGAATGTCCACGGATTCCGGGATTCCGGACTACCGGGGGCCGCAGGGGCTGTGGCGGCGCGATCCGGATGCCGAGAAGCTCGTGACGTACGAGTACTACATGGCCGATCCGGAGATCCGCCGCCGGTCCTGGCGGATGCGCGCCGAGGTGTGGGCCGCCGGGGCGCGGCCGAACGCGGCGCACCTGGCCGTGGCCGGACTGGAACGCGGCGGCACTCCGGTGCGGGTGATCACGCAGAACGTCGACGGGCTCCAGCAGCTCGCGGGGATGCCCGCGCGCAAGGTGTTCGAACTGCACGGGACGGCCCGGTCGGTGGTCTGCACCGCCTGCCGTGCCCGGTCGCAGACGTCCGAGGCGCTGGCCCGGGTGGCCGCCGGGGAGCCCGATCCGCCCTGCCTGGCCTGCGGCGGGATCCTGAAGACGGCCACCGTCATGTTCGGGGAGCCGCTCGACCCCGAGGTGCTGAGCCGGGCCGTGGCCGTGGCCAAGGGGTGTCAGGTCTTCATCGCCGTCGGCACGACCCTCCAGGTCCAGCCCGCCGCCTCGCTGGCCGGTATGGCGGCCGCGGCGGGGGCCCGGCTGATCATCGTGAACGCCGAGGAGACCCCGTACGACGCGCTGGCCGCCGAGGTGATCCGCGAGCCGATCGGCACCGCGCTCCCGGCCCTCCTGACCCGGATCACCGCCGGGGGCACCTGAGCCGGAGCGCGCGGGGTGTCAGCCGCCGTCGGCGGCCCGGCGCATCGCCGCGACGTCGAGCTTCTTCATGCCGAGCATCGCGGTGGTGGCCCGGGCGGCCCGCTCCGGGTCCGGGTCGGCGATCAGCTCGATCGCCTCGACGGGGGTGACCTGCCAGGACACCCCGAACTTGTCCTTGAGCCAGCCGCAGGCGACCTCCTGGCCGCCGTCGCGGGTCAGTTCGGCCCAGTAGTGGTCCGCCTCGGCCTGGTCGGCGCAGTGGATCTGGAAGGAGACGGCCTCGGTGAAGGGGAACTGCGGGCCGCCGTTGAGGCCGATGAACTTCTGTCCGTTGACCTCGAACTCGACGACCATCACCTCGCCGGCCGGGCCGGGCCCCGCCTCGGTGTAGCGGCCGATCCTGCCGAGCGTGCCGTCCTTGAAGACGGACAGGTAGAAGTCGGCGGCCTCCTCCGCGTTGCCGTCGAACCACAGACACGTGGTGAAACCCTTGGTGACCATGACTGCCTCCAGTCGCGAGCGGGCGGGACCTCCGCGTCCCCTCCACCAACAGACCGGCCCCGCGCCCGAAATTCATCGGTGGGCGCGGGGCCGGTCTTCAGGTGCACTCGTGCGGGCTACTTCCCGAGCATGCGGTCGACGACCCGCTCGGCCGCCCGGCCGTCGTCCAGGTCGCAGAACTCGGCGCGGAAGGCCTCGCGGGCGCCCGCGTACTCGGCGCCGAGGGCGTCCGCGTTGCGTACGGCCCCGATCAGGCTCGCGGAGTCCCTGAGCAGCGGGCCCGGCGCCTTCTCCTCCAGGTCGAAGGTGAAGCCGCGCAGGGTGTCGCGGTAGTGCTCCAGGTCGTACGCGAACAGCAGGATCGGCCGGTCGGTGAGCGCGAAGTCGAAGATCGCGGAGGAGTAGTCCGAGATCAGCACGTCGGCGACGAGCAGCAGGTCCGTGGTGTCGGGCCAGCGGGACACGTCAACGACGAATCCGTCACGGACGCCCTCGCGGACCTGCTCCGTCACCTTGTGGTGGCCGCGGACGAGCAGGACGTGGTCCTCGCCCAGTTCGCGCCGGGCCGCGTCGAGGTCGATCCGCAGGTCGAGCTTGTAGCCGCCGGTCCACGCGAGCCGGTTCTCGCGCCAGGTCGGGAGGTAGAGGACGACCTTCTTGCCCTCGGGCAGGCCGAGCCGGCGCCGGACCGCGGCGACGCGTCCGGCGTCGGGCAGGACCAGGGCGTCCGTGCGCGGGCTGCCGGACTCGACGACCTCGCCGTCGTAGCCGAGGGCCCGCTTGAGGACGGGCGTGGCGTACGAGCCCGGGGAGGCGAGCAGCGTCCACTGGGCGCTGTCGTGCCGCAGCCCCTCCAGTACCTCGGGGCTGGTGTAGTAGTCGTGGGTGAAGTCGTAGCCGATCTGCTTCAGCGGGGTTCCGTGCCAGGTCTGGACGACGGTCTGGCCGGGGCGGCGCCGGAAGGTCATCGGGACGCTGTCGTTGACGACGTAGTAGCGGGCGCGGGCCAGGACGTCCCAGGCCTCCAGGCTGCCGTACTGGACGGCGCGCGCGGTCGGCGGGACCTCGGCGCGGCCGTCGCGGACCAGCCAGACGTGCTCCAGCTTCTCGCCGCGGCGCACCAGCTCCTCGTGGATGGCGCGGGGGGAGTCGCCGGCGCCGTTCCCCTGGAAGACGTCGTAGACGACCAGGTCCTTGACCGGCAGGTTCCGCTGCGCCGGGTAGGTGACGTCGCGGGCGACACGCTGCGCGTAGCGGGAGCGGTCGTGCGGGCTCAGCAGCGGGTCGGCGACGAGCGCCATCCGGTCGTGGAGGCGGGCCTCGACGCGCATCCGGCGGCCCTGGACGGTGATCGCGTGCGGTCCGGTGACCAGCGCGGGCGGGACCATCTGGACGGGTACGCCGCGGTCGACGCCGAGCAGTCCGGCGGTGGTTCCGCCCTGGCTCACGGGGCGCAGCGTGGGCCACCAGCGGCCCTGCGGAAGGGTGGTGCGGCCCCCGTACGCCGGGGGCACGACGGGCTCGAAGGAGGCCTCGAAGCGGTCGCCGTCCCGGGTGACCGGGTAGCTGAACTCCGTGCCGTACTGGTCGTGCAGGACCAGCTCGTACGGCTCGTCGGCGGCGGACGCGGGCAGGCGGAAGCCGCCCCGCAGGGTCAGGGTGCCGTCCCGGGCGGTGACGGAGTCGACCAGCGGCGGCGGGGCCTGGACGGAGAGGATCAGGTGGCCGCTCATGCCGCGCTTGGCGAAGACGGCGCGTCCGGCGGGGTCCCCGGGCAGCGGTGCGACCAGGGCGGTGAAGCCGCCGCGCTCGTCGTGCGCCAAGGGGTGGCGGGTTCCGTCGGCGCGGACCACGGTCAGGTTCCAGGGCTCCGGGGTCCACTCGCCGCCCTGGTCGCCCGGGGCGGGCACGGCGCCGAGCCGGTCCAGCGGGAGGACCGCGGTGAAGGGGATCCGGCCGCCGGGTCCGCCGGTGGTTCCCTCGGGGGTGGTCAGCGGGAAGGTGTGGACGGTGCCGCTCGCGGCGTGCCGGGCGTGCAGGGTGGCGCCGGCGCCCACCTCGGCGGCCAGTTCGCCGGAGAGTTCCAGGGCGTCGTCGCCGAGGAGGCGTACGTCCAGGGCGCGGGCGCGGACGATCTCGACCTGGACGGTCAGGGCCCCGGAGACGGTCGGCAGGATGCGCACGTCGGGGGTGACCCAGTGCGCGGGCGGGGTCAGTCCGCTGTCGTGCTCGCCCCCCTTGAGGCGGGCCCGGTGGAGTCCTCCGGCGCCGGTGACGGCGATGGAGGTGGACCATATGCCCTCGCGCCACTTGCCGCCCGACTGGAAGACCGTGGGGTCGACGACGGCGGTGAAACCGGCCCAGTCGGCGTGCCTCAGGGCGAGGTGGGGGGCGTGGACGGTGGCCATCGGGGAGGCGACGGTGCGGGTGCTGACGACGGTGCGGCGGCGCTTGCCGCTCTCCCGGAAGACGAGCATCTTGCGGGAGCCCAGGCGGCTCTCGGCCCCCATGTGGCCGGGCAGGGCGTAGCCGCGCAGCAGGAGCTTGCCGTCGGTCCAGGAGGCGTGCTCCAGCCGGCTCACGACGCGGCGCTCGCGCGGGCCGAGGGTGAGGAGCTTGGGCGGGACCGGGGCCTGGAGGAAGGGGTAGTCGGCCTGCGGGCGGGCCAGCCCCTTGACCGGCACGCTGTAGGTGAAGTCCCGCTGGTGCTGGACGAGGGCGATGAACTCGTCGACGCGTCCTTCGCGGGCCAGGTAGGCCTTCAGCCGGTCGGCGACGGTGAGGTCGTTCCAGGGGTCGGTGCCGATCTCCCGGATGAGGCCGCCGACCTCCTTGACGAAGGCGTCGCGGAAGTCCTGGCCGCCCTCGCCGACGTACTTGTAGATGAGGGGGAGTTCCTCGCTCAGCACGTTGCGGTCATAGTCGCGCAGGTAGCGGGCGTACTTCTCGCCGGACTTGCCGAGGAGGGCCTCGCGGACCAGGCGGACGGAGGTCACGCGGTCGATGACGGAGACGGGGTCGGTGGAGCGCTGGGTGATGGAGCGCTCGCCTGTCTCGCGGACCCGCCAGTGGTAGACCACGTCGCCGATGACGTCGACGCTCTTGGCGAAGTAGTGGGCGGGGATGCTGACGGGGGCGTCCTCGTAGAGGATGCCCTCCGGGTACCGGAAGCCGTGCTCGTCCCAGAAGCTGCGCCGGTAGACCTTGTTCCACGCGGTGCGGTCGGTGACCAGCGCCGGGAACTTGGAGATGTGGGTCTTCAGCTGGGTCTTCGCGAACGCGACGCGGTGGCCCCAGGACTGCTGCATGCCGACGGAGCGGAAGCGCCTGACGTTGCCCGCCGCGAAGTCGGAGCCGGTCTCGTCGAGGGCGTCGACCAGCCGCTGGTAGGCGTGCGGGGGCATGGTGTCGTCGCTGTCGACGAAGGCGAGGTACTCGCTGCCCTCGGAGGCGTGCCGGGCGCCCACGTTGCGGGCGGCGCCCAGGCCGGCGTTCTTCTGGAGGACCAGCCGGAAGCGTTCGTCGCGCGCCGCGAAGGCCTCCGCGATCGCCGCGCTGGTGTCGGTGGACCCGTCGTCGACGATCACGACCTCGAAGTCGTCGAACGTCTGAGCGGCGATGGACTCCAGGCACTCGTCGAGGTAGAGCTCGACGTTGTAGACGGGGACGACGATGCTCAGGCGCGGGGGCATGGGTGGCGGGTTCTCCAGCGTTTTTACTTTGTTGATGAGTTGTTGATCAGCCGATTACAGCATCTTACTCTGTAACGGGATGATAAAGTCCGCCCATCCCGGACATATCCCTGAGGCCCGCCCGGGGCGGACGGCAAAGAATTCAACCGCCCGCCACCGCGCCGTCGCGGCCTTCCCGTCGGCGTCAGACTTCGAGCTCGCTCTCGATCTTCTTCAGCTGGTGGCGGGCCATCGCGAGGTTCGCCCGGCCGCGGTCGAGTGCCAGATAGAGGAAGAACCCGTCCTGGTTCCTCCCCTTCATCAGCCGGATGAGGTGGTACTGACCGCCGAGCGTGATCAGGATGTCCTCGATCTCGTCCTTCAGACCGAGCATGTCCATCGTGCGCACCTTGGCGCGCACCACGTCGGTGTTGCCGGCGGCCGCGACCGCGAGATCGAGGTCCTTGCCCCCGCCGACGCTGCCCAGCGGCATGCCGCTGCCGTAGTCGACGAGTGCCGCGCCGAGCGCGCCGTCGATGGTGGTGAGGGCTTCCTTGAGGGCGGTGTCCACGTTGACCATTGGGATTCCTCTTTCTACTGAGGCGTCGAACTGCGCCGGTTGCTTGATTGCTCTCGTTTGCTATGGGGGAAGGCGGGGGGCTCGGGGCGCACCGGTCAGGGCCCGGGGGCGCCGGTGGACGGCGCCGCGGGTCCCCGGCGGCCGAGGCTGTTCTCTATGAGCTCGGTGATGTGCAGGCTGGAGCGGCGGGCCTCCAGGTGGAGGCGTCCCACGTTCACGCGGGTCCCGGCGATCAGGGTGAGGACGGCGGCCTCGCCCGCGGCGTATGTGGCCACGTACCCGTGCTCGCCGCGTACGAGGAGTTCCCGGAAGGCGCCCTGGCCGGTGCTGTCGCTGAGCCGCTGGGCGACGCCGAGGGCGGCCGCGGTCAGCGCCGCGACGGACTCGGTCTCGGTGGCGGCGCTGTCCTGGGCCAGCACCAGACCGTCGGCGCTCGCGGCGAGGGCTCCGGTGAGCTGGGGCACCCTGGCCCGCAGCCGGAGGAGCTCGGCGAGTATCTCGGCTTCGGTCTCGGCGGGCACGGTGTTCATGTCGGCCCTCCTCCCCTCGGGCTGCCTACGGTCGAAGCGGTCGGTGCGCAGGACCGGCCGCAGCGGGAGCCTCACAGGCTTGCCTCCAGTGCGTCGCGTAGCCGGCGGAGCAGTGCCACGTCCGGGGATTGGGCCTCGGTGATCCAGTCGGGCAGGGTCGGTACCGGCGGCGGGACCGGCGGCGTCCGCGGGGTTTCGACCAGCCCGGCCGCCGCGAGTCTTCGTACGTCGAGCAGGGTGTGGAAGGCGGGCCGGCCCAGTACCCACGCGAGGTCGGCGGGGGTCCGCACGCCGTCCGCGCGCTGGAGCAGGATGCGCTGGCGGGCGGTGACCGTCTGGCCGGGCGCGGCGGGCCGGGGCACGACGGGTGCGGTGTCCAGCAGCGGGTAGGGCCAGACCGCGTCCAGCAGTTCGCGGCGGCGGCGGGTCTCGCGCTCGACGGCGGCGGCGGGCACGGAGCGGACGGAGCCGATCCAGTGGGTGGCCCCCCGGCGGAACCGGGAGGGGCCGCTGCCCGGGGAGAGCGCGAAGAACGCGGCGTCGAAGATGGCGGCCAGGTGGCATATCTCCAGCTCGCCGCCGGCCAGGCCGCCGCTGTCGACGAGGAAGCGGGCGACCTGGCGGCGGGCGCCGGCCGCGTTGACGGCCTCGTTCCAGCGTTCGGGTGCGAGGCCGCCGCCCGTCGTCAGGAGTACGTCCAGCCCGGGGGTGGAGGGACTCTCGGCGTGCACGATCCTGCCGTCCTCCAGGAAGAGGGTGCCCCGGTCGCGTAACAGGGCGCCGGTGGCGCGTTCGGCGGCGAGCCGGGTGAGCAGGGGGGATACCGCGGTGGTCATCTGAGCACCAGTCCTTCGGCCAGTGCGCGGAGCCTGTGCCGTGCGAGGGCGAGATTGCCTTCGGCCCTGTCGAGCCACAGGTGGAGGAATACGCTGCTGTCGAAGCTGGTCTCGACGAAGCGCAGGACGTGATAGCCGGTACGGGTGGTGACGATCAGGTCCTCGACGGGTGGGCCCGAGCCCGGTCCGCCGGGGTCGGCCGGTGTGCCCGCCGCGGGGGTGAACGACTCGTACTCGGCCGCCGCCCGGGCCAGTTCGGCGGTCTCGGCGGCGGTGGTCTCGTGATCGCCGACCGGCGAGTCCCCGGCGGTGCCGAGGGCCAGTCCGCTGCTCCAGTCGACCAGCGCGGCCCCGCGCGCACCGGGCAGGGCCATGGCTTCGAGCAGGCATTCGTCGATCCCGGGCACGCGGGCTCCCCTCCCGGCCGGACGTGCGGGGTGCACGGTCGTACGGCGCGACATGAGGGAACTTACTCAAGTTCCACAGTGCGAAAGGGCGTTCTGGCATTTTCCGCTGGAACATGCGCGGTAGCACGTGACAGCTTGGCCAGAACCCGTTCGTTTTTGATCAAGCGTGCGAACGCTGCTCACCCGATCCGATCATGAACGGCACGGCGCCCGCCACCGGGCCTCCGCCGGGTCCCCTCACCGGGTGCGGGTCACGAAGGCCGGGAGCGGGGCGTCCTCCACCAGGCGGCGGGGCAGGGCCAGGCCGAAGCGGTGCTCCAGGACGGCCAGGGTGAGGCGGTCGCGCTCCGGGCGGGGTTCGCCGTCCGGCCACGGGTGGGTGCCGTCCGGGGCGAGGATCCCCGCGCGCACCAGTTCGGGCAGCAGGAAGTCCGGCCGGTGGCCGCCGCGCCAGCACTCCTCGCCGAGCCCGAAGCAGCACACCAGTTCCCCGTCGCACGCGTACGCGAACTGCTTGGGCGGGTGGTCCGGCTGCGGATCGAGGTGGACGGCCTCGGCGCCCCGGGAGACCTCGGCGAGCCGCTCCGCCCCGGCGGGGATGCCGTGTTCGACGGCGAACGACCAGCTGCCCCACGCGCCGACGCGGGCCACGCCGTCGCCGTCCGCCGTCTCCGCGGCCATGCTCCAGGCGGCCGCCGCGCCCATGGGGCCGGGACGCACCCCCGGCACCGCCCCCAGCCGGGCGGCGAGTTCGGCCGGGCCGATGCCCCGGGCGAAGGTCAGGCCGACGAACCAGCCCTCCCAGCCCGCCAGCCACCGGATTCCGGTGCCGTCCTCGCCGGTGCCCCCGTCGACACCGCCGTCTTCGCCGCCGCCGTCCTCGCCGTCCCGTGCCACGGCGTCCGAGATCCCCGCCCCGCCCACAGTCGCCCCCCGCGCTCGCTGCTCCCCGGCGGCACGATAGTCAGTCCGCGGGGCGCTCCGGGAGCAGACGCTCCACCATCACCCCGAGGAGGCGGTCCGTCTCGGACGCGTCCAGCATCGTCGGGGCCGTCAGGTCGTCCACGATCAGGCCCAGCATCGCGAGGTAGAGCAGGACCACGCCCTCGCGGTCCCCGGGCAGCCCGGCGTCGAGGTGCCAGGTGACGTTCGCCTCCAGCTCCAGCTTCTGGAAGCCGGCGAGTTCCGCCTGGAGTTCGGGCCGGCGGGTGCCCTCCAGGCGCAGTTCCAGCATCGCGACGTGCACGCTGCGCTCGCGCCGCATCCGCTCCAGGAGCTTCTCCAGGAGCGCCTTCGTGTCGAGCGGTCCGGCCAGGTCGGCCGGGTCGGGGACCAGTCGCTCGCGGGTGCGGTGCAGTATCTGCACCAGCAGCTGGCCGCGGTTGGCGAAGTAGTTGGAGGCGGTGCCCGTCGGGACGCCGGCCTCCGCGTCGACGGCGCGCAGCGTCAGGCCCCGCGAACCCTCTCGGGCCAGGACTTCGATCGCCGCGTCGAGGAGCGCGGCGCGGCGTTGCGGGTTCTGGCGCATGGGCGGGTCCCTGGGGGTGTGGGCGGAGGGTACGGTCGGAGGGCGTACGTGAGCACTGCATGTGCAGTGCTCAGGACACGCTAGCGGACCTGCGGGCTCCGGCCCCTCCCCACCGCCCCCTCCCCCGTGTCACGCTGCGGGTCATGGAGCGGATCATCGAGGAGATACGCGAGGACCTGGACCGCCGGATCGCCGTGGCGGCGGACCGGCTCGCCGACCGGACCCTGACCGAGGACCCCGCCTACGCCGCCCTGCTCGGGCGCGGGGAGCTGCGCGAGCGGATCCACCACACCCTCCGCCAGGCCGTCGAGGGTCTGGTCCGCGGCGCGCGGGGGCTGCCGCCGGACCTCTCCGACGCCCGGGCCACCGGCGCCCTGCGCGCCGAACAGGGGCTGCCGCTCGCCTCGTTGCACCGCGTCTACCGCGGCGGCGGGCGGATGCTGTGGCAGAGCCTCACCGAGGCGGTGGCCGCCCACGACCGGGCGGCGCTGCCCCGGCTGCTGCCGACGGCGCCCGCGCTGTGGGACGTACTGGACCGGATGTCGGACGCCGCGTCGGAGGGCTACCACCGGGCCGAAGCGGAGCGGCGCGAGCGCGAACGGGAGCGCCGGGCGGCCCTGCTGGACGCGCTGCTGGACGGTACCGGGCTGCCCGCGGCGGAGGCCGCCGCCCAGCTCGGGCTGCCCGAGCGGGGCCGCTTCGCCGTGATCGCGCTGGACAGCGGCGACCCCGGCGGGCCGGCCGGGCCCAGACCCGGCGGGGCCGGCGGTGGCGCCGCCCCCCGCGTCCTGTGGCGGGTCCGCGCCGACGGGGAGACCGGCCTGGCCGAGCTGGGCCACCACCCGCTGGAGTCCCTGCGCGAGCTGCTCGACCCGCTCGGGGTGCGGGCCGGGGTGAGCCCGGTCGTGACGGACCCCCGGGAGCTGGCCGGGGCCCGCCGGCTGGCCGGGCTCGCCCTGCGGACCTCCGCGCGGCCGGCCGGTCCGGGCACCGCCCTGCTCGACGAGCGGCTCCCGGGGGCGCTGGTCGCCGCCGACGCGGAGCTCGCGGCCCGGCTGCGCCGGGTGGTGCTGGGGCCGGTACTGGCCCTGCCCCCGGAGGACTGCCGGGTCCTGCTGACGACCCTGGGCACCTGGCTGACCTGCCGGGGCTCGACGACGTACGCGGCGCAGCGGCTGTACTGCCACCGCAACACGGTCTCCAACCGGCTGCGGCGCCTGGAGCAGCTCACCGGCCGTACCCTGTCCGACCCGGCGCACGTGGTGGAGCTTGCGCTGGCCCACGCCGCGGTGACCCAGCGCGCTACGGGCGCGGCCCCGCCGGCTCCCGAGGGGCCCGGGGGTCCCGCGGTTCCTCCGGCCCGGACCGGCGCGCCGACTCCAGCAGGTACGGCACGTCGATCACCGCGACCCCCGGGGTGAACAGCAGCCGCGCCTTGAGCCGCAGCGCGTTCTGGTTGTGCAGGGGCTGTTCCCACCAGTGCCCGACCACGTACTCCGGGATGACCACCGACAGCATGTCCGTCCCCTCGGCCGCCGCCTCCGCCTCCAGGTAGGCCAGCACCGGTCCGACGACCTCGCGGTACGGGGAGTGCAGCACCTTCAGCGGCATGCCCGGGTCGTGCTCGGCCCAGGCCAGGCGCAGCCGTTCGGCCTCCTCCTCGTCGGCGGCGACGGAGAGCGCGGTCAGGGTGTCGGGCCGCAGGCCCTGCGCGTAGCCGAGGGCCTTGAGGGTGGGGGCCTGGAGGGAGGCGACGAGGACCACCACGTGGTGGCGGGCCGGCCTGTGCGGTTTCACGCCGGGGGCGACGGCGACCTGCCGGGCGACGTGGTCGTAGTGGCGGCGGACCCCCTTCATGCCGATGAACAGCGCGGGCATGGCGATGACGACGAGCCAGGCGCCGTGGGTGAACTTCGTGAGCAGCACGATGACCAGGACCACGGCGGTCATCGCGGCACCGACGGCGTTGATGGCGAGCCTGCGGTGGATGTGGATGCGTTCCGTCTTCGGGGTGGCCGGCGAGGCGAGTTCGCGGCGCCAGTGCCGGACCATGCCGGACTGGGAGAGGGTGAAGGAGACGAAGACGCCGATGATGTACAGCTGGATGAGGCGGGTCAGTTCGGCGTCGAAGGCCACGATGAGGGCGATCGCGGCGAGGGCGAGCAGGACGACTCCGTTGGAGTAGACGAGCCGGTCGCCGCGGTTGAAGAGCTGGCGGGGCGCGTAGCGGTCCCTGGCGAGGATCGAGGCGAGCATCGGGAATCCGTTGAAGGCGGTGTTCGCGGCGAGGATCAGCACGCCCGCGGTGACGGCCTGGAGCAGGTAGAAGAGGAAGTGCCAGCTGCCGAAGGTGGCCCGGCCGATCTGGGCGAGGGCGGTGGACATCGGGGTGCCCGGGGGCAGGCCCAGTTCGGTGGGGTCGGCGGCGACGTGCACCTGGTAGGACATCGCGAGGACGGTGATGCCCACGAACATCGTCACGGACAGCACGCCCATCGCGGCGAGCGTGGTGGCCGCGTTCTTGGCCTTGGGCTTCTGGAAGGCGGGCACGCCGTTGCTGATCGCCTCGACGCCGGTGAGGGCGGTGCAGCCGGAGGCGAAGGCGCGCATCGCGAGGAACACGAGGGCGAGGCCGGTGTAGGTGCCGGTGGCGGTGATGGGCAGGTCGGCCGACTCGGCCCTGATGGTGTCCCCGGTCGCCATCCGGACCGCGGCGAAGGCGAACATCACGTAGATGACGAGGACGAAGCCGTAGGTGGGAACGGCGAAGACGCGCCCCGACTCCCGTACGCCGCGCAGGTTCATCAGGGTCAGCAGGACCACGAAGGCGACGGACAGGGCGACTTCGTGGTGGCTGAGCGAGGGGACCGCGGAGGTGATGGCGGCGACGCCGGAGACGACGGAGACGGCCACGGTCATCACGTAGTCGACGAGCAGGGCGCTGGCGGCGGTCAGGGCCGCGGTCGGTCCGAGGTTCTCGGAGCTGACGACGTACGCGCCACCGCCGCCGGGGTAGGCGTGGCAGGTCTGCCGGTACGAGGCGATGACGACCACGAGCAGGAAGACGATGGCGGCGGCCGCGTACCAGGTGAGGTGGAGCAGCGCGACTCCGCCGAGGGCGAGGATCAGCAGGATCTCCTCGGTGGCGTAGGCCACGGAGGAGAGCGGGTCGCTGCAGAAGATCGGCAGGGCGAGCCGTTTCGGCAGCAGGGTCTCGCCCAGGCGTGCCGTGTCGAGGGGCTCACCGACCAGCACGCGTTTCGGATTGATACGCCTCATTCCTGCATGATCGTCCATTTAGGCCGGTTTACCGGGGAACCTGCCCGTTCGTCCGGTCCGGTGGCGATCTTGGCGGGGCGCTGCGATGGTGATCACGTCGGCTGCCGCGCTCCAGGGCGCGAGCCGCCGCCCGAACGGAAGGAGGACGGCCGTGGACGGATCCTTCAATCTCGCCTACGACTACCCGGTGCTGGGCGCGTTCTGGACCGTGATGTGGATCTTCCTCTGGGTCATGTGGCTCATCCTGCTGTTCCACATCATCGTCGACGTGTTCCGCGACCACGAGATGAACGGCTGGCTGAAGGCCGCCTGGCTGCTGTTCCTGATCCTCATCCCGTTCCTGGGCGTACTGGTGTACGTGATCGCCCGCGGGAAGAACATGGGCAAGCGCGAGATCAAGCACGCGCAGGAGCAACAGGAAGCCTTCAACTCGTACATCCGCGAGACGGCCGGGACCCCCGGCAAGAGCACCGCGGACGAGCTGGCGAGACTGTCCGAGCTCAAGGCCAAGGGCGACCTGAGCGAGGCCGAGTTCCAGGCGGCCAAGCAGAAGCTGCTGGCCTGACGCGACCGTCCGCGACCGGTGAGGGGCCGGCCCGGGAGGGCCGGCCCCTCACATCTTGGCCGCCGCGCTGCGGATGGCCTCGCGGATGCGGAAGTAGGTGCCGCAGCGGCAGATGTTGGCGATGGCGTCGATGTCCTCGTCCGTCGGCTCGCTCGTCCGCTTCAGCAGGGCGACCGCGGCCATGATCTGGCCGGGCTGGCAGAAGCCGCACTGGGCGACGTCCTGTTCGAGCCAGGCCTCCTGCACGGGGTGCAGCCGGTCCCCGTCCGCCAGGCCCTCGATGGTCGTCACCGTCTTCCCCGCGCAGGCGGAGACCGGCACCACGCAGGGGCGTACGTCCACCCCGTCGAGGTGGCTGGTGCAGGCCTTGCAGACGTCCACCCCGCAGCCGTACTTGGGCCCGTTGACGCCGAGCATGTCGCGGAGCACCCACAGCAGGGGCAGGTTGTCGGGGGCGTCGACGGTGACGCTCCGCCCGTTGACGGTGAAGGTGTGCGAGGGCACGGCGTACTCCAGCGGTTAGCGCGGGTAGGGGGTGAAGTCGACGTCGAAGTCGAGGGGGAAGCTGCGCGGCTTGGAACCGGTGGCGCGGGCCCAGGCGTTGGCGATCGCGCCGACGGCGGCCGGCACTCCCAGCTCGCCCGCGCCGCCGGGCTCCGAGCCGGTCGCCGGGAGCACGAAGACGCGCACGTCGCGGGGGGTGTCGCGCTGCTGCGCCCAGTGGAACTGGCTGTAGCTGCCCTCCAGCGGGAGGCCCTTGTCCAGGTGCAGCCCGGCCCGCAGGGTGGTGGAGATCGCGTCGGTGAGACCGCCGATCATCTGTGCCTCCAGCCCGCGCGGGTTGACGGGCAGGCCCACGTCGACGGCGATGACCGCCTTGGTGACGCGGACCCGCTCCGGATCCCGGGTGTCGATCTCCACGAGGCAGGCCGTACGGGACTTGTACTCCTCGTGGAAGGCGATGCCCTGCGCGCACCCGGCCGGCATCGCGCGGCCCCACTCGCCCTCGGCGGCCGCCTTGTCGAGGACGGCGCGCTGGGCGTCGCTCTTCAGGAAGGTCCGGCGGAAGCGGTAGGGATCCTTCCCGGTGGCCGCGGCGAGTTCGTCGACCACGATCTCCTCGGCCCCGCGCGTGTTGGCCGAGTACACGGAACGCCAGGACGCGGTGGGGATGCCGGTCGGCACCTCGGTGAGGGCCTGGGTGGTGAGCCCGAAGTGGTACGGGGACTTGACCGTGGTGAGGAACAGCGTCTGGGCGAGGGTGGCGTTGCCGATGCCCAGCGGCAGGCTGGCCGCCGTGGCGGTGATGATCTCGCCGAGTCCGTGCCGGAAGTCCGTCTCGGCGGCGGCGACCCGGTGCTCGAAGCTCAGTACCTCGCCCAGCAGGTGGGTGGCCCGGATCCGGTGGTGGGTGGCGGGCCGCATCCGGCCGTGCCGGGTGTCGTCCACCCGGGTCCACATGAGCTTCACCGGGCGGCGGCAGGCCTTGGAGATCCGGGCGGCCTCCAGCGCGGCGTCGAAGAACAGCCGGCGACCGAAGGAACCGCCCGCCTGGACCACGTGCACCTTCACCTTGTCCAGCGGGAGCCCGAGGTCGGCCGCGATGGTCTGGCGCGCGACGATCGGGGACTTGAGCCCGGACCAGATCTCGGCGCGGTCGTCACGGACGTCGGCGATCGCGGAGTTGGTCTCCATGGGGGCGTGGCTGACGAAGGCGAAGTCGAACTCGGCGTCCACGTACGGGGTGAGCAGCGGCGGCACCAGCAGCGGCGGGGTGGCGGCGCGCAGCTTCGTACGGATCTGGGCGTCCGACAGCTGGTCGGCGGGCCCGGGGCCCCAGGTGACCTGGAGGGCGGCCTTGGCGTCGAGGGCCTGGCCGAAGGTCTCGGCGACGACGGCGACGCCGGTCGGGACGGTCACCACCTCCAGGACCCCGGGCATGGCCCGGACCGCGGCGAGGTTGGCGACGGCCCGCACGCTGCCGCCGAGGGTGGGCGGGCGGCGCACCACGCAGGGCTTGGCGCCGGGAACGTCGAGGTCGAGGGTGTAGCGCTGAGCGCCGGTGACCATCGCGCGGGCGTCGATCCGGCTGGTCGGAGTGCCGACCAGGGTGTGCTTCGCGGCCGGTTTCGGGGCGGCGCCGAGGACCGTCAGTCCCGGGGCGGCGGCGGCCACGGCGAGGCTGCCGTAGCCGGCGGTGCGGCCGTCGGGGGCGCGCACGGTGCCGTTCGCGGTGGCCAGGCGGGAGGCGGGCAGGCTCCAGCGCTCGGCGGCGGCCGCGACGAGCCGGGCGCGGGCGGTGGCGGCGGCCTGCCGGACGGGCCCGTAGAGGGAGCGGACGGAGTTGGAGGAGCCGGTCAGCTGGTTGAAGAGCAGCTCGGGGCGTGCGTCGTCCAGCTCCACGCGGACGGTGTCCAGCGGGGTGTCGAGCTCCTCGGCGACGAGCATGGCGACGGCGGTGGTGAGACCCTGGCCGACCTCCTCGCGCGGCAGCCGGAAGCGGACGGTGCCGTCCGTCTCCACGACCAGGGCGAGCAGGGCGGAGGTGGGCGCTCCGGCCAGGATGAACAGGTCCCCGAGGTCCACCAGGTCGGCTATGGCCGGCAGGCTCGGGATCACGGCGTGGGCGGGCTGCGGTGCGACGAGATCGGCGCCGGCGCGGGTGACCAGGGCGAGCGTCGGCGCCGCGACGAGGTGGGTGAGGAAGGAGCGGCGGCTGCGTCCGGCCGCGCGGCCCTGTTCGGTCATGTCGTCGTGTCCCCAACCCCTGCCCGGGCCCGCCGACGCGGACCGCCCCCGGCTCGTTACCGGCACGTAGCGTAGCGATCACGGGGTGAGCTGGGAAGCGGGAGGCGGAACCGGTGTCCGGTGGTGCACGTCGTCACCCCGGGGGGTCCTTCGTTCGGGGGTTAACCCGGAGGAGCAGCGGCCGTCCCGGGAAGCGGGCGCGCTCGCGCCCCCGCTCGCACAACTCGCCCGTACGAGCGAACCACCGCCCCCGGAAGGCCGGTTTCCGGCCGGACGCGGGGGCCCCGGACCGGATTCGTTCGCACACGGCAGGAGGCCCCGGCTCGCCGGTGGCATATGCCCCGAGCAAGACCGTTACGGATGTTGCCAAACGCCTTACAGCCCAACTCCCGCTGTGCAACAGTCGTAACCGGTCCTTCTTTCAGACCTGGCCGTGCCGCGCCTGTATCGGAGTTCTCATGCCGTCCCACCTGTACGCGGACCTTCCCGCGCAGCCGCCCGAGCCCGGGTCGGTGGACGCACTGATCTCACAGACCCGCCGGCTGCGGGGCGAAGTGGACGCGGTGCGCCGCGACACCGTCGTGGACGACGACGACGCCCAAGGCCGCTGGCAGCGCGCTCTGTGCGACCTCGCCGTACACCACCTCGACGACCTCGGCCAGCACCTCGGCCAGCTCAAGGAGGGCCTGCCGCCCGCCCCCGAGCCCCTCGAACTGCCCCACGCGGCCCCCGAGCCCACCGCCGAGGACCGCCAGACGCGCGTCGGCAGCGCCGAGTGGAACCTGCTGACCGACGAGGTGACCTGGTCCGAGGAGCTCTTCCAGATCTTCGGCCGCTCCCCCGAGGCGGGCGCGCTGCCCCTCGACGAACTGGGCTCCACCCTGTTCTCCGAGGACCAGCCGACGCTGACCGCGATGGTCACCGACTGCCTGGTGGACGGCAAGCCGATAGACGGCGAGTTCCGCATCGTCCGGGCCGACGGCCGGGTACGGACGCTGCACATGAGGGGCGAGCCGGTCCTCGACTCCGACGGCTGCACGGCCTCCATGTGGGCCGTGCTGCGGGACGTGAGTGAACTGCGCAGGAGCCAGCGGGCGGTACGCGAGTCGCGTGACTCGCTCCAGCGCCAGCGGGAGATCGCGCAGACCGAGCACCGGCTGGCGGTCGAGCTGCAGGAAGCCGTGCTCCCCCCGTGGCGCGGCTCCCTGCGGTTCCCGCACGACAACGCCGGCGCGATGGACGTGGCCGCGCACTACCTGCCCTCCGCGACCAGTGCCCTGATCGGCGGAGACTGGTACGACGCCCTCGAACTCCCCGACGGCCGCTCCCTGCTGACGGTCGGCGACCTGACCGGACACGGGGTCAGCGCGACCTCCGGCATGGCGATGATGCTCGGCGCCCTGCGCGGGATGGCCATGGCCGGCATCGAGCCGGGCCCCCTCATGGGCTGGCTCAACCAGCTGCTGGAAACCTCCGTACAGCCCGCGCTCGGCTCCGCCGTGTGCTGCCGCTACGATCCCGCCCGCCGCGTCCTGTCCTGGGCCCAGGCCGGCCACCCCGCTCCCCTGCTGTTCCGCCGGGGACAGGGGCGCTCGCTGCTGCCGCCGGAAGGCGTCCTGCTGGGAGCCACCTCCGGGGCGGTGTACGGACAGGCCGAGGAACGCCTGGAGGCGGGCGACGTACTCGTCCTGCACACGGACGGACTGACCCCGCGCAGCATCGAGTTCAGCCGCGCGGACGGCACCGAGCGACTGCTGGCGCTCGCGCCCCGGTTCTCCGCGGCCCGGTCCGCGCGGGACTGCGTGCGGATGGTGACGGAGGAGTTCGGCGAGAGCGAGCGCGAGGACGACGCCTGCGTGCTGGTCGCCCGGATCGGCGGCTAGTACCGGCGGCGTCACGGGAACCGCAAGACCACGGGATCGCGGAACGGGATCACGGGAATCGGGGGCCGCGCCGGAAGGCGCGGCCCTTCTCGTCCCCGCCACGGCACACCGGCGGCCCCTCAGACCCCGGTACCGCGCGGGGCGCGCGGCGCCGGGCCGTCGGGGAGGGCCAGCTCGATCTCCTCGCGCAGGTCCTCGATGCGCGCGTACCCGGCGTACTGGCCGGTGAGCCGGTACATCTCGCGCAGCCGGTCCCAGGTCCGGTGCGAGGAGGTCTCGTTCATCGAGACCAGGGCGAGGCGGGCGTAGCGGTCGGCCTGTTCCGGATCGTCGGCGATGAAGCAGGCCGAGGCCATGGAGATGTAGTCGAAGATCTGCGAGCGCTGGTAGCCGTCACCGCGCAGCCGCAGCGCCTCCCTGGCGTGGCGCGCGGCGACCGGCGCGGCCGTCGCGTCGTGGTCGGCGAGCGTCCGGTACGCCAGGGCCTGCATGCCGTGCAGGTCCGCCTCGTCGAAGTGCTGCATCCACGAGGGCGGCGGGACGTCGCCCTTGTCGGAGACGAACAGGTCCTCGGCCTCGCCCAGCGTGCGCCGCATGGCCTGGCCCTTGCCCATGGCCGCCTGAGCCCAGGCCTCGATGGTGTGGAGCATGGCCCGGGTGCGCGGCAGGGTCTGTTCCCCGGAGCCCGACTGGGCCAGCTTCATCAGGTCCAGGGCCTCGTGGGGCTTGCCCAGGTGCACCATCTGGCGGGCGGCGCGGGACAGTGCCTCGCCCGCCCGCGGGCGGTCCCCCCCCTCGCGCGCCGCGTGGGCGGCGATGACGAAGTACTTCTGGGCGGTGGGCTCCAGGCCCACGTCGTGGGACATCCAGCCGGCCAGTACCGCGAGGTTGGCCGCCACCCCCCACAGCCTGCGCTGCAGGTGGTCGGGGTGGTGGTAGGCCAGCATGCCGCCCACCTCGTTGAGCTGGCCCACCACGGCCTTGCGCTGGAGCCCGCCGCCTCTGGAGGCGTCCCAGGCCCGGAAGACCTCGACGGACCGTTCCAGGGCCTCGATCTCCTGGGAGCCGATCGGCGCCGCCTCGTAGCGGTCGTAGCCCGCCGGATCGGCGTGGTGGGCGTCTCCGCCGAAACTCCGGGCCTCCTTGGCGGTGGCGGGGTCGGTGTGCAGCCAGTCGTACATGGCGTTGCTGAGGGCTGAGCCGGCGGTGAGCGCGGCTCCCGCGCCCATCAGGCCGCGACGGTTGAGCATGAGGTCCATTCCCGTGAATTCGGTGAGGACCGCGGCTGTGCGTTCGGGCGCCCAGGGCACTCCGTCGGGGTTCTCCTTCGCCCCGTCCGGCTGCCGTTTCGAGGTGCGCCGCTGCCGTACGAACCCGAGGTCCTCGATGGTCACGACACGACCGAGCCGCTCGGTGAACAGGGCTGCCAGTACGGTGGGAACCGGTTCGCGGGGGGTCTCCCCCATGTCGATCCAGCGCCGCACCCGCGAGGTGTCGGTGGCCAGCTGGTGGTGGCCCATGGCGGCCGCCTGCCGGTTGACCATCCTCGCGAGTTCGCCCTTCGACCAGCCGGCGAGGCCGAACAGGTCGTTCAGGCGGGTGTTTGGTCCCTTGATCACGTCAAGCCCCCAGGTTCTCGGCTGAGTTGACAGTAACCCCCCGTCAGGTGCCCAGCGACTATTCGCCAGGCTTCGCCAGGGCACGCCCGATGGTTCGCCACCTGCCGCCCGGTGTCAGGTAGGAATGCGCCTCCCCGACCCGGTCACCGGCGGAACTCCCCAGGGTGAAGCCGGGATCGGCGGGGTGGCGTACGCAACTCGTCGGCGCACGAAGGGAACCGTAAACGCCATGTACGCAGCAACGTCCTCCGTGTCCGCCCCGGTCCGGCCGCACCGCACGCTCCAGGCGGGCGGCGGCCCCTACCTCGACCCCGGCCGGCCGCCGGCCCCGGCGCAGGGCGCCGTGCGGGCCCGGCGCCTGCCGGGGGCCGGGTCACAGCCGCTCAGCGGAAGGATCGACCTGTCGGGGCCGCAGGGGGCGCAGCTGCGCACCGCGCTCGCGTCGGTGCAGCGGATCTGTCCGGAGTTCGCGCCGGTCCAGGTGCTGCGGCGCAGCGGCCGGTCGGTCCTCCTGGTGGGGACGACCGGACGGATGACCGCCGTCGCGAAGGTTTTACTGGACCATTCGCCCGAGTGGCGCGAGCGGTACCGGCACGAAATAGCGACGTACCGGGCGTTCGTCCGGCACCGCCCGCCGGTCCGGGTACCTCGGCTGATCGCCGCCGACCCGGAGAACTGCGTACTGGTCGTCGAGCGGATGGCGGGCCGGGTCGCGGCGCTCCAGCGGCATCCGGTGGAGGCCCCGCCGCGGCCCGACCTGCGGGCGGCGCTGGGCGCGGTGTGCCGGGTGAACCAGTGGCGTCCGCCGGCCGAGCTGTTCGGGCACCCGGTGGACTACGCGCGGCGGATCGCGCGGGACCACCAGCTGGGGCTGCTGACCGACCGGGACTTCGGCGACCTGCAGAAGCTGCTCCACGGGCTGCGGCCGGCGAGCATCCCGTGGCAGTTCAACCACGGTGACGCCCTGCTGTCGAACCTGCTG
This sequence comes from Streptomyces sp. NPDC006512, assembly GCF_040611935.1. Lineage (NCBI taxonomy): Bacteria > Bacillati > Actinomycetota > Actinomycetes > Kitasatosporales > Streptomycetaceae > Streptomyces > Streptomyces sp. NPDC006512. Next base: position 248,306 of record NZ_JBEXPG010000001.1, on the reverse strand, counting down.
CTGTCGCCGGCCGGACCGGTGCTCCTCGACTGGGAGCACGCGGGCTGGTACCTGCCGGGCTACGACCTGGCGACGCTGTGGACGGTGCTGGGTGACGCCCCCGCGGCGCGCAGCCAGATCAGCCGGCTGGCCCAGTCGGCCGGCCCCGCGTCCCGGGACGCCTTCCTGGTGAACCTGATGCTGGTACTGACCCGGGAGATCCGGATGTCGGAGACGGCCGTGCAGCGGTCGATGCTGGCGACCGCCCCGAGCCAGCCGTTGCCCGCGGGTGCCCTGTCCTCGGGCGAGGAGCAGCGGCTGCTGCTCCGCCGCCTCCACGACGACGCCGGGATGGCCCGCAGAGCCGTCCGCGCGGCCGTCGGCACGCGCTGACTCCGGCGCCCGGAGCCCCGAACGGCGATCCCGTGTCCCGCACACCCGGTGTGCGGGACACGGGATTCCGTGCGTTCGGGCCCGGGCCGGCGGCGGGCGGGGCGGGCGCGTGACTTGACATCACATGATCCCCCGAACACCTTTTCTGACTCAGCATCAGAAATGCTGGAGCCGCCCCCTTCCTCCCCGCCGCTGGAGCCCGCCCATGACCGACAGCCCGGAAGTTTCCCGCTCCGCCCTCCCCTCCCGCCGGACCGTCCTCGCCGGGACGGGGGCCGGGGTGCTCGCCGCCACGGTGCTTCCGGGGGCCGCCGCGCGGGCCGACGGGACCCCGCTCGGCGAGTACGACGTCGTCGTGGTCGGGTCGGGGGCGGCCGGGATGACGGCCGCCCTGACGGCCGCCCAGCGTGGCTTGAGCGTGGTGGTGGTCGAGAAGGCCCCGACCTTCGGCGGTTCCGCCGCGCGCTCCGGCGCCGGGATCTGGCTGCCGAACAACTCGGTGATCCTGGGTGCCGGAGTCCCGGACACCCCGCAGAAGGCGGCGACGTACCTCGCGGCGGTGGTGGGGCCCGAGGTGCCGGCCGACCGGCAGCGGGCGTTCCTCGCCAACGGGCCCCGGATGCTGGACTTCGTCATGGCGAACAGTCCGCTGAGGTTCCGCTTCATGGACGGGTACAGCGACTACTACCCGAACCTGCCGGGCGGGCTGCCGAACGGCCGCTCGATCGAGCCGGACCAGATCGACGGGAACGTCCTGGGCGCCGAGCTGGCGCACCTGAACCCGGCGTACATGCCGGTGCCGGCCGGGATGGTGGTGTTCAGCCAGGACTACAAGTGGCTGAACCTGGCGGCGGTCAGTGCGAAGGGGCTCGCGGTGTCCACCGAGTGCCTGGCCCGGGGCGCGAAGGCGGCCCTGCGCGGGGAGAAGCCGCTGACGATGGGCCAGGCCCTGGCCGCCGGCCTGCGCGCCGGGCTCCAGCGGGCGGGGGTGCCGGTGTGGCTGAACACCCCGCTGGTGGACCTGGTCCAGGAGGGCGGCGCGGTGACGGGGGTGGTGGTGGAACAGCAGGGCGTACGGGGCGTCGTGCGGGCCCGCAAGGGGGTGGTCGTCGGCTCCGGCGGCTTCGAGCACAACGCGCAGATGCGGGCGCAGTACCAGCAGCAGCCGATCGGCACCCAGTGGTCGGTCGGCGCGAAGGAGAACACCGGCGACGGCATCCGGGCCGGCCAACGGGCCGGGGCGGAGCTGGCGTTGATGGAGGACGCCTGGTGGGGGCCGTCGATCCCGCTGCCCGGGGAACCGTACTTCTGTCTGGCGGAGCGGACGCTCCCCGGCGGCTTGATCGTCAACCGGGCGGGCACCCGGTTCGTGAACGAGGCGGCGCCGTACGGCGACGTGGTGCACGTCATGTACGACAAGGACCGGGGCGCGGCGGGTTCGCACATCCCGGCGTGGCTGATCGTGGACCAGAACTACCGCAACCGGTACCTGTTCAAGGACATCCTGCCGACCCTGCCGTTCCCGGACTCCTGGTACGAGGCGGGAGCGGCGAAGAAGGCCTGGACGTGGGACGCGCTGGCGGGCCAGATCGGGGTTCCGGCGGCCGCGCTGCGGGCGACGCTGGGCCGGTTCAACGCCCAGGCGTGGAACGGCACGGACCCGGACCACCACCGGGGCGACAGCGCGTACGACCACTACTACACGGACCCGGGCGTGCACCCGAACTCGTGTCTGGCGCCGGTGTGGGTGCCGCCGTTCTACGCGTTCAAGATCGTGCCCGGTGACCTGGGTACGAAGGGCGGCATCGTCACGGACGCGCGGGCGCGGGCGCTGCGGCCGGACGGCTCGGTGATCCGGGGCCTGTGGGCGGCGGGCAACGCGAGCGCGGCGGTGATGGGCCACAGCTACGCGGGGGCGGGATCGACGATCGGGCCCGCGATGACGTTCGGCTACGTGGCGGCGAACGACATCGCGGACGCGTGACGCGGGCCGTGCCCCCGTGGGCTCAGCCCTGCTGGAACAGCTCGGCGGGGAGCGGCTTGAGCAGCGCGTAGAGGTCGTCGGTGATCGGCCGGTCCCAGCTGGCGATCGTCACGAGGACGTTGTCGCTGCGGTCGAACTGCACGCAGGAGATCCGGCTCTCGGAGAGCTTGACCTTGCGGACGATGAGGAGGTTGTCGCCCTGCATGACGGGGCAGTCCTCCGAGCCGGTGACCTCGACCTCTTCCTCGTTCTCGAGGGCGTCGAGGAGCTGGGCCACCTCGAAGGGGACCTCGCCCTCGGCGAGGTCCCGGGCCGGGGACCCCTCGGGGAGGTTGCCGATGATCATCGCGGGGCCGCGGCCGCCGAACAGGTCGTAGCGGAGGAAGACGCCCTGGCAGCTGCCGTCGGGGGCGGGCAGGAGCCCGGCCCCGAGGTTGCCCGGCCAGTCCCCCGGGTCCATGGCCAGGACGTCGAAGTCCGGGCCGGCGGGTGTGGCGGCGCGGTGGCGGCGGAGGAAGGACATGCCGCCATGGTACGTGGCCGCACGCGTTTTCCGGCGCGGGGGCCCCGGGGGCCCGGCCGGCCCGAAGATCGCGGACCTGCGGAGTACGGGGCCTCGCGGGAATCGGCTCCTTACCCGGCGACTCGGGCGTCGTGACCCGGTGGACCTTTCCGGTCACGGCACTAGACGGGCGGCACCAGGGTGAACCAGTGGTCGAGCAGCGGGGCGTCGCCGGTGACCTCCAGCCGGGCGGCGGGCAGCCGCTGCCAGAGGAAGAGCGCCAGGTCCGAGGCGGTGCCCTCGGCCTCGACGGCCACCGGGCCGGTGCCGTCCGCTTCGGTGCGGACCTCGTCGCCGGTGAACTCCACCGTCCAGGATCCGGGGCCGTCGGTGCGGCGGAAGCGGTAGCGCTCGCCGGCGCCGGCCGGGGCCGGTTTCCAGCCGCGGCGGGCCGGGGCCATCACCTCGAAGGTCTGGGCCACGGCGTCCGCGGCGAGGGCGGGGTCGAGGGGGGCGGGGTCGCCGGTGACGGTTTCGGCGTCCCAGCGGTGGACGGCCTGTTCGATGGTCTGCATGCGGGCCCAGAATCCGCTGGTGCGGTCGGGGGACCAGGTCCATACGGGTACGTCCGGTCCCAGCTCGCTCAGGGCCCCTGCCAGGTCCGCGGCGGCGGCCGCCGACCAGTCGAGGAGGGCGTCGGGGACGGGGCCCCGGTTCGGGGTCCGGTCGGGCATCGGCCAGGCCGCGCGCACGGCCGGGTCGGCGGGGATCGCGTAGAGGGAGAGGTCGCTGGGGTCGGGGGCCGCGGTGAGCTTGCCGCGCAGGACGTGCGCGAGGTAGCGCTGGACCCCGCCGAGGTGGCCGACGAGGTCGGAGAGGGACCAGCCGGGGCAGGACGGGACCAGCGGGGCCTCCCGTCCGCCTCCGGCGGCGCGGCGGACGGCCTCGTCGAAGGCGGCGGCCTCGCTCCGGAAGAGGGTGAGCCGGGTCAGGTGATCCATGGGGATCACCCTTCCCGTCACGTACCGGGGTGATTCACCTTGCGCCACGGGCGAACGCCGCGAGCGCGTCGGCGAGTCCGGAGGGGTCCGTGCCCAGTTTCCGGCAGACGGCGGACAGTTCGGGTCCGGCCCGGTACGGGGATCCTCCGATCACGGCCCTGGCGGTGCCGAGTTCCTCCGGGGTCGGCTCGTCCTCCCAGGAGGAGCCGCAGGGCAGGTCCCCGCCGAGGGTGAGCAGCCGGTCCGTGACGGTGGCGGTCAGGGCGTCCGCCCCGCATTCGCGGCTGGTGAGCAGCGCGCGGGTGAGGACGGCGCGGTCCTGGGTCTCGGTGCCGAGGGCGGCGAGCGCGAGGGCCAGTTCGTAGCCGGCCGGGGAGGCGGCGAGCAGGGTGACGGCCTCTTCCAGCAGGGGGCGCCGGTCCTGCGGCGCGGCGACCTCCGCCGAGACCCGCAGGGCCTGTCCGATGCCGGAGGGGGCGCCGAAGGCCCGGGCCCGGCGGACGGCTCCGGCGGCGAGCGCCCTGGCCCTGGCGGGGTCGTCGGGTTCGACGGCGCGGGCCAGGTGCAGGCGCCAGGGGCACCAGGAGGGGTTCTGGATGCCGCGCGGGGTGAGCCGCCGGTCCACGGCCTCCAGTTCGGCGGTGGCGGCCTTGCGGTCGCCGCGGGCCAGCAGCAGTTCGGCGTACACGGTCTGGGAGTCGGGGAAGACCACGGCGGCCGGGAAGGGTTCCCCGTACTCGTGTTCCCGTGCGAGTGCCCAGGCCTCGTCGGTCCGGCCGCGGGCGATCAGGGTGGTGACGAGGATGGCGATGGCGTACCAGTGCACGGGCGTGCGGCGGCCCACGCGTTCGGCGAGTCGGAGTCCGGTGCGGGCCAGCTCCTCGGCCTCCACGAGGCGGCCGCGGCGGTAGCGGACGTAGCCGCGCAGGCTGTGGGCGAAGGACAGGTGGGCGCCGTGCCAGCCCTGGCGTTCGAACTCGGCGGTGCCCGCCTCGAAGAGTTCCTCGGCGCGGCCGGGCCGGTCGGCGTACATGTGGACCATGGCGGCCAGGACCGGGACCTCGAAGCCGCGGTCGGCGTAGGCCCAGCTGAAGTGCTCCTCCAGGACCCGTCCCGCGTGGTGCAGGCCCACGGCGACGGGTTCGCCGCGCAGGCAGGCGTCCCAGGCGCGCAGGCCGATGACGTACCGCTCGGTGAGGTCGCGGCCGGTGAGGTGGTCGGCGAGTTTGGCGAGGCGGCGGGAGCGGGCCGGGGAGTCGGGTTCGGCGGCGTTGAAGGCGTCCCACATGAACTGTTCGGACTGCAGGCGGAGCCGGGCGCGGGCGTCCTGGGTGTGCGGGATCTCCCGGGCGAGGAGCTCGGAGGCTTCGGCGAGGTGGTCGCTGTGGGCGAGGACCTGGGCGAGGCGGATGACGATGCCCTGGCGCAGGGCCGCGTCGTCGAAGGGTTCGGCGAGGGCCGCCCGCAGGTGGTTGACGGTGTTCGCCGGTTCGGTGAGCAGGGAGGCGCAGCCCAGTTCGTAGAGCACGGCGGCGCGTTCGTCGAAGTCCGGGGGTTCCTGGAGGGCGCGGGCGAGCTGGCGGCGGGCGGCTTCGGGGGCTCCGGCCCGGAGGTTCTCGGTGGCGGCCTCGCGCAGGGTGCGCACCACCCAGGGGTCGTTCTCCGGCTGGGTTTCGAGGAGGTGGCGGGCGGCGGCGGAGGGTCCGAGTCCGGCGTCGACGACCGCGGCGGCGGCCTTGCCGTGCAGGGCGACGCGCAGGGCGTCGGGGATGGCCCGGTAGATGGAGGTGGCGATGAGCGGGTGGACGAACTCCAGTCCGGTGCCGTCCTCTTCGCCGGCCGCGGAGAGGATGCGGGCGTCGCGGAGCCGGGCGGTGGCGTCGGCGGCTTCCTCGGCGCCGAGACCGGCGACGCGGGCGGCGATCTGCTGGGGGATGGCGGTGCCGAGGACGGCGCAGGCCCAGGCGAAGCGGACGGTGGAGGGGCCGAGGCTGTGCAGGCGGGCGACGAGGCCGCTGCCGCGCTGGGCGGCGGCGAGGTCGCGCAGCAGCGGGGCGCTGGCCTCGACCGGGGGCAGTCCCTTGTCGCGGACCTTGACGGTGAGCTCGACGGCCTCGAAGGGGTTTCCGGTGGTCACGGCCCACGCCTCCCGGCAGAAGGCGTCGTCGGCGTGCTCGCCCACCGCTTCGCGCACCAGTGTGGAGACGGCGGCGGCGCTGAGCGGGGCGAGGGTCAGCGGGCGCTGTCCGGCCCGGCCGGGCAGGGTGCGGAAGGCCTCGGCGTGCGCGGGCAGTTCGTCGGGCCGGTAGGCGACGACGAGGAGCAGCGGGAGGTGTTCGGCGCGGGGGGCGAAGGCGGCGAGCCAGCCCAGGGATTCGGGGTCGGCCCAGTGGGCGTCGTCGAGGACGAGGACGACGGGGGGCAGCTGGACGGTGAGGTGGGTGAGGACCCAGTCGAGTCCGTCGCGCAGGCCCTGGGGGTCGGGGGCGGCGCCCTGGGTGGGGGCGCAGAGGCCGAGGGCGGGGCCGACGATGGCGTACCAGCTGCCGAGGGCTTCGCGGAGGGCGGTTTCGGAGCGGCCGGCGAGGCGGGGCTGGATGAGCTGGCGGGCGACGTGGAAGGGCTGGCTCTGTTCCTGTTCGCCGCCGCGGGCGGCGAGCAGGGTGCAGTCGCGGGCCAGGGCCCGGCGGCGTACTTCGGCGAGCAGGGTGGTCTTGCCGAGGCCGGCCGGGCCGGAGAGGGCGAGCAGGGCTCCGCCCGCGTCGGGTCCGGCGTCGGTGAGCCGGTCGAGGGCCTCGTCGACGGCGACGAGTTCCGCTTCCCGTTCGAAGATCGTGCGCCGTGTGCGGGTCCGGCGTTCCGTCATGGCTGGTACCCCCCAGGCCTGTTCGGGGCATCAGCGTACGCCCGCGCACGCGCCGGGGAGGGCCTGCGGTCGGGAAAGATCGGAATGTTTTCCGGATTTCCTTATTCCGCCGAACGGGTGGCGAGTTCCTCCAGTACGGAGACGGCTTCGGCGGCCCGGTCGGCGGCCACGAACAGGTGGTCGTGGTGGTAGCCGGCGATCACGTTGCAGCTGAGTCCGTGGGCGGCCAGTTCGGCGGCGAAGGCTCCGGTGAGGCCGACCGCGTCGAGGGCGGAGTGGATCCGCAGGGTGATCCAGCCGGCGGTGTAGTCGTAGGCGAGCGCGGCGGCGTCGGCGTCCTCCTGGCGCAGGACCAGGGTGAGGCCCTCGGGTTCCAGGACGGTGGCGACGGGGGTGAGGCCGTCGGGGACCCGCGCGGACGCGGGGAGGGTGCAGAAGACGTACCGGCCCTCGTTCAGCTCGGGCCGCATGCCGCTCAGCAGTTTCCGCAGGTCGCTCTCTCCGCTCATGCGCCCACCCTACCTATCATCCCGATATGACCGAATCGGCGGCCCCGGCGGCGAACGAACCGGGCGAGCGGCACGCCTCCTGGCTGGAGCTGTTCTTCGACCTGACGGCGGTGGCCGGGGTCGCCCAGCTGGCACACCTGCTGCACGGCGGGCCGGACCGGGCCGATCTCGCCCTGTACACGGTGATGTTCCTGGCCTTCTGGACGGGCTGGATGCTGTTCACGGTGTACGGGAACGTCACCGGCGAGCAGGCCCGCACCCGCACGGTCCTCGTGGGGATGTTCGGTATGGCGGTGATGGCGGCCTCGGTGCACGGGGTGCGCGAGGACACGGCGTGGGCCTTCGCCCTCGCCTACATCCTGGTGCGGTCCCTGGCCGGCAAGGCGTGGGGGCGGCGCGGGGAGTACGTGGCCGACCTGCCGATCACCCAGGTCGGGCTGGGGCTGACGCCGTGGGTGGTGTCGATGTGGTGCGACGGGACGGTCCGGTACGCGCTGTGGGCGCTGGGGCTGGCCGTCGACCTGGCCGTCACGTTCGCGTTCTCGGCGCGGAGGGTGGCGGCGCGGGTGGACAAGGAGTACGCCGGGCCTGCGGCTCGCGGACGACGGCCGCGCGCGGCCGTGACGGACGCACCGCACGTCGGGGAGCGGCTCGGCCTGTTCGTGCTGATCGTGCTGGGCGAGGCGATCGCGCAGATGGTGGCCGCCGCCTCGGTGGCGGAGTGGGACTGGGCGCTGTACGGGGTGGGTGTGGGGGCCTTCGTGCTGCTGCTCCAGCTGTGGTCGCTGTCGCTGCGCAACGGCGCGGACGGGATCCCGCTGCTCGCGGCGGACGCCCTGCCGGTACGGCTGGCCCTGCCGCTGCACGGTTTCACGGCCGGGGCGGTGGCGGCGTTCGCGGCCGCCACGGGCGATGCGGTGGCGCACGCGGACGGGGACGTACCGGCCGCCGTGCGGTGGCTGATGTGCGGGAGCCTGGCGGTGTACCTGCTGATCGCGGGGGTGGCGGCGAGGTGTTCGGGGCGGGGCGCGGGGCGTGCGCTGCTCCTGGTGGCGCCCGCGCTGGTGCTGGCGGCGGCCCTGGGAGCGGCCGCGGACGGCTGGGGGCCGGTGGCGCTGGTCTGGACACTGGTCCTCGCGGTGCGGTGGCCGCTCCTGGTGGAGCGGCTGCGTCCGTCGCCGCCCCCGGCCCGGGTGCCGTCGTAGCGGCGCGATGCCCGAGGGGGCGGGCGGGCGAAGGCGACGGCGCGGTGCGGCGGTGGCCGGGGGCGGCGGCCGCCCCCGGCTCCGTGCGCGCGGCCGTCAGGTCAGGCCAAACCTTCCGCCCCGGGCCTCGACGACGAACTTGCGCCACTCGTCCGGCGCGAAGATCACCGAAGGGCCGTCCGGGCGCTCGCTGTTGCGCATCGCGATGAACCCCTCGACGAAGGCGATCTGAACGTCCCCCACCCCTCGGCTGCCCGGCTGCCAGTCCGCTCCGCTGAGATCGAGATCGGGCCTGCTCCAGCCGGCGAAGGGTCGCGAAGTCATGCTCTCGGCCACGTGCGTGCTCCTCCCGGTACGTCGTCCGGCCGCCCACAGTAGCCATCGCGCCGGGTGCCGCACAGGCCACGGTGCGCCACCGGTGCCCGGGAACCCGCCCGGGCGCCGCCGGGCCACCGCCCGGCAGCCCCGCGGACACCTCCGGGTCACCGTCCGCCCGTGGCCGGGGCGGGGCCGGTCAGGTGCCGGGGGGCTGGGAGCCGACCAGCCACATCGCGAAGAACTGGGCCCCGCCTCCGTACGCGTGGCCCATCGCGCGGCGGGCGCCCGGCACCTGGTGCTCCCCGGCCAGCCCCCTGACCTGGAGCGCCGCCTCCGCGAAGCGGATCATGCCGGAGGCGCCGATCGGATTGGTGGACAGCACCCCGCCCGAGGGGTTCACGGGGAGGTCGCCGTCGAGCTCGGTGACCCCGGCCTCGGTGAGCTTCCAGCCCTCGCCCTCCTCCGCGAAGCCCAGGTTCTCCAGCCACATCGGCTCGTACCAGGAGAACGGGACGTACATCTCCACCGCGTCGATCTCCCGCCGCGGGTCGGTGATCCCGGCCTGCCGGTAGACGTCGGCCGCGCAGTCCTTGCCGGCCTGCGGGGAGACGAAGTCCTTGCCCGCGAACAGGGTCGGCTCGCTGCGCATGGCACCGCCGTGCACCCAGGCAGGCGGCTTCGGCGAACGGGCGGCGCCCGCCCGGTCGGTGAGGACCATCGCGCAGGCGCCGTCGGAGGACGGGCAGGTCTCGGAGTACCGGATCGGGTCCCACAGCATCGGCGACGCCTGGACCTTCTCCAGGGTGATGTCGTGCTCGTGGAGGTGCGCGTACGGGTTCTTCAGCGCGTTGCGCCGGTCCTTGTACGCGACGAGCGAGCCGACGGTGTCGGGGGCGCCGGTGCGCCGCATGTACGCGCGCACGTGCGGGGCGAAGAACCCGCCCGCGCCCGCCAGCAGCGGCTGCTGGAAGGGGACGGGCAGGGACAGGCCCCACATGGCGTTGGACTCGGACTGCTTCTCGAAGGCGAGGGTGAGGACGGTCCGGTGCACGCGGGCGGCGACCAGGTTGGAGGCGACGAGGGCGGTCGAGCCGCCGACGGAGCCCGCCGTGTGCACGCGGAGCATGGGCTTGCCGACCGCGCCGAGGGCGTCCGCCAGGTACAGCTCCGGCATCATCACCCCCTCGAAGAAGTCGGGGGCCTTGCCGATGACGACCGCGTCGATGTCGGCCCAGGTCAGTGCGGCGTCCGCGAGGGCGCGGGCCGCGGCCTCGCGGACCAGTCCGGCGATGGACACGTCGTGGCGGGCGGCCACGTGCTTGGTCTGGCCGATCCCGACGATGGCCACCGGCTCCTTGCCCGTCGTGCTCATCGGCGTTCTCCTTCCAGGACCGCGACCAGGTTCTGCTGGAGGCAGGGGCCGGAGGTGGCGTGGGCGACGGCCCGGTCGGACTCGCCGCGGTGGATCCGGGCGGCGGCCTCGCCGATCCGGATCAGGCCCGCCGCCATCATCGGGTTCGCGGCGAGGGCTCCGCCGGAGGGGTTGACGCGCACCGCGTCGCCGAGCCCGAGGGCCTTGCGGAGCACGACCTCCTGGGAGGAGAACGGCGCGTGCAGTTCCGCCGTGTCCACGGGGGCTTCGAAGACCCCGGCGCGCTCGGCGGCGAGCCGCGTGGACGGGGAGTCGGTGAGGTCGCGCAGGCCGAGGGCGTGGGCTTCGATGCGGTGGTCGATGCCGGTGATCCAGGCGGGGCGTTCGCACAGCCGCCGCGCCACGTCCCCGGCCGCCAGGATCACGGCGGCCGCGCCGTCCCCGACGGGCGGGCAGTCGCCGGTGCGCAGCGGCGCCACCTGGTAGTCGCCCTGCGGGACCTCCCCGGTGAGCTGGGCGTGCGGGTTGTCCGCCGCGGCGGCCCGGCTGCGGGCGGCGATGGCGGCCAGGGCCTCCTCGTCGGTCTCGCCGGCGTCGATCAGGGCCCGGGCCTGGAGCGCGGCCAGGGCCACGGAGTCGGGCCAGAGCGGGGCGAGGTAGTAGGGGTCGAGCTGGCGGGTGAGGACGTCGCGCAGGGAGCCCGGGGAGGACTTCCCGTACGAGTAGACGAGCGCGGTGTCCGCCTCGCCGGTCTGGATCTTGACCCAGGCCTCGTACAGGGCCCAGGCGCCGTCCATCTCCACGTGCGACTCGGAGATCGGCGGCCAGGCGCCGACGCCGTCGAGGGTCATGGTGAAGGAGAAGGCCCGGCCGGCGAGGTAGTCGCTGGATCCGGAGCAGGTGAAGCCGATCTCCTTGGCCTTGAGGCCGGTCCGCGCGAGCACCTGGTGGAGGACCGGCATGACCATCTCGACTTCGCTGAGCTCGTCGGTACGGCGCAGGTGGTCGCTCTGCGCGAAGGCGACCACCGCGACCTCGCGGGCGTATCGGGCCATCAGATGAGCTCCTTGTACGCGTCGTAGTCCGCGTCCGGCTCGCCGGTGGGGCGGTAGTGGTCGGGGTAGCGGCCGCCCTCGGTCCACACCGGTTCGACGCGCAGGCCCATGCGGACCCGGTCGTACGGGATGCCGCCGATCCGGCCGTGGAGGGCGAGGCCGGCGCCGTCGAGGGCGATGTGGGCGTAGACGTAGGGGACTTCGATGTCCAGGTTCCTGGCCTTGATGTTGACGATGCAGTACGTGGTGACCGTGCCGGCCGGGCCGACCTCGACCTGGTCGGTGGTCGCGACCCCGCAGGTGGGGCAGGCGCCGCGCGGCGGGACGTACACCTTGTGGCAGGAGGGGCAGCGCTCGCCGACGGTCTTCCGCTCGGACAGGGCGTTGATGTAGGCGGTCTGGGCGCGGCCGGGGCTGTAGGTGTAGTCCAGGCGGGCCTCGGCGACGATGCCGGTGACGGCGTCGGCGAAGAGCCCGTCGTGCGGGGCGGCCTCCGGCGCGGCGGGGCCCTCGTACGGCTCGAAGCAGGCGATGTCGGTGATGGCGCCGGTGCGCTCGGCCGCCCAGCGGATCCGGACGCGCATGCCGGTGGTCACGGCGTCGGGGCCCGGTGCGTCGAGGGCGTGCAGGATCGCCGTGTCGGCGCCGTCGAGGCGGACCAGGGCCCAGGCGAAGGGGGTGGCGAGGGGCTGGTGGGGGCGGGGGGCGGCGTTCCAGGCCCAGGTGGTGACGGTGCCGGTAGCGGCGACCTCGACGAGCTCGCGGATCTCCTCGGCGGTGACGGGGTCGTATTCCGCGGGCGGCACCATCACCTTGCCGTCGGAGGTCCGCACGCCCAGTACGACGCCCTCGCGCAGGCCGGTGAGGAAGGCGCTCTGGACGGGGCCGAGGGAGCGGGTGAAGGGGAACTCGACGACGAGGGGCGCGCGCAGCACCTCGGGTGGGGAGGCGGCGGTCATGGGGGTCTCCGATTCTCCGGGGCGGGGGCCAAGCGGGCGGGGGCGGGCGGGGCGGCGGGCGGGTCAGGTCGGGGCAGGGCGGGGTCAGGTCCGGCGGTACACCGGCGGGCGCTTCTCCGCGAACGCCCGGGCCCCTTCCTTCGCGTCGTCGGTGTCGAAGACCGGCCAGCCCCGGGTCAGTTCGGCCGCCAGGCCCTCCGTCTCCGTCAGCTCGGCGGTCTCGTAGACGGACGCCTTGACCGCCTCGACGGCGAGGGGCCCGCACGCGTTGATCCGTCCGGCGATCTCCAGGGCGGTCTCCAGGGCGGTCCCGTCGGGGACGACCCGGCCGATCAGGCCGATGCGGGCGGCTTCCTCCGCCGGGTAGGGGCGCCCGGTCAGCAGCATCTCCAGAGCGTGCGTGCGCGGGATCTGCCGCGGCAGCCGCACCGTGGAGCCGCCGATCGGGAACAGTCCGCGCTTCACCTCGAAGAGCCCGAAGGTGGCCCCGGCCCCGGCGACGCGGATGTCGGTGCCCTGGAGGATCTCGGTACCGCCCGCCACGCAGTACCCCTCGACCGCCGCGATCACCGGTTTGCGCGGCCGGTGGTGGCGGAGCATCGCCTTCCAGTGCAGGTCCGGGTCGGCCTTCAGCCGGTCCCGGTACTGGTCCCCCGCCATGCCCTTGCCTGCCAGCGCCTTCAGGTCCATGCCGGCGCAGAAGTCCCCGCCCGCCCCGGTCAGCACCACCGAGCGGATCGCGTCGTCCGCGTCCGCCTCCAGCCAGCCGTCGTAGAGCCCCACCAGCAGCGGAAGCGAGAGCGCGTTCTTCGCTTCCGGCCTGTTCATGGTGAGCACCAGCGTGGCGCCGTGGCGTTCCACGGTCAGGTGTTCCGTCCCACCCATTGCCGTCCTCCCGTCTCAAGACCTAGAACAGGTTGCAGTAGGGGCGGGTGCAGTTCAATAGTTTTCTGACACACAGTCAGTTTTCTTGGGCGGCTCCCTTCCCACTTGCGTGCGGCGGCGCTGTAATGACCGCCGAAGCGGACGGGCCGGCGCCCGGACACGGGCCGGCCATCGGATGTCACCAGGGTCAGGAGGAACGGTGGAGTACAACCTTGCCGACCTGTTCGAGTCGGTCGTGGACGTGGTCCCGGACCGCGAGGCCCTCGTGTACGTGGACCACCCCGGGACCGGCGCCGAGCGCCGCCTCACCTACGCGGAGCTGGACGCGGCGGCCAACCGCCTCGCGCACCACCTGCTGGACAGCGGGCTGAAGGCCGGCGAGCACCTGGGCCTGCACCTCTACAACGGCGTCGAGTACCTCCAGACCGTGCTCGCCTGCCTGAAGGCGCGCCTGGTTCCGGTGAACGTCAACTACCGGTACGTGGAGGAGGAACTGGTCTACCTCTACAACGACGCCGACCTCGCCGCGCTGGTCTTCGAGGGCGAGTTCACCGGGCGGGTCGCGGCCGCGCTGCCGCAGACGCCGAAGCTCCGGCACCTGATCCGGGTCGGGGAGGCCCCCGGGGGATCCCCCCGGCCAGCGGTCGAGCCGGTCCCGTACGCGGACGCCGAGGCGGCCGGCTCCCCCGGGCGCGGCTTCCCGGCCCGCAGCGCCGACGACCTGTTCATCATCTACACCGGCGGCACGACCGGCATGCCCAAGGGCGTCATGTGGCGGGCCGAGGACCTCTTCTTCGCGGGACTCTTCGGCGGCGAGCCGACCGGGGAGCCGGTGAAGCGGCCGGAGGAACTGGCCGAGCGGGTCGCCGCGCGCGGCGCCGGGCTCACCTTCTTCCCCGCTCCCCCGCTGATGCACGGCACCTCGACGCTGACCTCGTTCATCGCCTTCAACTACGGGCAGCGGGTGGTCATCCACCGCAAGTACGTGCCGGAGGAGGTGCTGCGCACCATCGAGAAGGAGAAGGTGTCGAGCGTCTCGCTCGTGGGCGACGCGATGCTCCGGCCCCTCATCGACGCCCTGAACGGTCCCATGGAGGGGACGGACCTGTCCTCGCTGTTCAGCGTCTCCTCGTCCGGAGCGATCATGTCGGAGACGGTGCGCGCCGAGTTCCAGCGGCTCGTGCCGAACGTGCTGCTCCTGAACAACTTCGGCTCCTCGGAGTCCGGGTCCAACGGCCGGGCGACGAACGACTCCGGCCCGGAGAAGGGCTTCCGCCTGGAGGTCAACGACCGCACCCAGGTGGTGGACCCGGTGACGTACGAGCCCGTGGCGGTGGGCGTGCCGGGCCGTCTCGCCCAGCGGGGGCACGTCCCGCTCGGGTACTACAACGACCCGGCGAAGACCGCCGAGACCTTCTTCCGCAAGGGCGAGGAGCGGTGGGTGCTGCTCGGCGACATGGCGACGGTCGACGGGGAGGGCATCGTCACGGTCCTCGGCAGGGGCTCGCAGTGCATCAACACGGGCGGCGAGAAGGTCTACCCGGAGGAGGTCGAGCAGGCGCTGAAGTCGCACCCCGACGTGTACGACGCCCTGGTCGCGGGCGTCCCGGACCCGACCTGGGGCAGTCACGTGGCCGCGGTGGTGCAGGTACGGGCCGGAGCTGCGGAGCCGACGCTGGACGAGATCCAGAACCACTGCCGGACCAGGCTGGCGGGCTACAAGATCCCGCGGCAGCTGGTCATCGCGCCCGCCATCCAGCGCTCCCCGAGCGGCAAGGCGGACTACCGGTGGGCGAAGTCGGTGGCGACGGAGGCGGACGCGGCACGCTGACGGCTGACGGCTGACGGCTGACGGCTGACGGCTGACGGCTGACGGCTGACGGCTGACGGCTGACGAGACCTGGGGGGTGTCCGGCGACCGGCCGGGCACCCCCTAGAACTGCGGCTAGAACTGCGACCGAAGCTCGGCGGCGACGCCCCGGGCCCAGCCGGCGAGTTCGGGGCGGCTCGCGCCCTGACCGAGGGCCTCGGCCTGGGCGTCCGCGAGCCGCTGCGGACCGGAGTCCTCCAGCAGGTGGGCCGTCTCGGCGAGCAGCCCGGCCAGGCGGCGGGCTTCGGACGCGCTGAGCCGCACCGACACCGCGGGGTCGATGACGGACATGGCCGTCGCCTCCCTTCGCGCCTCCTCCGGCGGGGGCACCTCATTTCGACCGTACGCCCCCGCGCGGGGGCCCGCCGCCCAGGAGGCCCGGCCGCCGGTCACCGCCGGCCGGCTCCGCGAGGGACCCGATCAGACGATCACTCGTTCGAGTCATTGATTTACCCGGCAGGGTCCGGCACTCTACCGAATGAACGTTCGGTTGGCTCTCGGTGAGGTGACGGCATGACGGCGTACGCGGATCTCCACGACGAAGGCGAGCGGCTCAGCGCCGACGAGCTGGCGGCGCTCCAGCTCAAGCGGCTGCGGGCGACCCTGCACCGGGCGTACGACCGGGTGCCCTTCTACCGGAAGGCCTTCGAGAAGGCGGGACTGCATCCCGACGACTGCCGCTCCCTCGCCGACCTCGCGCTCTTCCCGCTGACCACCAAGGCCGACCTGCGCGACCAGTACCCCTCCGGGATGTTCGCCGTCCCCCGCGCCGAGGTGCGCCGCATCCACGCCTCCAGCGGCACCACCGGCCGTCCCACGGTCGTGGGCTACACCGAGGGGGACCTGTCCACCTGGGCCGATGTCGTCGCCCGGTCCCTGCGCGCGGCCGGCGCCCGGCCTGGACAGCTCGTCCACATCGCCTACGGGTACGGCCTCTTCACCGGCGGCCTCGGCGCCCACTACGGCGCGGAGCGGCTCGGCTGTACGGTCGTGCCCGCCTCCGGGGGCATGACGGACCGCCAGGTCAGACTCATCCAGGACTTCCGGCCCGAGGTCATCATGGTGACCCCCTCCTACATGCTCACGCTGCTCGACGAGATGGAGCGCCAGGGCATCGACCCGCGCGGCACCTCGCTGCGGACGGGCGTCTTCGGCGCCGAGCCGTGGACCGAGGAGATGCGCCGGGAGATCGAGGAGCGGCTGGACATCGACGCCGTGGACATCTACGGCCTGTCGGAGGTGATGGGGCCGGGCGTGGCGCAGGAGTTCGCCTCGCACAAGGACGGCCTGCACATCTGGGAGGACCACTTCTACCCCGAGGTGGTGGACCCCTTCACCGGCGCGGTGCTGCCCGACGGCGAGACCGGGGAGCTGGTGTTCACCTCGCTCAGCAAGGAGGCCATGCCCGTCATCCGCTACCGCACCCGGGACCTGACGCGGCTGCTGCCCGGTACGGCCCGGCCGTCCTTCCGGCGGATGGAGAAGGTGACGGGCCGCAGCGACGACATGATCATCCTGCGGGGGGTGAACCTCTACCCGACGCAGATCGAGGAGATCCTGCTGCGCTCCCCCGCCCTCGCACCGCACTTCCAGCTGCGGCTGACCCGGGAGGGCCGGATGGACGCCCTGACCGTACGGGTGGAGGCGCGCCGGGACGCCGACGGCGGGCAGCGGGAGGCGGCGGCCGCCGAGGTGGTGCGGGCCGTCAAGGAGTCCGTCGGGGTGTCCGTCGCCGTGGAGGTGGTCGACCCGGAGACGCTGGAGCGCTCGGTCGGCAAGATCAAGCGGCTGAAGGACCTCCGCGAGGGCGGGGAGGGCTGAGGAGGGCCGGTGCGAGCCGGTGCGAGCCGGACGGGCCGGCGGGCGTCCGAAACCACCCCTTCGGGCCCACTTCGGTACCGCTCCCGGGAGCCGGCGGCCGCGTCCGGGTAGTGCATGAGGCGTGACCTCGATCCTCCGGCAGCTCTACGACCGGCTCCAGGGCTCCCAGGCCGGGCTGGCCTGGAGCCGCGGCCGGGAGATCGAGCTGATGCACCGGGCGATGGGCTTCGCGGCCCTCGGGTTCCTGACCCTGGTGCCGCTGCTGGTGGTCGTGGCGGCCGCGGCGCCCGGCAGCGGTTCGGGCTTCGGCCGCTGGCTCGGCCAGGCCCTCGGGGTGTCCCCCTCCTCCCGGGCCCGGGTGGAGATGCTGTTCGGGGCGGCGGACCTGGCGCTGGAGCGGACCACGGCCTTCGGTCTGGCCGCCCTGGCGGTGTTCGGCCTGACCTTCGGCTCCGCCGTGCAGACCGGGTACGAGAAGGTCTGGGACGTGCCGACCGCCCGCTGGCACACCATGTGGCGCCACGTCATCTGGCTGGCCATGCTCGTCTGCTACCTGGCGCTGCTCGTGGGGATCCCCGCCCCCTCCGACGATCCGCTCGGCACGGTCCTCGGCACGGCGGGTGACCTGTGCGGCACCTGCCTGTTCTTCTGGGGCTCGGGGCGGCTCCTGCTCGGCGGCAGGGTCCGCTGGCGGGCGCTGCTGCCCGGTGCCGTGGCCACCAGCCTGGGCCTGCTCGGCCTGCGGGTGTTCTCGCAGCTGGTGTTCTCGCCGCTGATCGCCTCCAACGCCGTCACCTACGGCCCGTTCGGGACGCTGCTCGTCGTCCAGTCCTGGCTCGTCGGAGTCGGCTTCGTCGTCTACGGCGGCGCCCTCGTCGGGCGCCTGGTCCACGAGCACCTCACGCTGCGCCGCCTGCACCGCAGCGGCGTGCTCGCCGACGGTCCCGGCGAAGGCCACCCGCCGGAACCGGGATGAGCGGGCGCGGCTCCGCCACCGCGGCGGCGGCCCGGGGAGCGGTGCTCAGTCACCGGTCCCGGGCGGCGCGGCCGCGAGGCGGTCGCGGAGTTCACGCTTGAGGATCTTGCCGCTGGCGTTGCGCGGGAGGGACTCGGCGAACACCACCCGCTTCGGGGCCTTGAAGTGGGCCAGCCGCTCCCGGGCGTGGGCCATGAGCTCCGCCTCCGTCACCTGCCCGCGCGGCACGACCACCGCCGTGACGGCCTCGATCCACTTGTCGTCCGGCAGCCCGATCACGGCGGCCTCCACCACCCCCGGGTGGGTGTACAGCGCGTCCTCGACCTGCCGGGAGGCGACGAGCACGCCGCCCGAGTTGATGACGTCCTTCACCCGGTCGACGACGGTGAAGTACCCGTCGGCGTCCCGCACGGCGAGGTCCCCGGAGCGGAACCAGCCGTCGCGGAAGGCCTCCTCGGAGGCCCGCGGGTCGTTCCAGTAGCCCTCGCACAGCTGCGGGGACCGGTAGACCACCTCGCCGGCCCTGCCGTCGGGGACGTCCGCGCCGGCCTCGTCGACGACCTTCGCCTCCACGTGGCGCACGGGCCGTCCGCAGGAGTCCATCCGGCCCTCGTGTTCCCGCGGCCCCAGCACCGTGGCCAGCGGGCCGATCTCGCTCTGGCCGAAGCAGTTGTAGAAGCCGAGCCCCGGCAGCCTGGCCCGCAGCCGCTCCAGTACGGGCACCGGCATGACCGACGCCCCGTAGTACGCCTTGCGCAGGGCGCCCAGCTCCCGCTCGGCGAACTGCGGGTGTCCCGCCAGCGCGATCCACACCGTCGGCGGGGCGAAGAGGCTGTCCGCGCGGCCCGACTCCACCAGGTCGAAGACCGCCTCGGCCGCGGGCGCGTCCAGCACGGTGTTCTCCGCGCCCACCGCCAGGTACGGCAGCAGGAAGACGTGCATCTGCGCCGAGTGGTAGAGCGGCAGCGAGTGGACGGGACGGTCCTCCCCGGTCAGGTCCAGGGCGTCGATGGCGCTCTCGTACTCGTGCGCCAGGGCCCGGTGCGTCATCATCGCGCCCTTGGGCAGGGCCGTGGTCCCCGAGGTGTACAGCAGCTGGGCCAGCCGCGACGGGTCCGGGTCGGCCGTGAAGGGCCGGGGTTCGGCGAGCTCGTCGAGGAAGGAACCGGGCGCGTCGCGCAGCGCCCGTACGGGCGCGTCGCCGGGGATCCGCCCGGCCAGGTCCGGATCGGCGAGGACCAGGGCGGCCGCGCAGTTGCCGAGGATGTGCGCGAGGTCGTCGCCCGTCAGGTTCTGGTTGACCGGGACGTGGATCAGGCCGGCCCGGGCGCAGGCCAGGAAGGCGATGAGGTAGGCGTCGCTGTTGTGGGCGAAGGTCACGACCCGGTCGCCTTCGGCCAGGCCGTGGCGGCCGCGCAGGACGGCGGCGCCGGTGGTGACGGCCGCGTCGAGTTCCGCGTACGTCCAGCTCCGCTCCCCGTAGCGGAGGGCGACGCGGCCGGGTACCCGCCGTGCGCTGTCCGTCAGGAGTCCGTCGACCGTGTTGTCCCGCACTGCCGTCATGGCGCGATCCTCACCCCGGCGCGCGCCCGGGGTCAACAGCGCCGCGCCGCCGGGGATACCGAACGGCATGTTGACAGACCGCCGGCCGGCCTGCATGAGTGTGGGGGCACGCGGGCCCGGCCTGTACACGGGCAAGTGCGCCCGTTCACAGGCTACTTGGGGGGTCAGTTTGCGCTCATCGGACGGTCACCGCCGTACCGGCCCGCTCCTGCGCCGCATCGCCGTCACCGCGGCCGCGTTGCTCGCGGCGACGGCCGCGGCGCCGCAGGCCGGCGCCGCCACGGGTTCCGCCACCGGTCCCGACACGGGTTCCGGGCCCTCGGGCGGGGGCCTGTCGGCGGTCATCCGGTACACCGAGAACGGCATCCCGCACATCCTCGCCCGGGACTACGCGCACCTCGGGTTCGGCACCGGCTGGGCGCAGGCCGCCGACCAGGTGTGCGTCCTCGCCGACGGGTTCCTGACCGTGGCCGGGGAACGCTCGCGCTGGTTCGGCCCGGACGCGGCGCCCGACTTCTCGCTCTCCTCGGCCACGAAGAACCTCTCCAGCGACCTGTACTTCAAGGGCGTGCGGGACGCCGGAACGGTCGAGAAGCTGCTGGCCACGCCCGCTCCGGCCGGTCCCGGCAAGGACGTGCGCGAGCTCATGCGGGGCTGGGCCGCCGGGTACAACGCCTGGCTGGCCCAGAACAGGATCACCGACCCGGCGTGCAAGGGGGCCGCCTGGGTGCGGCCGGTCACGGTCACCGACGTGGCGGCGCGGGGCTTCGCGGTGTCGGTCCTGGGCGGTCAGGGACGCGGAGTCGACGGGATCACGTCTGCGCGGCCACCCGCCCCGGCCGCACCGGGCGCGGGGACGGCGCCGCCCGCGGCCGCGGATCCGGGAGCGGCCGCCGAGGCCGCGCGGCAGCTGTTCGACACCACCCGCTACGACATGGGATCCAACGCGGTGGCCTTCGCCGGCGCGACGACGGCGAACGGCCGGGGCCTGCTCCTCGGCAACCCGCACTACCCGTGGCAGGGCGGGCGGCGGTTCTGGCAGTCCCAGCAGACCATCCCGGGCGAGCTGAACGTCTCGGGCGGCTCCCTGCTCGGCACCGCCGTGGTGAACATCGGCTTCAACGACAAGGTCGCCTGGAGCCACACGGTGGCCACCGGCACGCCCGTGAACCTGCACCAGCTCGCCCTCGACCCGGCCGACCCGACGGTCTACCTCGTCGACGGCAAGCCGGAGCGGATGACGGAGCGCAAGGTCGGCGTCCCGGTGGCGGGCGGCGGGGCTCCGGTCGTCCGCAGCCAGTGGTGGACCCGTTACGGGCCGGTGGTCTCGAACCTCGGCCCGACCCTGCCCCTGCCGTGGACGGCCACGACCGCCTACGCGCTGGCCGACCCCAACGCGGCGAACCTGCGCGGTTCCGACACCGCGCTGGCGATGGGCAAGTCCCGCTCGGTCGCCGGGATCCAGGACGCCCTCAAGCGCACCCAGGGCCTGCCCTGGGTGAACACGGTCGCCGCCGACGCGGCGGGCGACACCCTGTTCACCCAGTCCCAGGTGCTGCCCCGGATCACGGACGAGCTCGCCGCCCGCTGCTCGACCCCGCTCGGCCGGGCCACGTACCCCGCCTCGGGGCTGGCGGTGCTGGACGGTTCGCGCGGGGACTGCGCGCCCGGCACCGACCCGGACGCGGTACAGCCCGGGGTGTTCGGCCCGGGCAGGGCTCCGACGCTGCGGGGCGCCCCGTACGCGGAGAACTCCAACGACAGTGCCTGGCTGGCCAACGCGGACCGGCCGCTGACGGGCTACGAGCGGGTCTGGGGCAACGTCGGGACGCCGCGTTCGCTGCGCACCCGCGGCGCCGTCGAGGACGTGTCGGCGATGGCCGCGCGGGGGCGGCTGACGGTCCGCGACCTGGAGCGGCAGCAGTACGCGAACCGGGTCCCGGCCGGTGACCTGGCGGCAGCCGACGCGGCGAAGGCGTGCGCGGCCCTGCCCGGCGGTACGGCGGCCGGGAGCGACGGTACGGCGGTGGACGTCTCGGCGGCCTGCGGGGTGCTGGCGGCGTGGGACCGTACGGCCGACTCCACGAGCCGCGGGGCCCTGCTGTTCGACCGCTTCTGGCGGAGGCTGAGCGCGTCCACGGCGGCCAAGGACCTGTGGCTGGTGCCGTTCTCGGCGGCCGACCCGGTTCGTACGCCCCGTACGCTCAACCAAGCGGCCCCCGGCATCGGCCGGGCCCTCGCGGACACGGTCGCCGAACTGCGGGCGGCCGGGATCGCGCTGGACGCCCCGCTGGGCGAGCACCAGTTCGTGGTGCGCGGCGGGGAGAAGCTGCCGGTGGGCGGCGGCTCGGAGGCGCTCGGCGTCTGGAACAAGATCGAGGCGCCGTGGAGCGCGGCGGCCGGCGGCTACCCGGAGGTCACGCACGGCTCCAGCCACATGCAGGCGGTCGGCTGGGACGGCGGGAAGTGCCCGGTGGCGCGCACGCTGCTGACGTACGGCCAGTCGGCGAACCCCGAATCGCCGTTCCACGCCGACCAGACCCGGCTGTTCTCCCAGGAGCGCTGGGTGACCTCGCGGTTCTGCGAGCGGGACATCCTCGCCTCGCCGCGGCTGAAGGTGGTCTGGCCGCGCGAGCGGCGCTGACCGCGGTCGCCGACCGTCCGGTGGGCCGGGGCGGCCCCCCGGCCCACCGGACGGATCACGGGCTCACGGCGAGGAACAGGTAGGCCGCCAGCAGGACGATGTGCACGCCGCCCTGGAGCAGCGTCGCGCGGCCCGGCACGATCGTGAGGGCGCCGACGACCACGGTGAGGGCGAGCAGCACCATGTGGATCGGGCCGAGGCCGAGCATCAGCGGCCCGGAGAGCCAGATCGAGGCGAGGGCGATGGCCGGGATGGTCAGGCCGATGCTGGCGATGGCCGAGCCGTAGGCCAGGTTGAGGCTGGTCTGGACGCGGTCGCGGCGGGCGGCGCGGACGGCGGCCAGAGTCTCGGGCAGCAGCACGAGCAGGGCGATGATGACGCCGACGACGGCGTTGGGCAGGCCCGCGTCGGCGACGCCCTTCTCGATGGTCGGGGAGACTGCCTTGGCGTTGCCCACGACGGCGACGAGGGCGACGAACAGCAGGCCGAGGCTGATGAGGGCGGCCCGGGTGGTGGGCGGTTCCGCGTGGTCGTCGTCCTCTCCGGCGGCCGCCGCCGCGGCCGCCCGAGCGGCTTCCTTGCGGATGCGCTTGGTGTCCACGGGCAGGAAGTAGTCCCGGTGACGGACCGTCTGGACGGCGATGAACAGACCGTAGAGGGCGAGCGAGGCGACGGCGGCGAAGGCCAGCTGGGCGGTGGAGAACTCGGGGCCGGGCTTGCTGGTGGTGAAGGTCGGCAGGACCAGGCTGAGCGTGGCGAGGGTGGCGACGGTGGCCAGGGCCGCGCCGGAGCCCTCCGCGTTGAACACGGCGACCCGGTTGCGCAGGGCACCCACGAGCAGCGACAGGCCGACGATGCCGTTGCACGTGATCATGACGGCGGCGAAGACGGTGTCCCGGGCGAGGGAGGAGGTCTTGGGCCCGCCGTCGGCCATCAGGGTGACGATGAGCGCCACTTCGATGACGGTGACGGCGACCGCGAGGACGAGGGAGCCGAAGGGTTCACCGACCCGCAGGGCGACGACCTCGGCGTGGTGGACGGCCGCCAGGACCGCGCCCGCCAGGCAGAGGGAGACCAGGACCACCGCGAGTCCGGGCAGGTCACGTCCCCAGCTGAAGACGAGCGCGACCAGCGCCACCACGGGGACCAGGACGGTCCAGTCGGTCAGGGGGGATCTGTGGGTTGCCGTACTCATATGTGCCAAGTTGCCAGAACTGTTCCCCGGGTGCGGTGTGCGGCGCGGATCAGGGGCCCTGACGTGGCACTTCTCACGGAAACTCCGGGCGTGGCGGGCAGCGCCGGCCGCCGGGGGCTTCCGCGGGAACTCCCGGCCGGTCCATGATCCCGGGATGGAGAGCGTGCGGAGACGAGCGGGACTGTTCACCGGCGCCGGGGACGACCCCCGGTTCACCTTCCCGGCGACCGGGGAGGAACGGCCGCTGCTGGCCGGCGTGCTCGCCGCGCAGCGCGCGACCCTGGAGCTGAAGTGCGCCGGGCTCGGGGCGGAGCTGTCCCGGCGTTCCGTGGAGCCGTCGACGCTGTCGCTGCTCGGCCTGGTGCGCCACCTCGCCGATGTGGAGCGCCGCTGGTTCCGGCAGGTGCTGGCCGGTGAGGACGTCGGGCCGCGCTTCTCCTCCGCGGCGGATCCGGACGGGGACTTCGAGGGCGTGCGGGAAGGGCCCGGGGCCGTGGCGGAGGCGTGGGGGGCCTGGCGCGAGGAGGTGGCCTTCGCGGAACGGTTCACCGAGCGGGCCCCGGGGCTGGACGTCGA
Source organism: Streptomyces sp. NPDC006512 (assembly GCF_040611935.1). Taxonomy (NCBI): domain Bacteria; kingdom Bacillati; phylum Actinomycetota; class Actinomycetes; order Kitasatosporales; family Streptomycetaceae; genus Streptomyces; species Streptomyces sp. NPDC006512. The sequence continues at coordinate 224,633 of NZ_JBEXPG010000001.1, read as the reverse complement.
GGGGTACGACGGGTGGCGCGGGACGGTGTCGCTGCGCTGGGTGCTGATCCACATGGTCGAGGAGTACGCGCGGCACAACGGCCACGCCGACCTGCTGCGGGAGCGGATCGACGGGGCCGTCGGGGTGTAGGCGGGGCCGGCCGGGCCGGACCGCCCCCGGTCACAGGGCGCGTTCGCGGCCCTCCCAGTAGGGGTCGCGCAGCCGGCGCTTGTACAGCTTGCCGTTGGGGTCGCGGGGCATGGTCTCGATGAAGTCGACCGACTTGGGGCGCTTGTAGCCGGCGAGCCGGCGTTCGCAGTGGTGCAGGATCTCGGCGGCCAGCGCGTCCCCGGCCGCGAAGCCCTCGGCGGGCTCGATGACCGCCTTGACCTCCTCGCCCCAGGACTCGTGCGGGATGCCGAAGGCGGCGGCGTCCGCGACGGCCGGGTGGGTGAGGAGGGCCGACTCGATCTCGGCGGGGTAGATGTTCACCCCGCCGGAGATGATCATGTCGATCTTGCGGTCGCGGAGGAAGAGGTAGCCCTCCTCGTCGAGCAGGCCGAGGTCGCCGACGGTGAAGAAGTCCCCGATGCGGTTCTTCTTCGTCTTGTCCTCGTCCTTGTGGTAGCTGAAGCCGCCGGTGTTCATCTTGATGTAGACGGTGCCCAGTTCGCCGGGCGGCAGCCGGTTGCCGTCGTCGTCGAAGACGGCGAGTTCGCTGATCGGCCAGGCCCTGCCGACCGTTCCCGGCCGCTTGAGCCAGTCCTCGGCGGTGGCGAAGGCGCCGCCGCCCTCGCTCGCCGCGTAGTACTCCTCCACGCAGCGGCCCCACCAGTCGATCATCGCCCGCTTGACGTGGTCGGGGCAGGGTGCGGCGCCGTGGATGGCGTGCCGCATCGAGGAGACGTCGTAGGCGTCCTTGACCTCCTGCGGGAGGGCGAGGAGGCGGTGGAACTGGGTGGGGACCATGTGGGTGTGCGTGCAGGCGTGCGCGTCGATGAGGCGCAGCATCTCCTGCGGCGTCCACTTGTCCATCAGGACCAGCGGGTGCCCGATGTGCAGGGAAGCCCCGGCGAACTGGAGCACGGCGGTGTGGTAGAGCGGCGAGCAGACGAGGTGGACGTTGCCGTCGAAGGGCCGGATCCCGAAGATGCCGAGGAAGCCGCCGAGGTACGTCTCCTCCGGGAGCTTGCCGGGCAGTGGCCGGCGGATGCCGCGGGGGCGGCCCGTCGTGCCGGAGGTGTAGTTCATCACCCAGCCGAGGGTGCGCCCGGGGGGCGGCGAGTCGGGCTGTCCGTCGAGGAGTTCGGCGTACGGGCGGAAGCCCTCGACGGCTCCGACGGCGAAGCGGTGGCTCCCCGGCAGTCCCGCCTCGTCGGCCGCGTCGGTGGCGGCCCGCGCGAAGCGCTCGTGGGCGATGAGGACCTTGGCGCCGGAGTCGGAGACGATCCAGGCGATCTCGGGGCCGACGAGGTGGTGGTTGACCGGCACCAGGTAGAACCCGGCCTGGGAGGCGGCGAGGTAGGCGGTGAAGAACTCGACGCCGTTGGGGAGGACGACGGCGAAGGCGTCACCCTCCTCCAGGCCCGCCGCGCGCAGCCCGTGGACGAGCCGGTTGACGTCGGCGTGCAGCCGGGCCGCGCTCCACTCCTCGCCCTCGGGGGTGATCAGTGCGGTGCGGCCGGGGTCCGCGGCCGCCTGGGCCCAGAAGCCGTTGGGGGGTTGTCCGTCGCTCATGCTGCTGCCCACTCCTCTCGGGACCGCGCGCCTCAGGCCCGGCCCGCGATGCGGTTGATGGCACGCTCGAAGCCGCTGGTGAGGTCGTCGAAGACGGCCTGGACGCCGCGTTCCTCGTTCATCCGGCCGACGATCTGCCCGACGGGGGTGCCGAGCAGCGGCTGGACCTCGTACTTCTGGATCCGGGAGACGGCCTCGGCCACGAGCAGGCCCTGGAGCGGCATGGGGAGCGCTCCGGGGCCGTCCGGGTCGTCCCAGGCGTCGGTCCACTCGGTGCGCAGTTGGCGGGCCGGCTTGCCGGTGAGGGCGCGGGAGCGGACGGTGTCGCCGGAGCCCGCGGCGAGGAGCTTCGCGGTGAGGGCGCGGGAGTGCAGGTCGGCCTCGGTGGTGGTGAGCCAGAGGGAGCCCAGCCAGGCGCCCTCGGCGCCGAGGGCGAGGGCGGCGGCGATCTGTTCGCCGCTGCCGATGCCTCCGGCGGCCAGCACCGGGAGCGGGGCGACGGCCTCGACGATCTCGGGGACGAGGACCATGGTGGCGATGTCGCCGGTGTGGCCGCCGGCCTCGTAGCCCTGGGCGACGACGATGTCGATGCCGGCGTCGGCGTGCCGGCGGGCGTGCTTCGCGCTGCCCGCGAGGGCGGCGACGAGGACGCCGTGGTCGTGGGCGCGGCGGATGACGTCGGCGGGCGGGGAGCCGAGGGCGTTCGCCAGGAGTTTGATCGGGTAGTCGAAGGCGACGTCGAGCTGGTTGCGGGCGACCTGCTCCATCCAGCCGGTGATCCGCCAGCCGGAGGCCTCGCCCTCGGCCAGTTCGGGTACGTGGTGCTTGGCGAGGGTGTCGCGGACGAACTCGCGGTGCGCGGCCGGGATCATCGCCTCGATGTCGGCCTCGGAGATGCCGTCGACGGCCTTCTTGGCCGGCATGACGACGTCGAGACCGTACGGCTTGCCGTCGGTGTGCGCCTGCATCCAGTCGAGGTCGCGTTTGAGGTCGTCGGGGGCGGTGTAGCGGACCGCGCCGAGCACGCCGAAGCCGCCCGCGCGGGTGATGGCCGCGGCGACCGCGGGGAAGGGCGTGAAGCCGAAGATGGCGTGCTCGACTCCCAGTTTCTTGCTCAGCTCCGTCTCCATGGGCGTGAGGATGCCGCAGGGCGGCGGCCGAGGGAAGAGATTTTCTGATGCTGTGTCAGATTCTTTGGGGGCCGGTCGGTGCGGAGGGTGCGGGGCGGGCGGGCAGATACCCAGTAGCGTGCGCGGGCAGGGACAGGAGGGCCGACATGGGCGGTACGGGTACGACCGCGGAGGCGGATGCGGCGGCCGGGCGGGAGACGGTCGCGGCCCGGGGCGGCGGGCTGAGCCGACGGCGGCTCGGGGCGCGGCTGCTGGCACTGGGCGGGGTCCTCGTCCTGCACGCCGCGCTGCCGGGCGCGGGGGCCGGGGCCGCGGGGAACCCGGCCGAGCGGCGCGCGTTGCAGGGGCTGCGGCTGCGCTACGGGTCGGCCCGACAGGCCGGGTTGCTGGAGAAGCACCTCGACGGCGTCGTGGACGAGGCCCGGCGCTTCCTCGGCCCCTCCCCCGAACACCCCTACTACGCGGGGGCGGTGGTCCTCGCCGGGCGGGGCCGCACGATCGCCCTCCACCGGGCCGTGGGTGACGCGGTCCGGTACGCGGACTACGACGGACGGACCGACCGGCCCCGGGAGTTCCCCGCCGCCGAGCGGATCGCGATGGCCGAGGACACCGTCTTCGACCTGGCCTCCCTGAGCAAGCTGTTCACCTCCATCCTGGCCGTGCAGCAGATGGAGCGGGGCCGGCTGGAGCTGGAGGCGACGGTGGACCGCTACCTGCCGGAGTTCACCGGCGGCGGCAAGGAGTCGGTCACGGTCCGGCAGCTCCTCACGCACACCTCGGGGCTGCGCTCGTGGGCGCCCTTCTACCAGGAACCCACCCGTGAGGGGCGGTTGCGCCTGCTGTGGTCGGTGCGCCCGCAGGAGACCCCGGGGACGGTGTACCGGTACTCCGACCTCAACCTCATCGCGCTCCAGCTGCTCCTGGAACGGATCACCGGCCGCACTCTGGACGCCCTGCTCCACGACGAGATCACCGCTCCGCTCGGGATGCACCGCACGCGCTACAACCCGCCGCTCTCCTGGCGCCGGGTCACCGCCGCGACGGAAGTGCAGCGTCCGCCCTGGTCGGGGCTGGACCGGGGGCTGGTGTGGGGCGAGGTCCACGACGAGAACGCCCACGCCCTGGGCGGGGTCGCCGGCCACGCGGGAGTGTTCGGCACGGCCTGGGACCTGGCCGTCCTGGCCCGCACCCTGCTCGACGGCGGGGTCTACGCGGGCAGGCGCATCCTGCGCCCGGCCTCGGTCGAACTGCTCTTCACCGACTACAACACCGCCTTCCCGGGCGACGACCACGGCCTCGGGTTCGAGCTGTACCAGCACTGGTACATGGGCGCCATGGCCACCCCGCACTCCGCCGGGCACACGGGCTTCACCGGCACCTCCCTCGTCCTGGACCCGTCCACCGACTCCTTCCTGATCCTGCTCGGCAACTCCGTCCACCCCGTGCGGACGTGGCGGGCGGGCAGCGCGCCCCGCGTCGCCGTCGGCAACCGCTTCGCCCGGGCCGTGCCCGTCCGTACCAGGCACGGCGGCGCGGCCTGGTACTCCGGCATGGAGACCGGCGGCTCGGGCACCCTCACGCTCCCGCCGCTGACCCCCGCCACCGCGAACGCCCGGCTGCGCTGTGCCGTGTGGTGGGACACGGTGCCGGGCGAGGGCGCGTTCCACTTGGAGGTCTCCGAGGACGGGACGGGCTGGGAGCCGCTCCCGTTCAGCACGGTACGGACCACGGGCGGCACCCCCGAGCAGTGGCCGCGGGGCTCCGCCGGCGGCTGGTCGGGCCGCATCTGGCACCGCCTGGAGGCCGCCCTGCCCGCCCGCCCGGGCCGCGAGGTCCGGCTCCGCTTCCGCCACGGGGCCACCGGCCGTTACGTCGGACGCGGGGTGTACGTGGACGTCCTGCGCGTGGCCGAACCGGCCCGCCTGCTCTTCGCCGAGGACCGCCCCGCGGACGCGGCCCGCATCGAAGCCGTCGGCTGGACCCGCTCGGCGGACTAGGTGTCGAGGCGTTCCAGGTAGGGGGCGAGCCTCGTCGCCGCGTCGAGCATGGCGCGGCCCCGGGCGGTGAGCGCGCGCCGCCGGTCGGTCAGGGCGGCGGACAGGGCTTCGGTGCCGCCGGCCGTTCTGACCTGCCGGACCACGGTGGAGATGTGGTCCAGCGGGTGGCCCCCGCGTCGCAGCAGGTGGGCGAGCTCGGCGTCCCGTACGTCCCCGGCGCGGTAGACCCGGTACCCGGTGGCCGGGTCGCGGGCGGGGGTGAGGATGCCGAGGCGTTCCCAGGTGCGCAAGGTGGCCGGGGTGACGCCGAGTCGGTGCGCGAGGTCCCCGATGGTCCGGGTGCCGGGACCGGCCGGACCGGCCGGACCGGTCCGGGGCTCCGGTGCGGTTCCCGGCCCCGCCGCCGTGAGGTGGTCCAGGGCCCGTTCCACCGCGTCGAGCGTCTCGCGGTCGCGGAGCAGCCGTTCGTGGCCGCGGTCGATGACGGTGAGGGCTTCGTCGGGGGCGCCGTCGTGGAGCGCCTTCATGATCTGTCCGGCGGCGGCGCGTCCGTACGCCGGAACGAGCGAGAGGAACGCGCGCAGGGCCGCCGCGTGGACCGCGGTGTAGACCCGGTAGCCGCTGGGCGTGCGGTCGGCGGGCGGGAGGTACCCGTCGCGTTCGTAGTTGCGGACCGCCTGGGTCGAGATGCCGTGCTCACGCGCGAGGTCAGCGGGCCTCAGGGTTCCCTCCTCTTTGAAACTTTCCGGCCCCTATGGGCGGCGGATGCAGGAAAAGTCTCCACCGGGCTTTCAAGGATACGCTTGTGGCACATGACTCAGGACATCCGAGACTTCGTGACCCCGTCGTGTGAACTGCTGGCGCTGGGCGAGCCGACGCACCGGGCGCGCGCCTTCGCGTGGATCCGCAACGCGCTGTTCGCGCAGCTGGCCGGCCACGGCTTCCGGTCGATCGCTCTGGAAACCGACCGCGTCACCGCGCTCGCCGTGGACGACTTCGTCCGGAACGGCGCGGGCACCCTCGACTCCGCGATGGGCACGGGCTTCTCGCACGGCCTCGGCGAGCTGGACGCCAACAGGCAGCTGATCGCCTGGATGCGCGCCCACAACGAGGACCGCCCCGCGCGGGAGCGGCTGGCCTTCCACGGTTTCGACGTACCGACGGAGATGACCGGCGCACCCAGTCCCCGCCCCTACCTCGCGCACGCGCGCGACTACCTGGGCCTCGACACCGACCTGGCGGCCCTCGCCGGAGACGACGAGCGGTGGAGCCGCCCGGAGGCCGTCCTGGATCCGGCCGTGTCCATGGGCGCGACGGCCGGGGCCGAGAGACTGCGGTCGGTCGCCTACGACATGCTCGACTCCCTCCACGCGCGCGCGGCGGAGCTGGTCCCGGCGACCTCGCGCGCCGCCTGGTTCCGGGCCGAGGCCCACCTCACCACCGGGCTCGGGCTGCTGCGCTACCACCGGGAGTCGGCCCGGCCGGGAGACCGGACGGAACGGTTCTCGCGGCAACTGGCCACCCGGGACGCGCTCATGGCCCGCAACCTCCTCGCCGTCCGGAACGTCGAGGCCGGACGCGGCGCGACGCTGGTCTTCGCCCACAGCCTCCACCTCCAGCGGAACCCGAGCAGGTGGCCGTTGCCGGAGACGGACCTCGCGTGGTCGGGCGCCGGCGCCATCGTGGGGTCCCTGCTGGGCGAGCGGTACGCCTACGTCGCCGGCGGCCTCGGCCGCAGCGAGGCGATCGGGCTTCCCGAACCCCGGCCGGACACCCACGAGGGCCTGCTGCAACGCCGCGTCACCGGGTGGGGCCTCGTCCCGGCGGACGCCGCCGGTCCCGCCCGCACCCGTACGGACACCACCCCGCAGCAGGGCTACGCGCCGCTCGACCGGGAGACCCTGGGCGCGGCGGACGCGGTCCTCCACGTCGGCGCGGACGCGGACCGCGGCGCCCTTCCGGGCACGTAGACCGGCCGGACCTCAGGCGCGGACCAGGCAGAAGGGGTGGCCGGCCGGGTCGGCGTACACGTGCCAGCCTTCCGCGTCGTGGCTCGTGTCGAGGAGCGTCGCCCCGAGGGCGAGCACCTGTTCCCGTACCCGGTCGAGATCGGGAACGCCGAGGTCCATGTGGTACTGCTGCGGGCGGGCGGGGTCGGGCCAGGCGGGGGGCCGGTGGCCGGCGACCCGCTGGAAGGCGAGGACCGTCCCGGTGGGGGTGTGCAGGGTGGCCCAGTCCGCGTCCACCTCCCAGCGCCGGTCCGGCTGGTTGACGGCGCCGCCCAGGAGCGCCGCGTAGAACTCGGCGAGGCGCAGCGGGTCGGGACAGTCGAGGGCCACGCACTGCAGTTCAGCGATCATGGCGGGATCGTAGACGGGCCCGATGCCCTGCGGCCCGAGCCGCCACGGCACGGTCCGACACGGCCCGCCACGGCGCGGTCCCCTGCTGCCCGGTCGGTTACGGCGCGAGGACCGCGTCGAGCATGCGCCGGACGGTGGCCGTCAGTTCGGCCGGGTCCGGGACGGGGCGGGAGCGGGCCAGGGAGCCGGCGAGACGGTCGTAGAGCAGGCCGTCGGTCCAGGCGGCGACGAGTTCGGCGGCCTCCTGCGGCCGGGGGGCGCCCAGGGCCGCGAGGAGGGCGGCCGCGCGGGCCCGGGCGTGCAGGCCCGCCCGGTGCAGTTCGGGCTCCAGTTCCGGGTTCCGGGCGGCCTCCAGGCTGAGCTCGAAACGGGCCAGCTGGCGCTCGCGGCCCTCGGTGAGCCAGCGGTGGAGCAGCCCGCCGAGGGCTCGCGCCGCGGTGTCCCGGTCGGGCGGTACGGGCGGGGCGTCCCCGTCGAGGTCGTGCAGGTCCAGCTCGGCGAGCCGCCGGTAGCAGGCGCCGATCAGCGCCGTCCGCGTCCGGAAGTAGTACGAGGTGCTGCCCGCCGGCAGCGCCGCGGCGCCGTCGACGGCGCGGTGCGTGAGGCTCCGCAGTCCGCCCGCGGCCACCAGGCCGATCGCGGTGTCCGCGATCAGGGTCCTGCGGTCCGGGGCGGGCGGTGGGGCGTCGTCGGGGGTGGACATGCCCTCACTCTACAGCTGTAGAGTGAGGGCATCGGGCTCTACGGATGTAGAGGCTCCGGGGACCGTCGAGCAGCAGGAGGCCGCGCCATGCCGGAACGCCCACGCCACGCCGTCATCGCCGGGGGCGGGATCGGCGGCCTCACCGCCGCCCTCGCGCTGCACCGCCGCGGCTGGCGGGTCACCGTCTGCGAACGGGCCGACGGGCCGGCCGCCCTCGGGGCGGGCATCGTCCTCGCCCCCAACGCCCTGCGCGCCTTCGACGCCATCGGGTTCGACGCGACCCGGGCGGCGGGCGGCGCCGTCCCCGCCGGGATGGGGCTGCGCCGGCCGACGGGCGCCTGGCTCAGCCGCGCCGACACCGCCGGCCTGGTCGCGCGTTACGGCCGGCCGCCGCTCGCCGTGCACCGCTCCGACCTCGCCGCCGCCCTGGCCGCGGGCCTCCCCGGGGGCGCCCTGCGGTACGGGGCGGACGTCACGGCCGTGGAGGAGGCCGGGGGCCGCCCGGTGGTCCGTACCGCGTCCGGGGAGTTCACCGCCGACGTGGTGATCGCCGCCGACGGCATCCACAGCCCGCTGCGCCGCCGGTACTTCCCCGGCCACCCCGGCCTGCGGTACAGCGGGGAGACCGCCTGGCGCACCGTGCTCCCGGCGGGCGCCGCCCCCACCGAGGCGGCCGAGACCTGGGGCCGCGGCCGCCGCTTCGGGACGGTCCCGCTGGCCGACGGCCGGACCTACCTCTACGCCACCGCCGTCGTGCCCGCCGGCTACCGGCCCGCGGACGTCCGCACCGAACTCCTGCGGCACCACGGCACCTGGCACCATCCGATCCCGGCCCTCCTGGAGCGGATCGACCCCGCGACGGTGCTCCAGCACGACCTGTACGACCTGGCCGCCCCGCTCCCCCGCCTGCACCACGGCCGCGTCGCCTGGGTCGGCGACGCCGCGCACGCCATGACCCCCAACCTGGGGCAGGGCGGCTGCCAGGCCGTCGAGGACGCCGTCGTCCTGGCCCACCTGCTGGACGGGCGGCCGGTGCCGGAGGCCCTCGCCGCCTACACCCGGGCCCGCCTCGCCCGTACCGACGCCATCCGGGTCCGCGCCCGCCGCGCGGGCCGCGTCGCGGGCCTCACCCACCCGCTGGCCGTGGCCGCCCGCGACCTCGCCGTCCGGGCGACGCCGGCCCGCGCCGCGCGGCGGGCCCTGGACGACCTCTTCGAGGGGTTCACCCTCCCGGGCGTCCCTGCCGGACGCGCGGCCTGAGGAGCGTGCCCGGGGGCATCGGCGGTCGTTGTCGAGACGGTTGACCGTTCAACACGAAGGCAGGCGAAGCCGTATGACCACCGACATCGACTGGGACCACCCGACCGACCCCCGGGAAGGCACCTGGCAGCTGGACCACGTCAAGCTGTACGTGGGCTCGAACGGTGCGCAGGGCCGGGAGTGGAACGGCACCCAGACCCTCCTGCTCACCACCCTCGGCCGGGTCTCCGGCAAGCCCGTGCGGACCCCCCTCATCTACGGCGAGGACGGGAGCCGTTACCTGGTCGTCGCCTCCAAGGGCGGCGACGCGGCGCACCCGCTCTGGTACCGGAACCTGACCGAACACCCCGAGGTCCGCGTGCAGGTCGGCCCGAAGGTCTTCCAGGGCACGGCCCGCACCGCGACGCCGGCGGAGCGCGCCGCGTTCTGGCCGGTCATGGTCGGGCACTGGCCCGCGTACGACGAGTACCAGGCCAAGACGGACCGCGAGATCCCGGTCGTCGTCATCGAACCGGCCGAGTAGCCCCGCCCGGTTCAGCGGCCCAGTACCGCCATCGCCGCGTTGTGGCCCGGGATGCCGCTGACTCCGCCGCCGCGTGCCGCGCCGGCTCCGCACAGCAGGACGGTGGGGTGGGCGGTCTCCACGCCCCAGCGGCCCGGCGTCGCGGCGTCCGCGTACGGCCAGGACAGGTCGCGGTGGAAGATGTGGCCGCCGGGCAGGCGCAGTTCGCGTTCCAGGTCGACGGGGGTCTTGGCCTCGATGCAGGGCCGGCCGTCGGCGTCGAAGGCCAGGCAGTCGGTGAGCGGTTCGGCCAGGTGCGCGTCCAGCTGGGCCAGGGTGGCGGTCAGCAGGACCTCGCGGGCCTGCCGGTTGTCCTTCTCGAACAGCCGGGCCGGGGTGTGCAGGCCGAACAGGGTGAGCGTCTGGTAGCCCCGCTCCACCAGGTCCGCACCCAGGATCGAGGGGTCGGTCAGGGAGTGGCAGTAGATCTCCGAGGGCGGTACGGAGGGCAGTTCGCCGGCGGCGGCCTCCGCGTGGGCGCGCCGCAGCTGCTCGTAGCCCTCGGCGATGTGGAAGGTGCCCCCGAAGGCCTCGCGGGGGTCCACGGAGGTGTCCCGGAGCCGGGGCAGGCGGCTCAGCAGCATGTTGACCTTCAGCTGGGCGCCCTCCGGGGCGGGAGCGGCGCCGGGGTCCTCGCCGAGGAGTTCGGCCAGGGCCCGGGGCGAGGCGTTGACCAGGACGGTGCGGGCGGTGACGCTGCCCTCTCCCGCCTCCGTGCGGAAGGAGACCTCCGCGGGGGCGGTGCCGTCCGGGTGGATGCGCAGCGCCTCGTGGCCGGTGACGATCTCCGCCCCGGCGGCCCGGGCCGCGCCGGCCAGGGCGTCGGTGAGCGCGCCCATGCCGCCGACGGGCACGTCCCAGTCGCCGGTGCCGCCGCCGATGACGTGGTAGAGGAAGCAGCGGTTCTGGGCGAGGGAGGGGTCGTGGGCGTCGGCGAAGGTGCCGATGAGTCCGTCGGTCAGGACCACGCCGCGCACCAGGTCGTCGTCGAAGTGGTCCTCGACGGCCCGGCCCAGCGGCTCTTCGAAGAACGTCCGCCAGGCCTCGTCGTCCCCTACGCGGGCCCGCAGTTCCTCGCGCGTGGGCAGCGGCTCGGTGAGGGTGGGGAAGACCTTCCGGGCGACCTCGGCGGTGGTCCCGTAGAAGGCGCGCCAGCGCTCGTACTCCCGGTCCGAGCCGGTCAGCCGGGCGAAGGACTCCCGGGTACGGTCCTCTCCGCCGCCGACGAGGAGGCCGCCCGCGCGGCCCCCGCGCTCGACGGGGGTGTACGAGGACACCGTGCGGCGGCGCACCGCGAACCGCAGGCCGAGGTCGCGGACGATCTTCGCGGGGAGCAGGGAGACCAGGTACGAGTAGCGCGACAGGCGGGCGTCGAGCCCCACGAAGGGGCGGGTGGAGACGGCGGCGCCGCCGGTGTGCCCGAGTCTCTCCAGGACCAGCACCGAGCGGCCGGCCCGGGCCAGGTAGGCGGCGGCGACGAGGCCGTTGTGGCCTCCGCCGACGATCACCGCGTCGTACACGTCGTGCGCGAAACCCCGGGAGCCCGTGTTGGCTGTCATGGCTCTTGGTAACACACCTGGCCGAGCCGCTCCAGACAGTGTGCCTCGTCGGCGTGGGCCAGGGCCGTGTCGGGGTGGTCGTCGCCGAGGGAGCGTTCGCGGATGCCGGACAGTTCCCGGTAGAGGGGCAGGGCCTCGTCCCAGCGGCCCAGCCGGCCCAGTCCGACGGCGAGTTCGCGGCGGCTGACCAGGGTGTCGGGGTGTTCCGCGCCCAGGGTGGCGGCGCGGGCCGCGCCCACCTCGCGGGCCTCGGCGACGGCTTCCTCCCAGCGGTCGAGGCGGCCGAGGTTGACGCCGAGGACGTGGCGGGCGCGCAGGGTCTCCGGGTCGGCGGCGCCGTAGGCCCGGGTGCGGTCGGCGGCCAGGGCCCGGAACACGTCGACGGCTTCGGCGGCGCGGCCGGTGCGGCCGAGGGCGATGCCGGTCTCGTAGCGGGCGGCCAGGGCGTCGGGGTGGTCGCGGCCGAGGACGCGTTCGCGGGCGGCGGCGACCTGGCGGAAGCCGGTGAGCGCCTCCTCCCAGCGGCCGAGCCGACCGAGGGCGTAGGCGGCCTCGTAGCGGGTGAGCAGGGTGTCGACGTGCTCGGCGCCGAGGACGGCGGCGCGGTCGGCGGCGACCTCCGCGGCGGCGGCGTAGGCGTCGGCGTGCCGGCCGAGGGCGCCCAGGGCGCAGGCGAGGTTGTGCCGGCAGCGCAGGGTGTCGGGGTGGCGCGGGCCGATGGTGCGGGCTCGGGCGGCGAGTACGGAGCCGTAGACCTCGTAGGCCTCGCGGTGGCGCCGCAGGCGCCCCAGTTCGTACGCCTCCTCCTGGCGGGCGGCGAGGGTGTCGGGGTGGTCGGGGCCCAGCACCGCGGCCCGGCCCCGGGCCACGGCCGCGTACACGGCGAGGGCCTCCTCGTTGCGGCCGGCCCGGCTGAGGGCGAACGCGCGGGTGTGCCCGGCGGCGAGCGCGTCGGGGTGCCCCGGGTCGCCCGGCTCGGGCAGCGGGGTGCGCGGCAGGGCGTACATGCCGGTCAGCCGGGGGTCCTCGGCGGCGTCGGGCCGCAGGATGCGCTGCTCCCCGGAGCCGTACGCGGTCCGTCCGGCGGGGCGGGCGGCGGTCCAGGAGCCGGTGAGGACGGCCCACTCGCCGCTGGCGGGCCGGGCGTCGGTGCCGGCCTTGCGGCCGGCGGTCATGCCCTTGGCCCACGCGGGCAGCGGCGCCCGGGAGGCCGGCGGGCCGGCCGGGCCGAAGCGGGCCTCGACCAGGCGCCGGTGCAGGTGGCGGGCGTCGCCCGGGCGGTCCTCGGGGCGCTTGGCCAGCAGGTCGAGGACCAGTTCCTCGAAGTGGCCGGGCAGCTCGGGGCGGTGTTCGCGCAGCGGGACGGGCGCGGTGTCGCGGTGGCCGACCAGGACGGACCAGGAGTCGCCGAGGTCGAAGGGCGGTGCGCCGGTGGCGATCTCGTAGAGGACGCAGCCGAGGGAGTAGAGGTCGCTGCGGTGGTCGACCTCGCCGCCGGCGATCTGCTCGGGCGACATGTAGTGGGGGGTGCCCATGGCCATGCCGCCGCCGGTGAGTTTGGCGGTGAAGCCGATGTCGTGGGCGAGGCGGGCGATGCCGAAGTCGCAGATCTTCACCGTGCCGTCGGTGAGCCGCATGATGTTGGCGGGCTTGAGGTCGCGGTGGACGACGCCCTGGTCGTGGGTGTAGCCGAGGGCGGCGGCCATCTGTTCGGCGATGTCGAGGACCACGTCGACGGGCAGGGGGCGCGCCTCGTTGTCCTCCATCAGCTGGCTGAGGTTGCGGCCCTCCAGCAGTTCCATGACCAGGTAGAGGGGGCCGCCCGCCGCGCTGTCGTCGCCGAAGTCGTGCACGACGGTGACGCCGCGGTGCTGGAGCGAGGCGGCGACGCGCGCTTCGCGCCGGAAGCGCTCGCGCAGGACCTGGGTGAAGTGGGCGTCCTGGTCGTGTCCGACCGGCTTGAGGCACTTGACGGCGACCTGCCGGCCCAGCGACTCGTCGCGGGCGCGCCACACCTCGCCCATGCCCCCGCGCCCGATCAGATCGAGCGACCGGTACCGGCCCTGGATCAGTCTGGACTCCGCCATGTCTTGAAGCCGCCCCCGTCGTCGTGCCACGCCCTCCCCGGCCGGTCCAGTATGGCCGCTGATGTACGCAGTGTGTACGCCGAGGGGCGGGTCCCGGGGCCCAGTCGGCGCATCGCTTTCAAGATGTGACCTGGCGGCAGCTGCCACCGCAGACCTGCGGGAATGCTGCGCAGGATGTGGCCGGTGAGGCGCAGGCGCCGGGTGGTGGTGCGCGGGGGCGGGGCGGGTCTGCCGTAGAGCGCGTGCGCCCAGGGCGGGAGGGAGCCGTAGGCGAGTGCGGCGAGCGGGCTCCACAGCAGGTTTCGGCCAGGGACGAGGAGGGGGTGGACGGGCGGCGCGCGCAGGAAGTCGTCGACGGCGCGGGCGTCGGGGCCCGCGGTCAGCTCGGGGCGCACGCCCTCGAAGTACGCGGCGAGTGCGGCCCTGTCCGCCGGGACCTCCTCGGGGTCGAGGCCGACCAGGCGGGCGTTGACCCGGTTCTCGTCCACGTAGCGGTCGGCCTGGGCGGGGGTGAGGGGGGTCCCGGAGCGGAGCAGGACGTGGAGGAAGCTGTCGATCTGGGCGCAGTGCACCCAGAGCAGCAGGGCGGGGTCGTCGACGGGGAAGCGTTCCCCGGTGGCGGGATCGGTGGCGGAGAGCCGGCGGTGGATGGCGCGGACCCGGGCTCCGGCCGCTTCGGCGGCCTCGCTGGTGCCGTAGGTGAGGGTGCCGACGAAGTCGGCGGTGCGCAGCAGCCGGCCCCAGGCGTCCTGCTCGAAGGCGCTGTTCGCCAGGACTCCGCGCACCGCGCGGGGGTGCAGGGCCTGGAGGTAGAGGGCGCGGACCCCGGCGATCCACATGACGGGGTCGCCGTGGCACTGCCAGGTGACGGAGTCCGGCCCGTACAGGCCGGGGTCGGCACCCTCGTACGGAGCTGCGTCCATGGCCCGCCTCCCGCTCGGCCGCCCGGCCCGTTCCGGGGCTGGGAGCCTACCCGGCGGGGGCTCAGGTCAGGCGTGAGACATGGTACTGGCGGATCCGCCAGGCACCGCCGAGGTGCTGGGCGGCGACGGAGAGGCGGACGGGGAGCGGCCCCTTGGCGGGGTCCGTGAAGGTGACGGTGGCGAACCCGGCGAGGGCGTCGGCGGCGACGGTGCGCGAGTGCAGGACCTCGACGGCGGCCGTCGTTCCGGGCGGGACGTTCTCGTAATAGGTCCTGATCTGTGCGCGGCCTTCGAGGAGTTGGGGGGAAAGGCCCTGGAAGAGGGCGTCCTCGGCGAAGAGGGCGGTGATCTCGTCGGCCTTGTGCGCGTCGAATGCGGCGCGCCATTCCTCCAGGATGTCGGCCAGTACGCCGAATCTGTTCGCCATATTCCTGTTACCTCCGGTTCCATGGTCAAGATGACATTAAGACATCATGATGCCAACCAATCTGCCCACATTGGCTAGATTTCCAAGTGCATAATTGAGCCATGCAGGATCATGCAAGGCAGTACCCGGGGGAATGTTGTAACCGTGACGACTCTGCAGACCGAGGGAGCGGCGTATGCAGTGAAGGCCTGACCGTTTATCGCAAGGCCGTGGTGAAGGGCTGCACGGACAGGGAAGGAGCACCGGCGTGCCTCCTGCGGATGGGGCTGCTGGTCCCGCCGCCGGACGATCCGACCGTGCTCGTCCCCGTCTCACCCGACGTCGCCAAGGCCGAACTCGTCAGACCCATCGAGCAGTCACTGGAGAAACAGCGCCTGGACGCCCAGGCCATCGCCGGGAGTTTCGTACCGGTCAGCGCCATCTACACCGCGGCCAAACGCGAACACACCGGCTGGGCCACCGCGATCGACGGCGAGCGGGTCATCCACTCCACGCTGGCCCACGCCGTCCGCGAGTGCCGCGAAGAACTGATGACCGTACAACCGGGGGGCTCCCGGGTCTCGTACGACCTGGACGGACTCGACCACGTCCGCGGCCCCGTCCGGCATCGCACCCTGTACCAGCACGCGGTACGGACCCACGCCGCCACGCTGCGCCACATCGAGCGGCTCATCGAGGCGGGCGGAGAGGTCCGCACCCTCGACCACGTCTTCGACCGGCTGATCGTCATCGACCGGACCATCGCCTACGTACCGGGCCACAGCGAGGCCCGCACCTCGGCGCTGGAGATCCGCCAGCCCTCCATCGTCTCCTTCCTCGTCCAGGTCTTCGAGGAGGCCTGGGAGCGCGGGTCGTCCATCGACCCGCGCGCCTCGCGCACGGTCGAACCCGACATCGCCGACGAGATCCAGCGGGCCATCATGCGCCTGCTCGTCGCCGGACACACGGACGAGGCGATCGCCCGTCGGCTCGGCACCAGCCGCCGCACGGTCGCCGCCCACGTCAGCCGCATCGCCGCCACCCTGCAGAGCCGCAGCCGCGCACAGCTCGGCTACCTCATCGCCACCACGGGGATGCTGCCCGCGGACGAGCTCGCCGAGCCGGACTGCGGACGCCTGTCGGCCTGACCGGCGGCACGCCCCAGGCCCGGCCGGGAAGGACCCGGCCGGGCCGGACCTCAGCGCCCGCCCGTCCGGCGGGCCCGCAGCGCCCGTACCCCGGCGGCCGCGAGCAGCACCAGGACCAGGAGCGTCGACCAGCCCAGCTGGCCGCGCGCCTGCGGATCGCGGGCCATCAGCACCAGCACGCAGACGATCCCGCCGGCCGCCAGCCACGACAGGTACGGGAACCCGCGCATCCGCACCACCAGCAGGTGCGGCGCCTCCCGTTCCAGCCGCCGGCGCAGCACCAGGTGGGCGGCCGCGACGGTCAGCCACATGTAGAGCATGGAACCGCCCATGGCCTTCGCCAGGAACGGCAGGATCTGCTCCGGCCAGCGGTGGTCGAGGCCGATCGAGACGAACGCGAAGGCCGCGGAGGCGGCCACGGCCGCCCGCGGGGCACCGCGCCGCGAGGTCCGCAGCAGGACCCGGGGGGCGTCGCCGCGCGCGGCGAGCGAATGGGCCATCCGCGAGGCCCCGTACAGGTTGGCGTTCATCGCGGACAGCAGGGCGATCAGCACGACCACCTCGATGAGCCGCCCCGCGCCCGGGATTCCGAGCTCGTCCAGGACCGCGACGTAGGGGCTGCGGCCGGGTGTGGCGGAGTCCCACGGCAGCAGGGTGACGATGACGGCGATCGAGCCGAGGTAGAACAGGCTGATCCGCCAGATCGCGCTGCTCACCGCCTTGGTGACGGAGCGGGCCGGGTCGCCGGACTCGGCCGCGGCCATGGTGATGACCTCCATCCCGCCGAAGGCGAAGACGACGGTCAGCAGTCCCGCGACGACGCTGTTCCAGCCCTGCGGGAGGAAGCCGCCGCGGCCGGTCAGGTTGGCCATGCCCGGCGAGTCGACGCCGGGGACGGCCCCGCACAGCGCGGCCACTCCCAGCGCGAGGAAGGCGATGATGGCCGCGACCTTGATGCCCGCGAACCAGAACTCGGCCTCTCCGAAGGAGGAGACCGAGAACATGTTGGACTGGGTGAAGACGGCCAGGGCCACCAGGGCGATCAGCCACTGCGGGACGCCCGGCATCCACTGGTGCAGGATCGTGGCCGCGGCGATCAGCTCGATGGCGATGGCGATGGCCGTCACGGCCCAGTACAGCCAGCCGGCGGTGAAGCCCGCCCAGCGGCCCAGGGCCCGGTCGGCGTAGACGGAGAACGAGCCG
This sequence comes from Streptomyces sp. NPDC006512, assembly GCF_040611935.1. Taxonomy (NCBI): domain Bacteria; kingdom Bacillati; phylum Actinomycetota; class Actinomycetes; order Kitasatosporales; family Streptomycetaceae; genus Streptomyces; species Streptomyces sp. NPDC006512. The sequence continues at coordinate 207,578 of NZ_JBEXPG010000001.1, read as the reverse complement.
CTGGCCGGCATCGCGGCGGCCATCTCGCCGAGCATCCGCATCACCAGCAGGGCCAGGGCGGCGGCGAGCGCGTACGAGAGGATGATGGCCGGGCCCGCGACGCGCAGGCCGGTGCCGGAGCCGACGAACAGCCCGGCGCCGATCACTCCCCCGAGGGCCAGCATCGTCAGGTGGCGCGGCCGCAGGGAGCCCGCGAGCTCCGGTGCGGAGGCGGTCGTGGTCGTGGGTGCGGGCGTGCTCCTGGGTGCGGGCATCGTGGGTGCGTGCGTCGAGGGTGCGGGCGTCGTGGGTGCGGGCGGGCGCGGTGGTTCCGGCGCCTTGGTACGTGGAGCGGGCATGCGTGGATTCCCCCCTGGGAACGGGTGCGGGCGGGGCCGGCCCCCCGTGGACCGGCCCCGCCCCACCGTGCCGGTCAAGAAGAGACGCGCTCGAGCGTCGCCGTGTGCAGCTCGCCGGCGCGGCCGCCGTCGGGGGTCGCGTACGTCCAGTAGACGCTGACGGTGCCCCGGCCGAGGTCCATGACGTGGCTGACGGTCATGCCCGAGGCCTCGACCCAGTTGACGAAGTACAGGCCCTCGCCCACGGCGCGGACGGAGAGCTTCTCCTGCCCGCTGTGCCCGGCCATCGGGCCCGCCAGGGCGGTCCAGTCGAGCGTGGAGCCGTCGGCGGAGTACGAGTTGCGCAGGACGGCCCCGTTGTCGAGCGTCAGGACGTAGGTGTGGCCCGCGAAGGCGGGGGCCTCGGCGCGCACGCCCGCGGCGGCGGGCGCCGGCGCGGTGGCGGCCTGCGCGGACGGCGCCCCGGCCAGGGCGATCAGGGCGGCGGCGGCGAGGGCCGGGACGGTGTGACGGATGCGCATGACGGTTCCTTTTCGGTGGTCGTACGGAGCGGGCCGTACGGGGGTGTGGTGCCGGGCTTGCCGGGCTGCGCCGGGGTTCGGACCCGGCGGGCACGTCATTCGGCGTACTGGTAGAAGCGCGTGTGGTCGAGGAGCGCGGAGGGCCGCACCTGCCAGGGCGCCATCGGCTCGTCGAGGCTGATGACCCGCCCGTGCTGCGGGTCCCCGGCCGGTACCGGCCGGCTCGGCTCGTAGCCCGCGCCCGGGTGGCGGCGCTGCCAGCGCGCCCAGATCAGGTCGATGAAGGTGTGGTGGAGCCAGAAGACCGGGTCGTTGGGCGAGGTTCCGCCCGTCATCTGGCCGCCGACCCACAGGTGGACCCGGTTGTGGTTGTGCCAGCCCTCCTTCTCACCGACCGTCCAGCCCTCGACCTTGTTGCGGAAGCCGGCGGTGGTGGCGGTGGAGTCCCAGGGGGAGGCGTCGTAGACCGGGTCGTCGATCGCCCAGGCCAGTTCGGCGGGCGAGGGGAGCGCGACCGGGTCGGCCGGGCGGCCGAAGTCGCGCACGAGGTACTTCTCCTCGGTGACCCCCACGTTCACCGGCCAGTTGCCGGCGTCGAAGGCGAACGGGCCGGTCATGACCCGGTGGTCGCCGGGGCGCCCGTTGCCGCCGAGGAAGTCGTCGGCCCACAGGCCCGAGGTGGGCGACTGGTCGGCCGTCCAGTCCCAGTACGGCAGGGTCACCTTCGGGTCGACCTGCTGGAGGGCCCGTTCGAACTCCAGCAGGTACTGGCGGTGCCACGGGAAGAACGACGGGGACATATGTCCCACCCGCTGTCCGCCCTCGCCGTCGGAGACGAAGTACTGGCCGTGGAGCCGGACGAACTCGTCGTAGACGCCCCGGCGTTTGATCTCCAGGACCGCGTGGACGAAGCGGGCGCGCTCGTCGGGGGTGAGGTCCTTCTGGTTCTTGCGCGTGTACACGTGTGCTCGTTCCTCGACGTCATGCCGTGTGGTGGTGGAGCTGCGCCGTCGACAGCTGGGCGGTGCCGATCTCGTCGACCGCGGCCCGTGCCACCTCCAGCGGGGTCGGGAAGGACTGGTAGTGGTTGACCAGGCTCAGGTAGCTGCCGTCGGCCCGCCGCATGACGTGCAGCGGCCGGCCGTCGATGCTGACCTCGATGCCGGGGCCCGCGGCCGGCGCCGCCGCGCGGGAGGACGCGTACCGCACGGGCGTGGGCCCGCCCTGGATGCGGCGGCCCCGGTACACCTCGTCGAAGGTCCCGGGCGGCGGGTTCGCCCCGGTCCCGTCGCCGGCTCCGGAGGCCGTACGGGCTCCGGAGGACGGGTCGGCGAGGACGATGGGGGCGACGGCCGCGCTCGTGCCGAGGACGACGGCCGTGGTCATGGCGGCCCTCATCATGTCCCTGCGGGTGATCGTGTTCACGCCTGGGGCTCCAGTCCGGTCGTGGCGGTGATGTCCTCGACGACCGCCCGGACGATGTCGTCCGCCCGTTCGAGGACCGAGGGCATGCCGGAGGTGAAGAACAGCGTCCCGGCGCCCATGTCGCCGATCGCGTGCATCCGCCGGTGGGCCCGGCCCGCGCCCACGGCGCGGCTGGTCGACGGCTCGATGTGCAGGCCGCCGTACGGGTGGTACTCGCCGATGCCGTCCTCGACGAGCGAGTCGACGAACGGGCGGGCCTGCGCCGGAACCCGGTGGGAGGGGGCGCTGACCGCGTTGACGACGACGTCGCTGCGGTACTCCTCGCCGTCCGCCGCCACGTGGAACCCGGAGTCGGCCAGCGGCTTGACGTTCCACAGGCCGCGCAGCACGCGCAGCCGGCCGGCCTCGTGCAGGTCGAGCAGTTTGCGGGCGTTGGCGGGCGGCATCGGGCAGCACAGGCTCATCACGGCCCGGTAGTGGGTCTCCCGGATGAACTCCTGGTCCTCGGTGCGCAGCAGCGTCCAGGCGTCGGGGCCGCTCTCGGGGACCACGTGCTGCATGACGCGCATGCCGACGTCGGCGCCGTCGATGCAGTCGTACTGGCGGCGCAGCCGGTCGAGCGGCGCCTCCACTCCGAGGGAGAACAGTTCGGCGAGGACCACGGACGGGTCGGCGTCGTGATCCGCCAGCTCCCGCACCAGCAGGTCCAGTACGTCGCCCAGGCCGATCCGGCCGTCGTCGCCGCGTGCCGCGGCGGCGTGCAGGGCGGCGGGGGTGAAATGGGCGATCTCGGGGAAGACGGGCCGCTGGCGGACGGCCGGGAGCGCGCCGTTGCGGGAGGCCATGGTGATGCGGCCCCGGTGCCCGTGGGCCTGGAGGGAGACCACGGCGTCCACCGCGGCCAGTCCCGTGCCGAGGACGGTGACGTCGGCGTCGGCGGGTATGCCGGTCAGGGTGGTGCGCAGCGGGTACGGGTCGCCGAAGTAGCCCGGGGTTCCGTCCAGTTCGTAGTGGTCGGCGGGCCGGCCGGCGCCGACGGCGCAGATGACGTAGTCGAAGGTGTGCGTACGTCCGTCGGCGCCGGTCAGGACCACCTCGTCGCCCGCCTCGCGGGCGCCGACGACGGTGTCGCGGACGACCTGGACGGGCCAGCCGCCGAGGGAGAGCTCGCCGACGGCGTTCTCGGCGGTGCGCTCCAGGTAGCTGCCGAACACCCGGCGCGGCGGGAAGTAGCCTTCGGCGGCGTAGTCGCCCTCCCCGTAGGGGAGTCCGGATTCCCGCAGCCAGCGCAGGAAGTCGTCCGGGTCTCCGGTGCGGGCGCTCATCTCGGCCGGGATGATGTTGGCGAGGACCGAGTCGGCGTCCTGCTGGTAGGCGCGGCCGCGCCACAGGTTCTCCGAGGGTTCGAAGACGGTGATCGATCCGCGGCCGCGGCCCGGGGTGCGGGAGAGCCGGTCCAGCAGGCATACGGCGGCGGCCCCTCCGCCGACCAGGCCGATGCGCGTCGGCGGGCGGTCACTTGTACTCATGGTGATCTCGACCTTCACGAAAGGGAGTTGGGGAAGAGGGGCGCGTCGCGGCGCCGGGGGTTTCGGTGCGGCGGCGGGTCAGCGCGCCGCGGCGGGCTGCGGTTCGCCGGTGCGGGCGGAGCCCTGGGCGGCGTCCTGCCGCGGGGCGGCGGGCTTCCGCCTGGAGCCGGCGTAGAGCAGGGTCAGGCCGACCAGCGCCCAGACGGCCAGGACGAGGACCGGGCCGCCCGCTCCGGCTCCGTCGAACGGGCCGGCGGTGCGCAGCAGGCCGGCGGCGGCGCCCGCGGGCAGGAACTGGCCGATGGTGCCGAGCGGCTGCGGCAGCATTTCCGGGGCGGAGGCCAGGCCGGAGAGCGGGTTGCCGATGACGAACATGAGGACCGCGCCGACGGCGATGCCGGGCGGGCCGACCAGCGAGCCGAGGCCGGTGATGACCCCGACCATGGCCAGCTCCAGCAGGGCCACGATGCCGGCGTTGACGAAGTAGTTGCCCGGCAGGACCCCGCTCAGGTGGGTGAGCATGAGGGAGCTGAGCAGGCCGGAGAGGACCGCGAAGCCGATGACGCCCATGAACTTGGCGGCCGCGCCGCGCACCTTGAGGACGAAGAGCAGACCGGCGATGACAGCGGTGATCAGCAGGGGCAGGAAGCCCATGGACAGGCCCGCTCCGTGCGGGTCGTCGGGGTCGGCGGGCACCACGTCGGTGACGTGGACCGGTCCCCCGGCAAGCTGCTGCGCCCGGCCGGTGAGGTTCTGGGCGACGGTGGGTGAGGCGGCGGAGGCGAGGTGCAGTTCGAGTCCGTCCGCGGTCGGCAGCAGGGCGCCGTACGCCTTCCTCTCGCGCAGCGCGGCGTCGGCTTCCTCGGCGGTGGCGGCGCCCTTGATCTCGTACGCGCCCGGGGCCGCCTCGCGCAGCCGCTCGGTGAGCTGTTCGGAGCCCTGGGCTGCGACCACGAGGACGGGCAGGTCGCGCGGGGCGGCGTGGGAGGCCGACCACGAGAACCAGCCGCCGATGACGAACTGCACGATCGCGACGATGACGAGGATGGTGCGCGCTTCCGCGCGCGGTGAGGCAGTTGAGCTCATGATTGCTTCCTGGATCTGGTGCGGCCGGCGGGTCTGCGCGTCGCTGCCCGTAGCTACTCGTCGAGCAGGTCGGGCTGTTCGGCCGTGATCTCGTCCCACATGATCTGGAAGCTGTAGCGGCCGAGCTGCTCGTCGCCGAAGCCGTCGCGGGCCAGGAGGGCCTGCTCGTGGGACATGGGGACGGGGCGGCCGGCGGCGAGGGCGAGCAGCTGGACCTGGGCGCAGCTCTCGTAGGTGAAGAACCAGTGGACGGCTTCCTCCAGGGAACCGCCCACGGTGATCAGCCCGTGGTGGCGCAGCAGCATGGCGCGCTTGGCGCCGAGGCGGTCCGCGATGTCCTGGCCGTGCTCGATCTTGATGGCCGGGCCCTCGTAGTCGCCGTAGAGGACCTGGTCCTGGTAGAAGGCGGCGGACTCCTGGTCGTAGGGCTCCAGCAGCCGTTCCAGGGCGCCGAGGGCGCGGGCGTGGACGGTGTGGCCGTGCGCGATGGCGTTGGCCTCGGGGCGCTCGTGGATCTTGGAGTGGATGGTGAAGGCGCTCGGGTTGACCTTGCCGGTGCCGTCGACGACGCGGCCGGTCGCGTCGACGCGGATCAGGTCGGCCACGCGGACCCGGTTGAAGGAGACGCCGAAGGGGTTGACCCAGAAGGTGTCCAGGTCCTCGGGGTCGCGCACGGAGATGTGGCCGGATATGCCTTCCGCGTAGCCCGCCTTGCCGAACAGGCGCATGGCGGCGGCCAGTCGCTGCTTGCGGTGGCGGCGTTCGTCCGCGGCGGTGGTGAAGACCGGGTCGGCCGGGATGGGCAGGCCGGTGTGGGTGTCGGCGATGAAGGCGGCCGCGGTGGTGGTGGACACGCTCATGTCTCCTGGAAGTTCGGTACGGGCCCCCGTCCCACGCCCGCGCCGGGGCATGGCGAAGCCGGCCTGCGGGTAGGTGGGATCGGCACCGAAACCCCTGGTCAGTGGGGGTTCGGCGCGCTGGGAGGGCGTCAGCTCCTGCACCTGAATCCTGACCCACGCAGGCGTGCGTTTTCGGCCTCGGCGGCCGCTGCGCGGCTTCATAACCGTGCGATTCACATTTGCGCAGCGGCCCCGATTACGGACGTACCGCCAGAAAACGCCGCGCCGTACGGATCGCGGGCGTAAGAAACGCGCCGTCGGCCCGCCTTTCGCGGGCCGTCCGTTGCCGATCCCCGCTGACGGCCGTTGGTCGGGGGACAGCAGCCAGCCGAGGGAAGGAACCCGCCCCGTGTCCGCCGAACTCTCCGAGGACCTGAAGAAACTCATCGACGACAGCCCGGTCTTCGCGACCGTGGCCACGATCCAGCCGGACGGCAGCCCGCAGCTGTCCGTCACCTGGCTCGGCCGGGACGGCGACGAACTGCTGGTCTCCACGACCGTCGGCCGCCGCAAGGAGAGGAACCTGCGCACCGACCCGCGGATCACCGTCATGATCAACCCGCACAACGCGCCCTACACCTACGCCGAGGTCCGCGGCACGGCCACGCTGACCACGGAGGGCGGGCAGGAACTGATCGACGAGCTGTCGCGCAAGTACACGGGCAAGGACTACGCGGACTTCAACCCGGCGGCGGCGGACGACGCCGACCGCGTCGTCGTCCGCGTCACCCCGCGCAAGGTCGTCGGCTCCCTCTGACGCGCCCCCGCGCCGCCGCGTCAGCGGCGGACGCGGGGCATGCCCAGGCCGATCCAGGAGATGATCTCGCGCTGGATCTCGTTGTTGCCGCCGCCGAAGGTGAAGATCACGGCGCTGCGGTAGCCGCGTTCGAGTTCGCCGTGCAGGACCGCGCCCGCGGACCCGTCCTTGAGGGAGCCGGCCGCGCCGACCACCTCCATCAGCCACGCGTACGCGTCCCTGCGCGCCTCGGAGCCGTACACCTTGACGGCGGAGGCGTCCTGCGGGGTGAGGGTGCCGGACTGCACGGCGTTCACCATCTGCCAGTTGAGGAGCTTCATCGCGTCGAGGCGGGCGTGGGTGCGGGCCAGACGGCCGCGCACCCAGGACAGGTCGATGACGCGGCGGCCGTCGGCGAGCTTGGTGCCGGCGGCCCAGCGCTGCACGTCGTGCAGGGCGCGGATGGCCATGGTGCCGTGGGCCGCGAGGGTGACCCGCTCGTGGTTGAGCTGGTTGGTGATCAGGCGCCAGCCCTTGTTCTCCTGGCCGACGCGGCGGCTCGCGGGGACCCGGATGTCCTCGTAGTAGCTGGCGGTGGTGTCGTGCGACGCGAGCGTGTTGATGAGGGTGCAGGAGTAGCCGGGGTCGGCCGTCGGCACGAGGAGCATCGTGATGCCCTTGTGCGCGGGGGCGGCGGGGTCGGTGCGGACGGCGAGCCAGACCCAGTCGGCCGTGTCGCCGTTGGTGGTCCAGATCTTCTGACCGTTGACCACGTAGGTGCCGCTCTCCTCGTCCCCCTCGCGGACGGCCTTGCACTTGAGCGCGGCCAGGTCCGTGCCGGCGTCCGGCTCGCTGTAGCCGATGGCGAAGTCGATCTCCCCGGCGAGGATCCTGGGCAGGAAGTACGCCTTCTGCTCCTCGGTGCCGAACTGCATGATGGTCGGGCCGACGGTGTTCAGGGCCATCAGCGGCAGCGGGACGACCGCCTGCGCCGCTTCGTCGAAGAAGATGAACTGGTCCATGGGCGACATCCCGCGCCCGCCGTACTCCTCGGGCCAGCCGACGCCGAGCCAGCCGTCCGCGCCCAGCCGGCGGATCGTCTCCCGGTAGAAGCGCTTCTGGGCGGCCGGTTCCCCGTAGCGGGCGGAGACGTCCTGCGGTACGAGCTCGGCGAAGTAGGCGCGCAGTTCGGTGCGCAACCGCTGCTGCTCAGGCGTGTATTCGAGGTGCACGGCCCCTCCGGGAGTCTCGCGGTCCAGCCGGTCTCTGTGGTGGCGGCGGTCAGAGTAGAACCCGTTACAAGAATTCGGAAGGCCCGGCGGGGACCGGGCGCGCGAAGGCGCGGTCCGCGTCCGCCGCTTCGGTGGCGGGTCCGGCCGCGCGGCACACCACGTCCAGCACCCGTTCCGGGTCGCAGGCGTAACCGCCGCTGGCCCAGGCCGGGTTCGCCTCGACGGACGCCCAGCCGCCGTCCTGGAGCAGGCCCACGTCGACCACCGAGGCCGAGGGCAGCCGGCAGGCGGAATCGGCGAGGAGCTCCGCGGCGAAGGCCCGGACCTCCGCCGCGTACGGGTCTTCGTCCAGCGGCAGCGGATCGAGGGCGGGACCGACGGCGTACCGGCTGCCGGTGTGCACCGCGCCGTCGAGGACGAACAGCCGGTACTCGCGGGCGAAGCAGGCGATGTCGCTCACCAGCACGGGCAGGTCGTCGTCGAAGGCGTCCGGGCCGGGCAGCCGCGAGCCGTCGGGGTAGATCCGGGCCGGGAAGAACTTGTCGGTCGGCGGTTTGACGAAGGCGGGACGGCGCAGCCGCCGGGCCTCCGCCAGCGTGACGGACTCGACCTGCCGCCCCGACAGCTCCCGCGGCAGCCGGGCCAGCCAGTCGGCCGGGGGCTCCAGCGGCAGCACGCCCAGTTCCCCGGCCACGGAGTCGGCGAGCAGCGGACCCCCGTACAGGTGCGCCGGCCAGGCGGCGGGCGCGGCGGCCGGCACCCTCCAGTCCCGGGCGGTCAGGACGCGCAGCCCCCGGCGGGCGGCGGCCGCGCCGAGTCGGGGCGCGGTGTCGTTGGGGCGGGGGGCGAGGAGCAGGACGCGGTCGGTGGTCATGCCCCCATCCTGCCGCCGGCCCGGATCCGCGGGCCGCACCGGGAGTCCGCCGGGTAGGGTCACCGCTCGTGATGGACGCGGAGGCAGTGGTGGCGGGCAGTGAGGTCGTCGTGGAGTGCCCGGGGGTCCGCAGCCGCTACGGCGGCGCCCCGGTCCCCTTCCGGCTGCGCCGGCGGGCGTCCGACGGTCAGTGGCTGTTCGAGGTGGGGACCTGGCTCGACGCGGTGCCGTTCCTGGCCGGCTTGGCTCCGCGGGAGGGCGTACGGGCCTTCGCGCAGGGGATCCTGGACACCCTCGCGGAGGGCGGCGGCGAACCCGACTTCACGCTCTTCGACGACGGCCGCACCGAGCTGACGGCGACCGTGGGCTACGGCCCCGGGCCGTACCTCGCGCTCCAGGCCGTCTTCGACCCCGCGCAGGACCGGGTGGGGACCTCGGAGAAGGGCGAGGCCCTGTACGCCAATCCGTTCGGCTGGTGCCTGGCGGAGCTGGGGGGAGATCGACCCGGCCGAGCCGGCGGCCCTGACCGCGTTCGCCCGGGCGCTGCTCGCGGCCCTGGACGGCCCGGTCACCGCTCCCCTGCGGCGGGGCGGCGCCGGTCAGGTGTAGCGGAAGAGGACGTCGAACCAGACGAGGTCGCGCGCCGCGTCGAGGCGGTAGGTGCCCGAGGGCTGTACGGAGGCCCCGGGCCGGTTCGCCGCCCGGTCGAAGTCGGGGCTGCCCTGCCACCGCGCCCCGGCGGGTACGTGGGGCTCCAGCGGGGCGGGCAGGTCGGGGAGCCCGGCGGGGGCGAAGGCGTGGCCGGGGCGGGCCAGGACCTCGGCGGCGGCTCCGGGCCGCATCCGGGCGATGCCGACGAGGCGGATGCGGGAGTCCGGGCTGGGCAGGTAGCGATCGGCGGAGGAGGCGTCGACGTCGTAGCCGAGCCAGTGCGGGTCGGAGAGGGGCCCGAGGGCCTGCTCGAAACGGCTGTTGAGGGGGGCGGGGTCGGTGCGGACGCGCCGCCGGTCCGGTTCGGGCTCCGGCTCGGGCCACAGGACGGCCGCCCCGACCGCCCCGGCGGCGCCGAGGAGCAGGGCGGCGGCGCCGGTGAGGGCGAGGAACCGGCGCCGGCCGGTGCGGCCGCTCTGTTCGTCCATGGTCCCCGCTCCCCCGCTCCCCGCCGACGCCCTCGCGGCCGTCGCGCCCGGTCAGTTCAGGGCGCTGATCATAGCCTCGGCCGTGGCCGCCATGGCCGTGCGGGCGGCCGTGAGGTACGGGCGGGGGTCCGCCGGGGTCAGGTGGGTGCGGATGGCCTCGGTCATGGCGACGTTGAGTGCGGTGCCGATGTTGACCTTGCGGATGCCGCCTGCCACCGCCGCGGCCAGTTCCGCGTCCGGGAGGCCGGAGGAGCCGTGCAGCACCAGCGGTACGTCGACCGTCTTGGTGAGCCGGGCCAGCAGCGCGTGGTCCAGTGCGGCGGTGCGGCGGGTCATGGCGTGGCTGCTGCCGATGGCGACGGCGAGGGCGTCCACTCCGGAGTCGGCGACGAACCGGCGCGCCTCGTCCGGGTCGGTACGGGCGCCCGGCGCGTGCGGGTCCAGCGGGGCGGCGCCGTTCTTCCCGCCGACCTCGCCCAGTTCGGCCTCGATCCACAGCCCGTGGGCGTGGGCCCAGTCCGCGGCGGAGCGGGTGGCCTCCAGGTTCTCGCCGTACGGCAGGTGCGCGGCGTCGTACATCACCGACCCGAATCCGGCGTCGGCGGCCTGCCGCAGCAGGTCGGGGCTCTTGACGTGGTCGAGGTGCAGCCCGACGGGCACCCGGGCGGCTTCGGCGCAGGCCGCGGCGGCGCGGGAGATGGGCAGCAGGGCTCCGCCGCGGAACTTCACCGCGTTCTCGCTGAGTTGCAGGATGACGGGGAGCCCGGCCCGTTCGGCGCCCTCGACGACGGCCTCGGCGTGTTCCAGGGTGATGATGTTGAAGGCGGCGACGGCGCGGCCGGTGGCGGCCGCCTCCGCGACGAGGGTTCCGGCGGCGGCGAGGGTCATCGGACCGCTCCCTCGGCGTCGGTGAGGATGACCGAGCGGGTCAGGTTGCGGGGCGCGTCGGGGTCGAGCTCGCGGTGCGCGGCGACGGCGACGGCCAGCCGGTGCACGCGGACCAGTTCGGCGAGCGGGTCGAGCCCGCCGGGTACCCAGGTGGCGCCGGTGCCGAGGACCTGTTCGGCGATCCCGTCGGGGGCTTCGTCCAGCGACCAGGTCACGGAGCCGGGGCCGGTGACGCTGACGGGGCCGTGCCGGTACTCCATGGCCGGGTAGGACTCGGCCCACGACAGGGAGGCCTCGCGCATCTTCAGGGCGGCCTCGTGCGCCAGGCCCACGCTCCAGCCCCGGCCGAGGAAGGTGAACTGGCCCCGGGCTTCGAGTCCGGCGGGCAGGGGGGCGGCGAGCGCGGTGCGGGCGTCGGCGACGACGGCCGGGGTGTGCGCGCCCGCGTGGGCCCGCAGCAGGGTGAGGGCCGTGGTGGCGAAGCGGGTCTGCACGACCGAGCGCTCGTCGGCGAAGTCGAGGACGACCAGCTCGTCCGCGAGGGCGATCACCGGGGTGTCGGGGTCGCCGATGACGGCGGTGGTAGCCACCCCGGCGTCGCGGAGTCCGGCGAGGAGGTCCAGTACCTCCGTGGTGGTGCCGGACCGGGTCAGGGCCACCACCCGGTCGTAGCGGCGGTGACGGGGGAACTCGGAGGCGGGGAAGGCGTCGGTCTCGCCCTGTCCGGCTTCCTCGCGGAGCACGGCGGCCGCCTGGGCCATGTAGTAGGAGGTTCCGCACCCGACGAACGCGGTACGCTCCCCCGGCCTCGGCAGTACGGCCCGCCGGGCCGGGGCCAGTTCGGCGGCCCGCTCCCAGCATTCGGGCTGCGTGGCCAACTCGTACGCGACGTGACTCATGCGGGCTCCCTGCGCGTTGGGTGCGTGTTCTTGCAAGGTAGCGGGCGCTTTCGCGCAACTTCAAGCATCTACCGGGTGATGGCCTGGGTTAATCTCGACGACCGGGCCGAAACGGAGGCCGGGGAGAGCTGGGGAGGGCGCCATGACCCGCAAGGAACGCTGGCAGAGACTGCTGGATCTGCTGGTGGAGCGGGGCGGGCTGGAGGTGGAGCCGGCCGCCGGGGCACTCGGCGTGTCCGCCGCGACGATCCGCCGCGACCTCGACCAGCTCGCCGAGCAGCAGTTGCTGGTCCGTACGCGCGGCGGGGCGGTGCCGCACGGCGTGTCGTACGAACTCCCCCTGCGCTACCGGACCTCGCGCCGGGCCGCCGAGAAGCAGCGGATCAGCGAGGCGGTGGCCGCGCTGATCGCCCCGGGCGAGGTCGTCGGGCTGACCGGCGGCACCACGACGACGGAGGTGGCCCGCGCGCTGGCCGCCCGCCCGGACCTGGCCACGGGTTCCCCGGCGCTCACCGTGGTCACCAACGCCCTGAACATCGCGGGCGAACTGGTGATCCGACCCCAGTTCAAGATCGTCCTGACGGGCGGGGTGGCCCGCCCCCAGTCGTACGAACTCACCGGCCCGCTGGCCCAGCAGACGCTCGCTCAGCTCACCGTGGACACCGCGGTGGTCGGGGTCGACGCCTTCGACGCGGCGGACGGCGCCGCCACCCGGCACGAGGACGAGGCGGCGGTGAACAGCCTGCTCTGCGAGCGGGCGCGCCGCCTGGTCATCGCCGCGGACTCCTCGAAGCTCGGGGTGCGCGCCTTCGCCCGGATCTGCGCCACCGCCGCCGTGGACGTCCTGGTGACGGACACGGCCCTCTCGGACGCGGACGCCCGCCCGTTCCGCGCGGCGGGCGTCGAGGTGGTGCGGGTGTAGGAGCGGGCGGGCCGGATCAGGGCCCCGGCGGCGTCAGGGCGCCGGTACGCGCTCCGCCTCGCGGGACAGGGCGGCCAGCACCGGGGCGATCAGGGGGTGGGACTCGGCGCCGCGCCGGGTGGCGGCGAAGACGCGGCGGGTGGCCGCGGGACCGGCGACCGGGCGGACGCGGACCTCCTTGAGGTCCATGCCGCGCAGCGCCGAACGCGGCACCAGCGCCACTCCGGCGCCGGCCCCCACCAGGGCGGTCACCGCGCGGAAGTCGTCGGAGGAGTGCAGGAACCGGGGCTGGAACCCGGCCAGTTCGCACGCCAGCAGGGTGACGTCGTGGCAGGGGTTGCCCGGGTACTGGCCCACCCAGTCCGAGTCGGAGAGGTCCGCCAGCGCGACGGCGGGGAGATCGGCCAACGGGTGGCCGGCCGGGAGGACCGCGTCGAAGGGTTCGGCGTACAGCGGCACGACCGACAGCCGGCCGTCGTCGGCGCCCGGGGCGCCCCGGTACTCCACGGCCAGCGCGAGGTCGGCCTCGCCGTCGAGGAGCAGCGGCAGGCTCTGGTCTCCCTCCGCGTCCCGGACGCGGAGCCGGATGCCCGGGTGCTCCCGTGCCAGCCGGGAGATCGCGGGGGCCAGGACCTCGGCGATGCCGGTCGCGAAGGCGGCGACGGTGACCTCGCCCGCCACTCCGCCCGCGTACGCGGCGAGTTCGGCCTCGGCGCGCTCCAGCTGGGCGAGCACCTCGTGCGCGTGGCCCAGCAGGATGTCCCCGGCGGCGGTGAGCCGTACGCCGCGGCCGCTGCGGGTCAGCAGGACGTGGCCGGTCTCCTGCTCCAGTGCCGCGAGCTGCTGGGAGACGGCGGACGGGGTGAGGTACAGGGCTGCGGCCGCGGCGGTCACCGTACGGTGGTCCGCCACGGCCCGCAGGATGCGCAGCCGGCGGGGGTCGATCACCCCCCTATGATGTCAGCCCTGAGCAGCGGAGAGAGCCGTACGGGCGTCCACGAACGCGGCCACCGCGCGCTCCACGTCGGCCGTCGAGTGGGCCGCCGAGAGCTGCACGCGGATGCGGGCCGCGCCCAGGGGGACGACCGGGTACGAGAAGCCGATCACGTACACGCCGCGCTCCAGCAGCAGCTCCGCCATCTTCGCCGCCTCGGCCGCGTCGCCGATCATGACGGGGGCGATGGCGTGGTCGCCGGGCAGGATCTCGAAGCCCGCCTCGGTCATCTTCGAACGGAAGAGCGCGGTGTTGGCGGCGAGGTGCTCGCGCAGGTCCCCGGCCGACTCCAGCAGGTCCAGGACCTTCAGGGAGGCCGCGGCGATCACCGGGGCGAGGGAGTTGGAGAAGAGGTAGGGGCGCGAGCGCTGGCGCAGCAGTTCCACGATCTCGGCGCGGGCCGCGACGTAGCCGCCGGAGGCGCCGCCGAGCGCCTTGCCGAGAGTGCCGGTGATGATGTCGACGCGGTCCATGACCCCGTGCAGTTCGGGGGTGCCGCGGCCGCCGGGGCCGACGAAGCCCACGGCGTGCGAGTCGTCGACCATGACCATGGCGTCGTACCGGTCGGCGAGGTCGCAGATCTCGGCGAGGGGGGCGACGTAGCCGTCCATGGAGAACACGCCGTCGGTGACGATCAGCTTGCGGCGGGCGCCGCCCTCGGTGGCTTCCTTCAGCCGGGTCTCCAGCTCGGCGAGGTCGCGGTTGGCGTACCGGAAGCGGCGGGCCTTGGAGAGGCGGATGCCGTCGATGATCGAGGCGTGGTTGAGGGCGTCGGAGATGACCGCGTCCTCGGCGCCGAGGAGGGTCTCGAAGACGCCGCCGTTGGCGTCGAAGCAGGAGGAGTAGAGGATCGTGTCCTCCTGGCCGAGGAAGGAGGACAGCCGTGCCTCCAGCTCCTTGTGGACCTCCTGCGTGCCGCAGATGAAGCGGACGGAGGCCATGCCGTAGCCCCAGCGGTCCAACGCGTCCTTCGCCGCGGCGACGACCTCGGGGTGGTCCGCGAGTCCGAGGTAGTTGTTGGCGCAGAAGTTGAGGACCTCGCCCGGGGCGCCGCCCGCGGTCACGGCGACGGCGGCGTTCTGCGGGGTGCCGATGACGCGCTCGGGCTTGTGCAGGCCCGCTGCGCGGATCTCGTCGAGGGTGGAGCGGAGGTCCTCGCGGACGGACTCGAACATGATGCGGTTCTCCTAGTGCGGTGTGCCGGTGCCGGTGCCGCCCGGCGGACGGAGGAGGACGGGAAGGAGGGGGCCGGGCCCCGCGGAGGGGGGAGGGTGTGCGGGGCCCGGCCGGAGGGAGATGGTCTCGGGGCGGGCCGGGGATCCGGACCGGGGCGGGGGCCGAGCCCCGCCGCTTACGCCGTCCAGTCCAGGATGATCTTGCCGCTGCGGGCGGTGGCGGCCTCGTCGAAGGCGGCTTCGAAGTCGCGGTGCGAGTAGCGGCCGGTGATGACCGGGGACAGGTCGAGCCCGCCCTCCAGCAGCACGGTCATCGCGTACCAGGTCTCGAACATCTCGCGGCCGTAGATCCCCTTGATGGTGATCATCGAGGTGACGACCTTCGCCCAGTCGACGGGGAACTCCTGGGCCGGCAGGCCCAGCATGGCGATGCGCCCGCCGTGCGTCATGTTGTCGATCATGTCGCGCACGGCCTCGGCGCGGCCCGACATCTCCAGGCCGATGTCGAAGCCCTCGCGCAGGCCGAGCTGCGCCTGCGCGTCGGCGATCGAGGACTCGGCGACGTTGACCGCGAGGGTGGCTCCGGCCTTGCGGGCGATTTCGAGGCGCTCGGGGCTGACGTCGGTGATGACCACGTTGCGCGCACCGGCGTGCCGGGCCACGGCCGCGGCCATGATGCCGATCGGGCCGGCGCCGGTGATGAGCACGTCCTCGCCGACCAGCGGGAAGGACAGCGCGGTGTGCACGGCGTTGCCGAACGGGTCGAAGATGGCCGCCACGTCCAGGTCCACGGCCGTCCGGTGCACCCACACGTTCTGCGCGGGCAGGACCACGTACTCGGCGAAGGCGCCGTCGCGCCCCACGCCGAGACCGATCGTGCTGCGGCACAGGTGGCGGCGTCCGGCCAGGCAGTTGCGGCACTTTCCGCACACCAGGTGGCCCTCGCCGCTGACCAGGGCGCCGATCTCGATGTCGCGGACGTCCGCGCCGAGCGCCGCGACCTCGCCGACGAACTCGTGGCCGAGGACGAGCGGGGTCTTGACGGCGCCCTGCGCCCAGCCGTCCCAGGAACGGATGTGCAGGTCGGTCCCGCAGATGCCGGTCCGCAGCACCCTGATCAGCACGTCGCCGGGGCCGTATTCGGGCTCGGGGACGTCCATGAGCCACAGCCCGGGCTCGGCCTTGTGCTTGACGAGTGCCTTCATGGGTGGCTCCAGGCATGCGGAAGGGGGCGCCGGGGCCGCTGGGGCGCGGGTGGCGTCGGTGACGTGCACCAATGTGCCGAGCGGCGTGGTGATCAGTCCATCGAGACTTTCTTAAGCGGGTCGACAGCGCAGCTTCACGCCTATGCTCCTCAGGTGACGGGGCAGGGGCCCGGGACCGGGGTCCGGGGCAGGGGAAAAGGGGAGGTGAGGTGCGTGCCGAGTCTGCGCAGCAGGGCGCTTTCGGCCGCGCTGATCGCGACGGGACGGCGAAGACGGTTCGCCAGTGCCGAGGCGGTACGGGCCAGGGTCGCGGAAACGGCCCGCAGGCCCTCGTCCCACCTGCCGCCGCGCTCGCTGGGCCGGGTCGCGGAGGTCTCGCGGACCTTCGTCGGGGCCTGGCCGGTCTACGACGCCTCCCCGCGCGGGGAGGAGCCCGTGACGCGGGTGCTGTACGTGCACGGCGGCGCGTACATCAACGAGCTGGTCCGGCCGCACTGGTCGCTGATCCGCACCCTGGTCACCCGGGCGCGGGCCCGGGTCGTCGTGCCGGCGTACATCCTCGCCCCGCGCGGCACCGCCGACCGGACGGTCCCGGTGGCCACCGACCTGCTCAGCGGCCTGATCGAGAGCGGCGGCGCCGGCGGGACGGTGCTGATCGGGGACTCCGCGGGTGCGGGGCTGGCGCTGGCCGCCGCGCAGCGGCTGCGGGAGCGGACCGGCGCGCAGCCGTCCCGGATCGTGCTGATCTCCCCCTGGCTGGACGTGACGATGAGCCATCCCGGCCAGGCGGCGATCGAGCCGGGCGACCCGATGCTGGCCCGGCCGGGACTGGTGGAGGCCGGCCGGCTGTACGCGGGCACGCTCGCCGCCGACGACCCCCGGGTGAGTCCGCTGCACGGGTCCTTCGCCGGGCTCGCGCCGCTGACGGTGTTCACGGGGACCCGGGACGTGCTCAGCACCGACAGCCGCGAGCTGCTGAACCGGGCCCGCGCGGCCGGGGCCGAGGTGGAGTGGCACGAGGAGCCGGGCCTGCCGCACGGGTACCCGCTCATGCCGCTCCCGGAGGGCCGGGCGGCCCGGGACCGGATCGTCGAGCTGGTGCGGGCGACCGCCACGGACGGTGCTCCTCCGGACCGGCCCTGAGGGGGTGGTCCGGGGGCATCAGGCCGTGCAGGTCATCAGGGAGCTGACCGGCCAGGCGCGGTAGGCCGTCCAGTAGGCCTCGTCGCGGGCGGCGTCGGCGGGCGGGGTCCGGCTGGGCTGCCAGCCGACGGTGCTGAAGCCGGCGTCGACCGCGGCTTCGGCGAAGTCGGCGTGCGCCCATTCGCGGTATTCGAAGTGCAGCGGGGGTTCGGTGAGGAACTGGGCCTTGAGCAGCGGCGGCGCGTCCCCGTCCGGGACCCGGTCGAGGATGCGCATCCCGTAGGGGGACCAGTCCACCCGCGGGAAGGCGCCGGGGTTGCGGACGAGCGTGAGCAGCCGCCCGCCGGGCCGCAGGTTGGCGCGGATCCCGCGGAACATGGCGTGCAGGGAGTCCCGGTCGGGGGCGTGGCTGAACAGGTAGACGGCGGTGGCCAGGTCGAAGGGGCCGAGCTTCGGCATGGAGGCGGCGTCGGCCACGACGTACTCCACGCCGCCCGCCCCGCCCGCGCCCTGCCGTTCGCGGGCGAGGCGGACGCGGTCCGGGCAGTTGTCGACGCCCACGGTCCGCCGGGCGCCGCCGCTCGCCAGCAGTCCGGCGGAGCCGCCGTGCCCGCAGGCGACGTCGAGGGTGTCGAGGTCGCGGACCCCGCCGAGGGCGTCGAGGGCGGTGCGGAGCGTGAAGGCGTCGGCCGCCGAGAAGGCCGCGCCGGGCGCCGGGTGCGGGGACGTGTCGTACGGCTGGTGCATGCCGGCATGCCTCCCCGGCGGGGGCGCGGGTGACGGCCGGGTCGGCGGTGCGTCCCTCGGACGGGGGAGGCGTTCGGGTCAGTCGCTGCGGCGTACGGGGCCCCGCGCGACGGGGCCGGACCGCCCGGGCGGTCCGTGCGGGCGCGGCAGGGAGCGCGCCCGGGGCGCCGGTCCCCTCCCCCGCGGGCGCCTCGCGGACCGGGCGCGGGGGGGCGGCCCGGGGCCGGCGGTGCGGGTGGGCGTAGGGCCGATGCGGCCGCGGAGGCGGGGTCCGCCGGGATGCAGGTCCCGGCGGCGAGGGCGCATGCTGACTGTGTGACGGCGAGACCGGACAGCGGCGGCCCAGCCTCCGACGCCACGGCCGAGGTGCTCGTGCGTGCCACCGCCGGCGCCGTGGAGGCCCTGGGCGGGTTCGCGGGCGGGGTGTACCTGCGCTCGGACGACGAGGGGCTGCTGCGGTTGGCCGTCCTCGCCGGGCTGCCCGGGCAGCTGTTCCGCCCCTGGTGGCGGATGCAGGCCAACCGGCCCTACCCGGTCGCCGAGGCCTACCGCTCGGGCCAGTCCGTGCACCTGCACGACGGGGAGGAGGGCATGCGCCGCTTCCCCCAGCTCATGGCCGGACTGCCGTTCACCTTCGCCTCCCTGTACGAGCCGGTCACCGCCGGTTCCGAGCGGTTCGGCGTGCTGCTGGTCATGCGCTCCGCGACGCCCGGGGTGCCGGTCGGGCCCGCGGACCGGGAACGGCTGCGCGAGGCCGCCGACCGGCTGGCGCGCGAACTCGTCGCGCTGGGGGCCGCCGGTGCGCCGGTGACCTGGAACGGAGACCCGCTGTGCCCGCCCTCCTCCGCCCCGTCCGGTGGCGCCCGGCAGGCCGTGGACCGGCTCCCGCGGGCGGTGCTGTCCGTGGACCGGCGGGGCAGGATCGCCTTCGCCAACACCGCCGCCGAGGGTCTGCTGGGCCTCGGCGAGCCCCTGCTGCGGGGGCAGGTCCTGTGGGAGGTGCTGCCCTGGCTGGGGCACCCCGCCTACGAGGACCACTTCAGGGGGGCGTTCCTGTCCGGCGAACGGGTCCACTTCGCCGCCCGGCGCGCCCGCGGCCCCGACGGGGAGTGGCTGTCGGTCGGCCTGTTCCCGGGGCCGGACGGGATGACGGTGACGGTCGGATCCACGGAGAAGCCCACGTACGCGCCGGGTTCGGTCGAGCGGCCCGGCGCCGGGCTGGGATCGCCGGCCGACCGGGCCTCCGCGCTGTACCGGCCGGTGGCCCTCGCCATCGCCCTGACCGAGGCGGTCACCGCCCGCCAGGTGTCGGCCGTGGTCACCGACGAGCTGCTGCCCGCTTTCGGCGGCCGCCAGCTGGCCATCTACCTCCTCGACGAGCGGCACCTGTACCTCGCCTGGGAGACCGGTTTCCCCCAGGGGTTCCTCAACCGCTTCGACGGGGTCTCCCTCGACGTGCGGCTGCCCGGCGTGGAGACCCTGACCTCGGGGCGGCCGCTGTTCTTCGAGTCGATGGAGCGCCTGGCCGCGGCCTATCCGGGCATCCCGCTGGACGCGCACGTCGGCGCCCGGGCCTTCCTCCCGCTGATCGCCTCCGGCCGGCCGGTGGGCTCCTGCATCCTCGGCTTCGACGAGCCGCGCGGCTTCAGCCCGGAGGAGCGTACGGTCCTCACCGCGCTGGCCGGCCTGATCGCCCAGGCCCTGGAGCGGGCGCGGCGCTACGACAACGAGGCGGCCCTGGCCCGCGGACTCCAGGCGGCCCTGCTGCCGCACCGGCTGCCGGTCCTCGCGAACGTGGCCACCGTGGGCCGGTACCTGCCCGGAACCGACGGCATGGACATCGGCGGGGACTGGTACGACGTCATCGCCACCAGCGCCGGACTACTGGCCCTGGTCATCGGCGACGTCCAGGGCCACGGGGTGTCCGCCGCCGCCACCATGGGACAACTGCGCAGCGCCGTAAGGGCCTTCGCGCTCAGCGGCAACGCGCCGGAGGAAGTGATGCGGGGCACCAACCAGCTGCTGATCGATCTGGACCCCGGACAGTTCGCCAGCTGCTGCTACGTCCTGCTCGACCCGGACTCCGGCCGCGCCCTCGCCGTCCGCGCCGGCCACCCCCAGCCGCTGCTGCGCCACCCCGACGGGCGTACGGAGGTACTGGACCTGCCGGGCGGGGTCGTCCTCGGCATCGACGCGGGCGGGGACTACCCGGTCACGGAGCTGCGCCTGGAACCGGGCGCGGTGCTCGCCCTGTACACGGACGGGCTGGTGGAGAAGCCGGGCACCGACATCGACACGGGCGTGGAGCGGCTGCGGGCCGCCCTGGCCGCCGCCCGGCCGTCCCCGCTGACCGAGATGGCGGACCGGCTGGTCGCGGAGGCCGGCAACACCGCCGACCGCCCCGACGACATCGCCCTGCTGCTGGCGTCCCGCACGGACCGGCCGGGGTAGGGCGGGGATCAGGCCCCGAGCTCCTCTCCGGCCAGGGTCAGGGCGGTGTTCACCAGGCCGATGTGGCTGAACGCCTGGGGGAAGTTGCCGAGCTGACGGCCGGCGGCGGGGTCGTACTCCTCGGCCAGCAGGCCCACGTCGTTGCGCACGGCCAGGAGCCGCTCGAACAGTTCCCGGGCCTCCTTGCCGCGGCCCGTCATGTGCAGGGCGTCCACCAGCCAGAACGAGCAGGCCAGGAAGGCCCCTTCGTCCCCGGGCAGCCCGTCGACGGAGGGTCCCTCCGTGCTGTAGCGGCGGACCAGGCCGTTCCTGCCCAGCTCCGCCCGGACGGCGTCGACGGTGCCGATCACGCGCGGGTCGTCGGGCGGCAGGAAGCCCACCCGGGGGATGAGCAGGGTCGCCGCGTCGAGCTCGCGCGAGCCGTAGTACTGGGTGAAGGTGCCCCGTTCGGCGTCGTATCCGTGCTCGCAGACGTCGGCGTGGACCTCGTCCCTTATGGCCCGCCAGCGTTCCAGGTCGCCGGGGATCCCGGGGTCGCGTTCGATGGTGCGCACGGCCCGGTCGGCGGCGACCCACGCCATCACCTTGGAGTGCACGAAGTGGCGGCGGGGGCCGCGCACTTCCCAGAGCCCCTCGTCGGGCCGGTTCCAGTTCTTCTCCAGGAAGTCGAGGAGGGCGAGCTGGATCTGCCAGGCGTGCCGCTCCGCCGGGAGTCCGGAGGACCGGCCGAGGTACAGGGAGTCGATGACCTCTCCGTACACGTCGAGCTGGAGCTGGTCCACGGCGGCGTTCCCGACGCGCACGGGCGCCGAGGAGGCGTACCCGCGCAGCCAGGGCAGGTCGGTCTCGGGGATGCGGCGCTCGCCGGCGATCCCGTACATGATCTGGAGGTCGGCCGGGTCGCCGGCGGCCGCGCGCAGCAGCCAGGCCCGCCAGGCCCGGGCCTCGTCGAGGAATCCGGTGGCCAGGAGGGCGCCGAGGGTGAGGGTGGAGTCGCGCAGCCAGCAGTAGCGGTAGTCCCAGTTGCGGACTCCGCCGAGTTCCTCCGGGAGCGAGGTGGTCGCGGCGGCGACGATGCCGCCGGTCGGCGCGTACGTCAGGCCCTTGAGGGTGATCAGGGAGCGGGTGACGGCTTCGCGGTAGGGGCCCTCGTAGCGGCACTGGCCGGTCCACGCCCGCCAGTCGGCGAGGCTCTGTTCCAGTGCCGCGTACGGGTCCACGGGCTCGGGGCGCGGCTCGTGCGAGGGGTGCCAGGTCAGCACGAAGGCGACCTTGTCCCCCTCGCCGACGGTGAACTCCGAGCAGGTGCTGTTCGCCTCGCCCCAGGTCCGCACGGGGGGCTCGCTGCGGAACCAGGCCGAGTCGGGTCCGGCGACGGCGACCCGGTCGCCCTGGCTGCGCCGGACCCAGGGGACGACGTGGCCGTAGTCGAAGCGCAGGCGCAGGGTGCTGTGGACGGTGACCCGGCCGGACACTCCCTCGACGATGCGCACGACGTCGGGCGCGGTGTCGCGCTGCGGCATGAAGTCGACGACCTTGACCGTGCCGTCCGGGGTTTCCCAGAAGGACTCCAGGACGAGGGAGTCCTGGGCGTAGGCACGGCGCGTGCACCGTTCCCCGTCGGCGGCGCCGGCCGGGGCGATGCGCCAGTGGCCGTTCTCCTCGTCACCGAGGAGGGCGGCGAAGCAGGCGGCCGAGTCGAAGCGCGGCAGGCACAGCCAGTCGATGGACCCGTCGCGGCCGACCAGTGCGCTGGTCATGAGGTCGCCGATGAGTGCGTAGTCTTCGATCGCCTGTGTGGGGTGGTTCATTCATCCGCTGTTCCCCCAAACCCCCGGTGTCAATCGGCCCGTCCGGTCAGTTCCGGACGAGGAGCGTCACGGCCGCGAGGACCACGCCGAGGGCGAGGGCGGCCGCGCCGGTCTTGAGCGTGTGGGCACGCAGGGCGGTGACGGGCAGCGCGCGGTCGACGGCGAGACGGCCGGGGCCGGTGAGGGTGAGTGCGGCGGCGGCCACGGCCAGGAGCAGCTCGTACTCCATGCCCTTGGGGGCGAAGAAGGAGCCGGTGCCGTGGACGGCGATGGCGTTGATCATCGTGCCGGTGACGGCCGCTCCGGCGAGCGGGGTGAGCAGGCCGGCCGCGAGGCCGAGGCCGCCGAGGGTTTCGGTGAGGCCGGCGACGACGGCCATGGCGTCGCCCGCCGGGTAGCCGCTGGCGGTGAAGAACTGGCCGGTGCCGCTGATGCCGCCGCCGCCGAACCAGCCGAAGAGCTTCTGGGTGCCGTGGGCGGCGATGGTCAGGCCGAGGACGAGGCGCAGGAGCAGGAGTCCGGCGTCGTAGGGCGCGGTGGTGGCCGCGGGGAGGGCGGCGGCCTGGTGAACGGCCGGGGCCGGGGCCTTCGTCGAGGTGGCGGAGGCGCTGGTCATGGGGGGATTCCTTCCGGTCGGGCCGGCTCGGCAGGAGTAGTTCAAATTCGAACCGGCAGCCCCGACCCTAGCCACTGATTCAAATTGGAACAACCTGTGTAGGCTGGGCCCATGGCTGAGACGAGATGGCTGGACGACCGCGAGATGCGGGCCTGGAACGGCTTCCTGGCCGCGTCCGCCCTGGTGAACCGGCGGCTCGACCAGCAGCTCAAGGACGACTCCGGACTGTCCCACCCGCAGTACGAGATCCTCGTCCGCCTCGCCGCGGCGCCCGGCCGCGAGCTGCGGATGACGGAACTCGCCAACGGGCTGATCAACTCCAAGAGCGGGCTGACCTACCAGGTCACCCAGATGGAGAAGGCCGGACTGGTCCGGCGCCGCAGCTGCCCCTCCGACGTGCGCGGGGTCTTCGCCGTCCTCACCGACGCCGGTCAGGCCAGGCTGGAGGAGGCGGCGCCCGGGCACGTGACCACCGTCCGGGAGATCCTCGTCGACGTCCTCACCCCCGAGCAGCTCGACGCGCTCTCGGCCGGTCTGGGGGAAGTCAGCCGCCGGTTGCGGGAACAGGGCGCCTGACGGGGTACAAGGGTCCCATGGACGGAAAAGTCTGGCTGGTCATCGCGGCGATCCTCGCGGTCGCGCTGGCGGTCGCGGCCGCCGTGCTGCTGGTACGGGTGTTCAAGGCCCGCAAGCTGCTGCTCGACGCCGGGATCCCGCTGCGCGACAAGGCGCTGTTCTGGGTCGCCGTCGTCTACACCGTCTCGCCGGTGGACCTGATCCCCGACCCGGTGTACCTCGACGACGTGGGCGTCCTGCTGCTCGCCCTGCGCTCCCTGCACGCGGCGGCCGTCTCCGCCGGGAAGCCCGCCGACCGGACCGTCTGACGGCACCGGGGCCGTACGGCCCGTGCCGTACGGGGACGCCGCCGGGGGTACCGGATCCGGGATGCGAAGACTCCCACCGGGGCCTGGTAGGTGGGCCCCGGTGGGAGGTACGGGTGCGCCCGCGGGCGGTGGCGCTCAGGGCGCGGGCGGGCTCGCGGGCATGGAGCCGGGGCCGTGGCCGCCGCCGGCATGGCCGCCGGCCGCGTGGCCCGCGTCCCCGGGGGTCGCGGAGGGACCACCCGGGAGGCCCCCCGGGTGGTCCTCCGGCTGCCCGGCGGCGGCGTGCGAGGCACCGTTCGCGACCGTTCCGCCGAGGCGTTCGCGCAGGGGCGCCAGGGCCTCCGCGCTGGCGGCGGTGACGACCCAGCGGTTGCCGACGAGGTAGGTGCCCCCGTACATCGAGGACTCCGTGAGCCAGGCGCGCTGGCCCTGGTCGGCGCTGAAGGTGGTCATCCGGTAGGCGTCCCGCCCCTGCCCGCAGGCCGCCTCCTTGAGTTCCTCCGCGTCGACGGTGATCTCGGGCGTGCAGCCGAGGACCGCGGCGATCTCCTGGAGGGTCGCGGGGCGGGCGGTGGACACCGGCCCCAGGTCGCCGGCAGCGCCCTGGCGGGCGCTCCCGGCGTCGTCGGGCGCCTTCTCGTGCTGTCCGGCGCATCCGCCGCACAGCAGGGAGGCGAGCAGGACGACGGCACACGGCAGGAGGTGGCGGGCGGTGATGCGGGGCGAGTCGGACACGTCTGCCTCACTGGGTTCCGGCGCGGGCTGATGGAGGTCGGTGGACACCCCCGGCGGGGGCTACTGGGGCGCCGCGACCTTCTTGCCGGCGTCGTTGACCGCGAACCAGAGGTTCTGCTTGCCGTGTCCGTTCGTCTGCCCGGGCGCGGTGTCACCGGTGAACGTGTAGACGGGCCAACAGTCGATCGTCAATTGCATGCTGCCGTCCGGGCGTTTCACCGATCCGATCCATTCCTGGGGAATTCCCTTCACCTTCGTCTTGTCCACCACCGGGGCGGGCTTCCAGGTGTCGAGGCAGGCTCCGACGCAGCCGATCTTCATCGGCCAGGCACTGTCCTTGTCGAACCGGTAGAGCGTGTTTCCCTTTCCGTCCACGAGAATCTTTCCGAGCTTTTCATTGGCTTCCACGGCGAGCCCGGCGGCTCCGGCTTTCGCCTCGTCCGCCGCGCCGCCGCCGTACTCGTCCGCCCCCGGCTTCGCGGCTTCTTCCTTCGCCGCGTCCTCCTTGGCGCCTTCCTCCTTCGCTCCGCCGCCCTTCGCCCCGCCCTTGGCGTCGACGGCCTTCTTCCCGTCCGGCGCGAGCGCGTGCCAGGTACCGCCGACCCCTTCGCCCTTCGCCTCGCCCGGCTTGGTGTCCTTGGCGTAGCGGTAGACGGGCCAGCCCGCGAGGGTCAGCTGGCGGCTGCCGTCGGTGCGGACCACCTCGCCGAGGAGGCCGGCCTCGATGCCCGCGGAGGCCGTGGCGTCGTCCGCCGGGACCGGCGGCCAGGTCGTGGCGCAGCCTCCGTCGCAGTTGGACTTGGCGGGGTCGGGCGTGTCCTTGTCGAAGCGGTAGAGGGTGGCGCCGGCGCTGTCGGTGACCACGCTGCCGACCTCGGCGATGTCCCGGACCGCCAGCTTCCCGGCGGCGCCCGCCTTCTCCGCGGCGGAGCCCCCGGGGGCGGAACCGGAACCCGAGCCGGCCGCGGCATCCGATCCGTATCCGCCCGACCCGTATCCCGAGTCGCTCCCGATGGCCTTTCCGTCTCCGACCGGCTGTACGGAATTCACATTTCCGGCGGCGTTCGTACCGCCTCCGCAGCCAGCCGCGAACATCAGTACCGCGGCCACCGATCCGACAGATATCGCACGACGCTTGCTGTTCACGATCACTCCTTCGGTTTCTGCCCGGCGCTCTTGCGTCCTCGGTCATTCATAAGGCCTGCGGGGTCCGTCGAATTCG
The DNA here is from genome assembly GCF_040611935.1 of Streptomyces sp. NPDC006512. Taxonomy (NCBI): domain Bacteria; kingdom Bacillati; phylum Actinomycetota; class Actinomycetes; order Kitasatosporales; family Streptomycetaceae; genus Streptomyces; species Streptomyces sp. NPDC006512. The sequence goes on along the minus strand of NZ_JBEXPG010000001.1, from coordinate 182,107 downwards.
AATGGCCAGGAATTTGTCAGATCGCGCTAACGCCTGAACTCGGTTTCCCGGGGCCGTTCACAGCGGGCTCATTCCTGGATGCGCAGGGCGAGGGCCGGGCAGCGGCGTACGGCGCGCAGCGCCTTGGGCCGCAGCCGCCCGGGGACGGGCATGACGGCCTGCGCCGGGTACCCGTCGGCGTCCAGGCGCACGACCTCGGGCAGCAGGTCCACGCACAGGCCGTGCCCCTTGCACAGCGTCCAGTCCACGACGAGGCGTTCGGGGTTCTCGTCCGCGGGCAGGGGCAGGGCGCCCAGGACGCGCCGGCCGCAGCCGCTGCCGAGGGCGTGGTCGCGCAGTTCGTCGGGGAACGTGGCGAGCGCGGAGGCGACGAAGGAGGAGGTGCCGTCGGGGTGACTGCACGCGCCGCGGCCGCGTACGGCGCGCATGCGGGCCTCCACCGCTTCCAGGGCGCCCCTCCCGCCGCCGCCCACGAGGTTCTCCACCGCGTCGGCGAGGGAGGGCAGACCTCGCACGCAGGGCCCGCACTGACCCGCGGATTCGTCCGCCATCCAGCGGGTCACCCGGGCCACCTCGCCCGCAGGACAGGTGTCCTCGGGCAGCGGGAGGACCGCTCCGGCCCCCAGTACGGCGTCGTACGCGGCCAGGGACTGGCGGGACAGCGCCGCCGAACGGGCCGCCGCCGGCGGCAGCCACCGCCCGTGGTAGCCGCCCACGAGGACTCCCTGACCGGGATCCGACCCGCACAGTTCCAGTACGTAGGCGAGGGACGTCCCGGTCGGCACCTCGACGGCGGTGGCGCCGCCGACGGTGAGCATGAGGGTGCCCGGTTCGGCGGGGAGGCCGACTTCGCAGTAGGCGTCGGCGCCGAGGCGGGCGGCGACGGCGAGCTGGGCGTAGGTCTCCGTGTTGGAGAGCAGGGTGGGCAGGCCGCCGAGGCCCCGGTCACTGGTGCGCACCTTCCGCCCGGACGGGAGGGCGGGGCCGCCTTCGATGCCGTTGATGAGGGAGGTCCCCTCGCCCGTCACGAAGCGTTCGGGGAGGCGGGCGACGCGGACCCGGCTGCCGACCGGGCCGCGTTCGGCGACGGCGGCGCGCACCGACTGTTCGACATCCTCCCGGGTGACGCCGACGACCACGTCCTCCGCGCCGAGGGCGGCCGCCGCCAGCAGGGCCCCGTCGAGCACCAGGTGCGGTACGTGCAGCAGCAGGGCGGTGTCCTTCAGACAACTGGGCTCTCCCTCGCTGCCGTTGACGACGACCGCGGTACGGCCTTCGCGGCCGGCGGCGGTCCGGGTGACGGCCCGGACTTTGCGGGCGAAGGGGAAGCCCGCTCCGCCGCGGCCCCGCAGGTCGATGCGTTCGGCCAGTTCGATGAGCTGGTCGGGGCTGTACGGGGGCAGCGGGCCGTGGACGCTCAGGTGGGCCTCGCGGTCGAGGCGGGTGGCGGTGTCGAGTCCGGCCAGCAGGCGGGGCTGTCCGACGCAGCCGAGGGCCGGCCGCGTGACGCCGCTCATGCGCGCCCCCGCCCGCCGTCGAACGGGGCGCCGGGGCGGCCGTCGGCGGTGGTGGCGCCGCCGGGTACGAACATCATGGCGTAGGGGGCCCCTTCGGGCCCGGAGGGCGGGGCGGCCCGGGCCGCCACCACGGGGCCGACGGCCCCCGTCGGTATGAGCAGGGTGTCGGCGAGCGGGTCCGCGCCCTGGGAGAGGATGCCGGGCAGCGGGACGACCGGGGGCACGGCGAACTGCTCCCGGCCGACGGGCTGTCCGGCGAACGAGGGAGGTACGCCGGGCGGGGCGGCGGGCGGCTGCGCGAACCCGGAGGGCGCGAATCCCTGCTGGCCGAAGGCGGACTGGCCGAAGTCCGGCTGTCCGAGCCCGGACTGGCCGAAGTCGGGCTGCGCGAGTGCGGACTGGCCGAACGCGTTCTGGACGAAGGCGGGCTGCGCGAACGCCGCTTGGGCGAAAGCCGGTTGGGCGAGCGGGACCTGCGGGAAGGCGGACTGTCCGGCGGGGGCCTCGGCGTACGCGGGCTGCGCGAAGGGCATCTGGCTCGTGGCGGCCTCGGCGAACGCGGCCTGCACCGCCTCCGGTTCGGCGGCGGGGGCGGCGGAGCGGCGGTCCAGCTGCCGCGCGAGGCGGGCCGTGAGCCGTTCCCCGGACTGTTCGGCGGGCTGGCGTACGAAGGGCTTCGGGTTACGCGGCGGCGCCTGCCCGGGGGCCTGGGGAGCGGAGGGCTGCGCGACGGCCGGGCGGGCCGGGGCCGCGCGCAGCCGGGCCCGCATCCGCAGGAAGAGCACGCCCGCCACGCCGGCCAGGCACAGCCCGTAGGCCACGGTGACCCACATGCTGGCCGGGCGTCCGGCCTTCAGTCCGTGCACCAGCGAGGCGCCCCAGGCCGGGTACGCGCCCATGTGCAGGGCCCGCCACCACATGGACCGGCCCTTGGTGGCGAAGGCGCTGCGGACGGCGCCGGAGACCGCGACGGAGACGAAGAGGTATCCGGCGAGGGTGCCCAGTCCGATGAGCACGGGCTGTTCCCGGTCCGTGAACGGCACGAACGCGGCGGTGGCTTCGGTCTGCGCCTCGGCGATCTTGACCCAGACGTGCAGGGCGAGGAAGCCGAGCCCCGAGACGGCGAGGCCGCGGTGGGCCCCCTGGGCGAGGATCCGGTGACCGGAGGTCAGCAACGTACGGTCCGTGGCCGCGAGGCCCCACAGGACGGCGGAGGTGAGCGACACGAGGGAGAGGACGCCGGCGCCGTAGTCGAGGAAGTCGAACAGGCGCGTCAGCGCGCCCGCCCTGGCCGCGACGGCCAGGGCGAGCAGGGCGGCGAGGGCCGCGGCGCAGAGGGCCGCGGGATGCGGTCCTCCGCCGGCGGACAACAGGGGCGGGCGCCGGAAGGCCCTTCGGCCACCGGCCTCCGCGGGGGCCGCACCGGCATGCCGTCTGGTGCGTCGGGCCCGGTGAGAGCGTGGCATACGGGTCTGGGACAGGGGCATCGGGTTCTCCCATACGCCCGGGCCCGAGCACTCCACCTCGCACTCGGCGCCCGGGGGTAGTCGTCGGAACTGCTCCGCGGCGGGCGGGAGATGGATGCCTCGCCGGCCGGGAGCGGGGGCCGGAGTGCAGAAGCATCGTGGAGGTTCGCAATCCCTCCACAGTATTTATCTAATCGTGACAACTTCTGGCGGCCACGGCATCATCAGCTCGAACACCCCCGGAAGATTCCCTTCCAACGGTGCGGTGGCCGACCGGGCTCACGTCTTGTCGGCTGCCACACCTCCCCGTCGGCAAAATCGAGGCAAAGCTGCGGGACTGCAAGTGGATGGCACGCTCGTGGAGGGAGTAGAGGTGCTGGACTCCCCCGTCGGCACTGGCGCCGGCGGGTGAGGGAGGCAGCTTCTACGAGGCTGGTCACCCCTCCACGGGACAGGCCGTACCCCGGCATGAACGAGGTAACAAATGTGCGAACTTCTGAACCGCATCTGGTCCCGCCCCCGCGGCGAATGGACCCGCGTCCTGCGAAGGGAACTGCCCGCGCTGGCCGCTGGGATAGTGGAGGAGCTCCGGGACGGAATCCCGGGATTCGCCGAACTGGTCGAGGAAGTCGGTGAGGACGTGGTCAGACAGCAGGTCGAGGCGGGCCTGCTCACCACCCTCGGGTACCGCGAGTCCACGGCGCCGCAGAAGGAACGACAGAAGGAAGGGGAGGGATGCCGCGACCCCGAGCCGCAACACGCCGCGGCCTCCGACTGCGACCCACCCGTCCACGACCGCTCCGGCGCCGAAGAGGGTGTGGACCGCGGCCCGGACCGCGACACCGAACAGGGCGCCGCCGCGGAGGAGTCGGGAGCGCCGCACCGGCGCGTCCGGCCGGCCTCCCTGACCGTCGTCCCCACGAGCGGGCCCGGCCCGGCTCCCGAACGTGCCCGGCGAGAGCTCTTCACCGCTCTTACGGGTGACATGTCCATGTCTGACCCGGCTTTGGCCGAACTCGCCGCGGCGGCCAACTGGCCCCTCCCCACCGCGGTCCGGGCCATCGCCATGACCACCATCGGGGAAACCCAGCAGCTGGCCGCCGCCCTGGACGACGGCCTCGCCGGGCTGGCGGGCGCCCAGCCCTGCCTGCTCGTCCCCAGCCCCGACCCCGAGGCGCGCACCCCGCTGGAGGCCGTGCTGCGCGGCCGGTACGCCGCCGTCGGCCATCCCGTCGCGGCACGGGACACCGCGTCCTCGCTGCGCTGGGCGCTGCGGCTCCTCACCCTCACCCCCGCCCGTGCCGGCATGGAGGCGCGGGCGGTCTTCGTGGACGACCACCTGTCGACCCTGCTGCTGCTCCAGGACGAGCCACTGGCCCACGCGCTGGCCGCCCGCTGGCTGCGGCCCCTCGCCAACCTGACCCCCCGCCAGAGCGAGCGCCTCGAAGTGACCCTCCTCGCCTGGCTGGAGGGCGGCGGCGCCCCCGAGGCCGCCAAGGCGCTGAGCGTGCACCCCCAGACGGTCCGCTACCGCATGCGTCAGCTGGAGAAGCTGTTCGGCCCCGGGCTGCGCGACCCCCGTACCCGCTTCGAACTGGAACTCGCCCTGCGCAGCCGCCGCCTCATGGCCCAGGTCCGGCGCCAGCACTCCCGCGTCGGCCGCCGGGCCCGCGCCGTGGCCACCGACTTCGGAGCCGTCGGCGTGGGCCGCATGGCCCGCGTCAACGGCCTGTAACCCACCCCCCGCCACCGCTCCCCCTCACGTCCCCTCACCCTCCCCCCACAGACTTCCCGGCGCCCGGGCCCTCTCCCCCGAGAGGACCCGGGCGCCGCCACGTCCCGTCCCGGACCGGCGGGGCCCGGAACCCGCCCGGGCAGCGCCCCCGTCCGCCCGGCGGCCGCCCCCGAAGACCCCGGCCGCCACACCCGGCCCCACCGCGACCCGCCCCCCTCCGGCGCCGCCCGGCACCACAAAACCCGGCCCAGGCCCCGGACCCACCCCAAGCCCACTACCGGGAGCACAAGCCCCGGGGCCGAGGGCCCGGGGCCGAGGGCCAGAGCCCGGGGCCAGGGGTCGAGCCCGAGGGCCAGGGGCCGAGCCCGGGGCCGAGTACCAGGGCCACAAGGCCCGGAGGCCGAGGCCCAGTCCCGGAGGCCGGGGCCCAGTGCCGGGGGCCCGGGCCCGCGGCCCGGGGTAGCGCCCCGTGTAGCGGCGGGGGGTACCGGATGCCCCCTCCCCCACCCCCGCGCGGCAGCGCAAACGCGCGGTGCCGGCCCGAAGTCGGCTTCGGGCCGGCACCGCTCTCGAGGTGACGCGGGGGAGGGTGGCGTGCACCCCGAGGTCTCAGCGGCAGGTGCGCCCGCCGTTGATGCAGCGCACCGCTCCGGCCATCAGGCCGTCCGACATGACGTTGATGAAGTCGCCGTGGTCGGTCACCGGCTTGTGGAGCTGTTCGGGGAAGCTGTCCACGGCGATCTTCCCGCCGGGCGCCACCCCGTAGGTGATCCGCTGGACGAGCTGCGGGATGGCCTTGAAGCCGCGCGGGCAGGCGCCGTTCTTGTCCGCGAACGCCACGTGCGTGCGGTGGTTGGCGCTGTCGGTGTTGCGTCCGTCCCAGCAGTTCTGGAAGTTGAAGGTGCGCACGACGTCGCTGCCCTTGGGACAGACCGGGTACTTGTCCTTCAGCTGCCGGTTCTCGAACCCGGTGCAGCTCCAGGACGCGTTGGCGTTGGCGGTGCCGTTGGTGAACGCCTTGGCGTCGCCGGTGATGATCCGCAGGAAGCGCGGCATCGCCGTGACCTTGCCGACGGGGCTGCCCTTGAAGTCGATCGTCACCTGCTTCGGCTGGAGGATCGTGCCGACGTTCCCGTCCTGCCCGCCGCCGGGCGCGGCCGCGTCCCGTTCCTTCTTCCCGTCGCGCAGCCGCAGCACCGGCCAGTAGTAGGTGGACTGGTCGCCGTTGGTGCAGGTGGTCCCGGAGGCGGCGAGGCTGTTGTTGGTGGAGAAGGCGTCGGTGGTCTTGTTGCCGACGTAGTCGTGCATGTGGTGCGCGCCGTTGCTGACGCCCGGCGCGACGATGACGTTGTCCGGGTTGAAGTGGCCGTTCTCGTTGCGTCCGCACTGGACGGAGAAGGATCCCGTGGACGCGCCGCCACGGGCCGCGGGCTTGCGCACGTTGGGCTTCACCGAGCCGATGGCGACGAAGTCGCTGCGTGCCGGGCCTCCACCGCCGCCCTTGCCCGCCGCCGGTGCGGCCCCCGCGGCCTGGGCGTTCTTGACGTCCGCGGCGTCGGCGGCCGGGGCCTCCTGCATCGAGCAGGCGCTGAGCGGCTCCAGCCCCTGGGGGCGGGCGCCGTTCCGGCCGATCGCGTCGGAGAGCCGGCCGATGGTCTTGCCGCGCTGGTTCTTCAGGTCGCCGAGCAGGGCGTTGCCCTGGGCGCGGCCCGAGGAGAGCTTGCCGTAGGCGTCGGCGACCTGGGTGTCGAGCTGGGCGAGGTTCTCGTCGACCTCCTTGCGCGCCTGCTCGGGGACGTCGCGGAGCTTGTCCCCGACGTCGGGGCAGTCGATGGTGGCGGTCGTCCGCGCCCGGTCGTCCTGTCCTGCGGACGCGCGCTGGGCGAGGAGACCTACCCCGCCGCCGCCCATGATGAGGGCGGTCACCACGGCGAGGGCCTTGTGGGACGGCCGGAGGCGGCGTTTGTGGCCCTTTTTACTCATGCGATCACTTCACTTCGTCGGTCGGGAAACGGTGGAGGACGCCGGTGGTGCGTCCGCGAGGCCGTCGAAGTCGACCAGCCCGGTGTCCTCCAGGACCGTGATGTGGTCCAGGACGGTGGCGTTGGCATCGTTGGCCAGGGCGCGGACCATGGAGTTGCGGGTCTGCGCCCGCACCTGCGCCACGAGGGCGAAGACCTTGCCGTGGGCCCGGCGCAGCAGCTGGGCGAACAGCCGCTCGTACTGGGCGCCCTGGGCCTGCTCCAGTTGGTCGAGCCAGCCCTGCTGCTGGGCGCTGGGCTGGTCCGGCAGGTCGACTCCGAGGGCCCGGCCCACTTCCAGCACCCGGCGGTCCAGCTCGGTGTGGCCCTCGACGAGGTGCTGGCCGGCGGTCTTCACCGTGGGGCGGGTGGGGCGTTGCAGGGCCTGGTTGCCCGCGGGCAGCTCCCACAGTCCGGCGAGGCGGACCTTGCGGACGAAGTCCCGGTCCGCGGGGGTCAGCGGCCCGAAGGCCGTGCTCAGGGTTCCGGCGCCGTCGTCATCTCCGGCGGCCGTCGCGGCGACCGCGGACGTACCGCCGAACTTCTGCACGGGAATCAGCAACGCGATCAGGGTGAAGGCGAGGGCGCCGATGACGATGCCCGTCCCGATCACGTGCCTCGAAGCGAGCGACATGCTGCCGACGGACGACCGACGCAGTGACGGCACAGTACCTCCTTGCTCTGGGGGCCAGGAGAGCTGCGGGCCGTACCGGCGGCCACGACGGGCCGGCCGGACGTGTCCGCACTCCCGGGTGCCAAGGGACGCTAGCGCCGGTCGTGGTGACGGGGCCTCAAGGCAGTCACGATCGGATAGACATCCGGGCAAGCCCCCGAAAGGCTGGTACCGTGCCCCGGCCGTGACCGGTCCGCCGGCGGGGGCCTCCTCGGCCCTGCCCGCGGTCCGAGCCGCGCCCGCACCGCGCGTGCGCCCGCCCGCGCGGCCGGGCCGGAGCGCCCCTCCCGGCCGTCGGACTCGAGCCGGGCGCGCGCGCTCACCCGCCCCGGGCGCGACCGGAGCCGGGCCGTCGCGGCCGGGACGCGCCCGTACGGTGACGGCGCTGCGCCGGGGCCGCTGGGGGTACCGTCGGTCGTAGGGTGCGTGGGGACGGCCCAGGCAGGTGCGAGGCGAGGAGACCCGGTGCGTGACGCAGACTTCTTCCGGCGCTGGATGGACGCCGCCACCGCGGCGGTGGAACGTGAGGCGGACCGGCTGACGGAGCTCGACTCCCCCATCGGGGACGCCGACCACGGGAGCAATCTGCTGCGCGGCTTCGCGGCGGTACGGGCCGCCCTGGCCGGCGCCGATCCGGCGGCCCCGCCGGGCGCGCTGCTGCAGCTGGCGGGCCGAACCCTGATCTCCACGGTCGGCGGCGCCTCCGGACCGCTGTACGGGACGCTGCTGCGGCGCACCGGCAAGGAGCTCGGCGAGGGCGCCGAGGTCTCCGACGACGAGCTGCGCAAGGCCCTGTACGCGGGCGTGGGCGCGGTGGCGCAGCTGGGCGGTGCGGCGCCGGGCGACAAGACGATGCTGGACGCGCTGGTACCCGGGGTGGCAGCGCTCGGCACCTCGTACCGCGCCGCCGCGGACGCCGCGGAGAACGGCGCGCGGGCGACGGTGCCGATGCTGGCCCGCAAGGGCCGGGCCAGCTACCTCGGCGAACGCAGCATCGGGCACCAGGATCCGGGGGCCACCTCGTCCGCCTTGCTGCTGGGCGCGCTGGCCGACACCGCGGAGGCCGCCGCGTGAGCGCCGGGCCGCTGGTCGGGATCGTGCTGGTCTCGCACAGCGCACAGGTCGCGGAGTCGGTGGCGGAGCTCGCACGGGGGCTGGCGGGCGGCGGCACGGTGGCTCCGGTGGCCCCGGCGGGCGGTACGCCCGACGGTGGGCTGGGCACGAGCGCGGACCTCATCCTGGCGGCCGCCGCAGCGGCGGACCGGGGTGCCGGGGTCGCGCTGCTGGCCGATCTGGGCAGTTCGGTGCTGACGGTGAAGGCGCTGCTGGAGGACGGGGAACTGCCGCCCGGGTCCCGGCTGGTGGACGCGCCGTTCGTGGAAGGGGCGGTGGCGGCGGTGGTCGCCGCGTCGGCCGGGGCGGACCTGGAGGCGGTCGTGGCCGTCGCCGGGGAGGCGTACGCGTACCGCAAGGCCTGACCCGGCACGGGCCGGCCGGTGGTACGGGCCGGCCCGTGTCAGGACCCGCTGCGTCAGCGGCCGCGCAGGGTCTCGATCTCCCGGCGGTCGCGCTTCGTCGGCCGGCCCGTCCCCCGGTCACGGATGCCGACCACGGCGGCCTCGACGGGAGTGGGCGGCGGCGGGCTGTTGTCGATGAAGCACTCGGCGGCGACCGGTGCGCCCACCCGCTTCGTCACGGGCCGCCGCACCACCACGACGCGTTCCCGGCCGGCGTGGAAGAGCCGTACCTCGTCGCCCGCGCGGACCGGCTGCGCGGGCTTCGCGCGCTCGCCGTTGACCTTCACGTGACCCGCCCGGCAGGCGGTCGCCGCGACGGAACGGGTTTTCGTCAGGCGGACCGACCAGATCCAGGCGTCCACCCGGGCACTCCCCGCTTCCGCCGGACCCGCGGGGGCCGTCGCCGTCGTCGTCGGCTTCTGCGTGTTTTCGTCAGCCATGCCCCGACTTTATCGAGCGGCCCGGCCGATGACGGAATGGGTTTTGGCAGATAACACAACGTGTACCGCATCTGCGATGGAGATCGCCCCAAACGAATTGCAAATGCCGGAGTGATGCCCCTACCTTGTCGCTCATGCAGTCCTACACGATCGGACAGGCGGCGCGCCTGCTGGGCGTCAGCCCGGACACGGCACGCCGTTGGGCCGACGCCGGCCGGGTCGCGACCCATCGCGACGAGGGCGGCCGTCGCCTGATCAACGGCCGTGATCTGGCCGCCTTCTCCGTGGAGGTGGGCCAGGGCGCGCACATCGAGGACGGAGAGTCCTACACCTCGGTGCGCAACTCCTTCCCCGGCATCGTCACGGCGGTCAAGCTCGGCGACGTGTCCGCCCAGGTCGAGATCCAGGCGGGTCCCCACCGCCTGGTCTCCCTGCTGACCCGCGAGGCCGTCGAGGAACTGGGGCTGGAAGTCGGCATGCGGGCCACCGCCCGCGTGAAGTCCACCAGCGTGCACGTCGACCGCGCCTGATCCCGCACGGCCCGTCCGCGCTCCGCGCCCCTCCTCCGCTCCGCCCTTCCCCGTTCCTCTCCGCTCTCCCCCTCACCTCACCACCCGCTCCGCCCGTCACCGGCGCGGGTCACCACCACGCGGCCCGGCACCCGGCCGGCCGCCGACCCGACCGAGGAGCACCAGCCGTGTCCCCGATGCTCACCCGCCGTACCGCCGCCGCCGCGCTCACCGCGGCCCTGCTCGTGCCCCTGTCGGCCTGCGGCAGCGGCGACGACAAGAAGTCCGGCACCGGCGCCTCCGCGTCCGCCTCCGCCCCGGCCGAGGCCAAGGGCGCGAACCTGACGGTCCTCGCCGCGTCCTCCCTGACCGACGTCTTCAAGACCGCGAAGGAGGCCTACGAGAAGTCCCACCCGGGCACGAAGGTCACCATCTCCTTCGCCGGCTCGCAGGAGCTCGCCGCCCAGGTCAAGCAGGGCGCCCCGGCGGACGCGCTGGTGACCGCCGACACCAAGACCATGGACGGCCTGAAGGCCGAGACCAACGACGCCTCGATCATCGCGAAGAACCGTCTCGTCATCGCGGCGGGCAAGGGCAACCCCTTCAAGATCGACGACCTGAAGGACCTGGCCGACTCCAAGATCAAGGTCGTCCTCGCGGCGCCCGAGGTCCCCGTCGGCCGTTACAGCAAGCAGATCCTCGACGCCCAGAAGATCGAGGTGAAGCCGGTCTCCCAGGAGCCCAACGTCCGCGCCGTCCTGAGCAAGGTCGAGCTCGGCGAGGCCGACGCCGGCCTCGTCTACAAGACCGACTCCGCCAAGTCCGGCGACAAGGTCGTCACGGTCGACATCCCGGACGACCAGAACGCCGTCGCCTCCTACCCGGCCGCGACGCTCAAGCAGTCCAAGAACGCCGAGGCCGCGGCCACGTTCGTGACCTGGCTGAGCAGCCCCGAGGCGCAGAAGATCCTCCAGGACGCGGGCTTCCAGAAGCCGTAACCCGCACACCGCACGACGCCGAGGGGGCTGCCCGGTCCGGGGGGACGGGCAGTCCCCTCGACGCGTGCCCCCTCCGCACCCGCCTCCTCGACACCCGCCTCCTCGACACGTGCCCCCGCGGCGCGTGTCCCCGCCGCCCGCGCTCCGTAGGCTTCGTCCCCGGCGCCTCCCGGTGCCGGTCCCGGTCCCAGCAGCTCCAGCCAGGAACCCCCATGAGCAGACTCCGTACCCGCACCCGGCCCCCCTTGACGCTGGCGCTTCCCGCGCTGCTCGCCGTCGCGTTCCTGCTGCTGCCCCTCGTCGGCATCCTCACCCGCACCCAGTGGAGCGAACTCGGCACCCACCTCACCAGCCCCGGCGTGGTCGAGGCCCTGAAGCTCTCGCTGCTGGTGTCCCTGTGGGCGCTCGGCCTGTCGCTGCTCCTCGGAGTGCCGCTGGCCTGGCTGCTGGCCCGCGTCGAGTTCAGGGGCAAGGCCCTCGTGCGCTCCCTGGTCCTGCTGCCGATGGTGCTGCCCCCGACCGTCGGCGGTGTGGCCCTGCTGCTGGGCTTCGGACGGCGCGGGCTGCTCGGGCCCTGGCTGGAGGAGACCTTCGGCATCACGCTGCCCTTCCACACCTCCGGCGCCGTCGTGGCGGCCACGTTCGTCGCGATGCCCTTCCTGGTCATCAGCCTGGAGGGCGCGCTCGGCGGGCTCAAGCAGAGCTACGAGGAGACCGCGGCCTCCCTCGGCGCCTCTCCGGTACGGGTGTTCTTCACCGTGACCCTGCCCATGGTCGCCCCGGGGCTGATCGCCGGCGCGGCCCTCACCTGGGCCCGCGCGCTCGGCGAGTTCGGCGCCACCATCACCTTCGCCGGGAACCTGCCGGGCACCACGCAGACCCTCCCCCTCCAGGTCTACCTGCTGCTCCAGGACGAGCCGGAGGCCGCCACCTCGGTGTCCCTGCTGCTGCTCGCCATCGCCATGGGCGTACTGATCGCCCTGCGCGGCCGCTGGACCGGTACCCCCGTCGCCCGTACCGCGGCCGAGGCCCCGCCCGTGGCCGAGGAGCCCGCGGCGGGGACCCCCGAGGTCCCCGGCGTCCCGCCGGCGCCGGCCGGGGCCACCGGGTCCGAGGGGGAACGCTGGCCCCTGCACGCCGAGGTGACCGGCTTCAACCGGCTGACCCTCGACGCCGAACCCGGCACCACCATCGCCGTCGTCGGCGAGAACGGCGCCGGCAAGACCACCCTGCTGCGCGCCCTGCTCGGCCTCACCCCCCGCGCCCACGCCGAACTCCGCCTGGGCGACACGGACGTGACCGCCCTGCCCCCGCACAAGCGGCAGGTGGCCTGGGTGCCCCAGGACGGGGCCCTGTTCCCGCACCTCACCGCCCTCGCGAACACGGCGTACGGACTCCGCGCGCGCGGAGTCGAGCGGAAGGCCGCCCGCCACGAGGCCCGGGCGTGGCTGGAGCGGCTCGGGGTCGGCCACCTCGCCCACCGCAAGCCGTCCCAGCTGTCCGGGGGACAGGCCCAACGCGTGGCACTCGCCCGGGCGTTGGCCGCCCGCCCCCGCCTGCTCCTGCTCGACGAGCCCCTCGCCGCCCTCGACCAGACGACCCGGGCCCGCGTCCGGCACACCCTGCGCACGCACCTGGCCGGCTTCGGCGGCGTCTGCCTGATCGTCACGCACGACCCCGTCGAGGCGGTGTCGCTGGCCGACCGGGTCCTCGTACTCGCCGACGGCCGGACCCTCCAGGACGCCCCGCCGTCGGAGGTCACCCGGCATCCGCGGTCCCCGTGGGTGGCCCGGATGCTCGGCCGCAACGCCTGGCCGGGGACCGCGTCCGCCGAGGGCCTCGCCCTCGCGGGCGGCGGCCGGCTGGTGGTGGCGGAGGCACTGCCCGAGGGGGCCGAGGCGCTGGCGATCATCGCCCCGGAGGCGGTGTCCCTGTACCGGGACCGCCCGGGCGGCAGCCCCCGCAACATCTGGCCCGGCACGGTCCGGGAGATCACCGCCGTCGGAAGCCGGCTGCGCGTGCTGATCGCCTCGGCCGAAGCACCCGACCTGGTCGCGGAGATCACCCCGGAGGCCGCCGCCGAACTGGGCGTGACCGACGGCGCGGCGGTCTGGACGAGCGTGAAGGCCACCGAGGTCACGCTCGTACGGCTCTAGGCCTTGCCGTCGAACTCCTCGGAAGGGCCCGCACCCGGGGGGGTATCCCCCTCTCGATCTTGGCGGTAGCGGGATCGTCCGGGGCGGCCGCAAGCGGACAGGCTGGGACCGGCGCACACCGCCGGTTTCCCCAACCTTTCCGTAGGAGTTGACTCGTGCGCGAACAGTCATGGCACAGGCCTCGTTCTTCCGGCCGGCGGCGAACGGGCCGGCGCCGGGTCGTGGCGGCCGCGGCCGCGCTCGCCCTCGGCGTCCTGGCGTCGGGGGCAGTGGCGCCGCCGACGGCGTTCGCCGCCGCCCGGCCGGACACCGTCCAGCAGGGCCTGGACGCCCTGGTGCACGCCGACGGGCTGCCCGCCGCGCTGGCGAGCGTCAAGGACCGCGAGGGCCGTACCCGCAGCTATACCGCGGGGGTGGGCGACGTGACCACCGGATCGAAGGTGCCCGTCGACGGTCAGGTACGGATCGGCAGCAGCACCAAGACGTTCACCGCGGTGGTCGTCCTGCAGCTCGTGGGCGAGGGCAGGATCGGCCTCGACGCCACGGTCGACACCTACCTGCCGGGTCTCGTCCGCGGGGACGGGTTCGACGGCGGCCGCATCACCGTCCGTCAACTCCTCCAGCACACCAGCGGACTTCCCGAGTACGAGGACCTCGTCGCCGACGACATCCGCGAGCACCGCTACTTCGAACCCCGCGACATCCTCGACGTCGCCTTCCGGCGCAAGGCCGTCTTCGACGCCGGGAAGGGCTGGTCGTACAGCAACACGAACTACGTGGTGGCCGGCCTGATCGTCCAGAAGGTCACCGGCCGGCCGCTCGCGGAGGAGGTGGACCGGCGCGTCGTCCGGCGCATCGGGCTGCGCCACACCTACTTCCCCGCCCCCGGTGACATGACCTTCCGGGAACGTCACCCCCAGGGCTACGCCCGGGACGCGGCGGGCGCGCCCCTGCGCGACGTCACGGAACTCGACCCGTCCGTGGCCTGGGCGGCGGGCCAGATGATCTCCACCAACTCCGACGTCAACCGGTTCCTGGCCGAGCTCCTGGCCGGCCGTCTCCTTCCGCCGGCACAGCTCGCCCAGATGCGCACCACCGTCCCCATCGGGGACACCGGCGCCGGATACGGGCTGGGGATCATGAGCAGGCCGCTGTCGTGCGGCGGTGTCCAGTGGGGCCACGGCGGTGACATCGACGGGTACGAGACCCGGGGCGGGGTCACCGACGACGGCCGCGCCGCCACCGTCACCGTGACCGCGATTCCGGTCGACGGGGCGGGCACGAGGCGCGTCGAGAAGGTCGTGGACACGGCCCTCTGCCGCTGAACGGCCGGGGTTCAGCCGTCCCGCCCCGGGACCTCGGGGGTTCCGGCCGGCCCGGGCCCCAGGTCCGTTTCCGGTTCCGGTTCCGGACGGGGGAGGCCCGGGGCCTCCTCCGCGTCCTCCCGTACGGCCGGTGCCGGGGCGGGGACGGCGAACTCGCACCAGACGCGCTTCCCGCTGCCCCGGGGCTCCACGCCCCAGGCGTCCGCGAGCCGGTCCACGAGCATCAGGCCGCGGCCGGACACCGCCCAGTCCCCGGCTTCGCGGCGGCGCGGCAGGGCGCTGCTCGTGTCCTCCACCTCGATCCGGATGCGGCCGTCCGCGGTCAGCCGGAGGCCGACCTGGCCGCCGCCGTCGGTGTGGACCAGGGCGTTGGTCATCAGCTCGTCCGCCGCCAGTTCGATCTCGTCCGCCCGTTCCCAGGCGCCCCACGCGGCGACCGCGGCCCGGATCAGGTGGCGGGCCATCGCCGGGCCGTCCGGGTCGCCGGGTGTCAGGCGCTGGCGCAGCGGGCCGCCGCCGCGCGGGCCGATGGCTCCGCGCCGGCGCAGCACGAGCAGGGCCATGTCGTCCCCGCCGCCCGCGTCCCCGACGAGGTCGCACAGTACGTCGGCGAGTTCCTCGACGTCGGCCGGGCCCGTGCGGGTGGCTTCCAGGAGTTCCCGCATGCCGGTCTCGGAGTCGCCGCCGGGCCGTTCGATCAGTCCGTCCGTGCAGAGCAGCAGGGTGTCCCCGGGGTGCAGTTCGAGGGTGGCGACGGGGTAGCCGGAGCCGGTTCCCGGCCGGTCGCGCGGGGGCAGGCCCAGGGGGAGGCCGCCCGCGACCTGGATGCGGTGGCAGCTGCCGTCACCCCGCCGTACGACCGGGTCGAGATGGCCGGCCCGGACCATGCGCAGCGTGCCGGTGTTGAGGTCGACCTCGGCGTAGGTGCAGGTGGCGAAGCGGTCGGTGGCCAGTTCGCGCAGGAAGGCGGAGGCCCGCGCCATGGCCGTGCCGGGGGTGTGGCCCTCCAGGACGTAGGCGCGCAGCACGATGCGCAACTGGCCCATGACGGCGGCCGCGTCCGTGTCGTGGCCCTCGACGTCGCCGATCATCACGCCGACGCGGCCGCCGCCGAGCGGGATCACGTCGTACCAGTCCCCGCCGACGTCCCGCCCCGTGCGGGCGGCCCGGTAGCGCACGGCGATCCGCGCGCCCGGCACGTCCGGGATGCGGCGCGGCAGCATGGCCCGTTGGAGGCTCTCGGCGAGGTCGTGTTCCTGCTCGAAGAGGATGGCCCGCTGGAGGCTCTGCGCGATGCCGCTGGCCAGCGCGACGAGGAGGTTGCGTTCCTCGGTGGTGAAGTCCCCGTCGCGCGCGTAGAGCAGTCCGAGCGCGCCGACGGGCCGGCCCTGGGCGATCAGCGGAAGGTAGACCCCGCTGCGCACGGAGAGCGGCTCGATGTACGGCCACAGCTGGGGGTAGCGCCGCAGGAACTCCTCACGGGAGGCGATGTAGACGGACTGGAGGGTCCGTACGGCCTCGCTCATCGGGAGCTGGGCGTCGATGCGCGTGTACTCGATCTCCGGTACGTACGAGCCCAGCTGGCCTTCGGCGACGAGGTGGATGCGGCCGCCGTCGACGACGCCGAGCATGACGCTGACGGCTCCGAGGTGGCTGAGGGCCTCGCGGTCCTTGAGGACGTCCGTCACGTCGTTGACGGTGCGGGCGTGGGCGAGGATCGCGGTGGTCCGTTCGACGACGCCGGTCAGCCTGCGCCGTCCCTCGTCCCGTTCCCCGGCGGCGCCGGGTTCGCCCGGGTCGCGGTCGGCGTCGCGGAGGATCCCGATGACCCGGTACGCGCGGCCGTCCGGGTCGCGCAGGATGTGGCCCTGGGCGTGGATCCAGGAGGTTCCGCCGTCGCGTGGGGTGCGGAAGTAGACGCCGTAGTGGCTGCGGCCGTCCCGGAGGGCCTCTTCGACGCGGCGGTCGTACCGGTCCTCCTCGCCCGCCGCGACACGGCCGCGCAGCCCGGCGGGAGTTCCGCTGAACTCCTCCGGGTCCAGGTCGAGGACCTCCAGGGCGGTGGCGTCCAGGTGCATCCGCCCGCTGTCGAGGTCCCAGTCGAAGGTACCCATGCGGTTGAGCGCGAGGCTCGTGTCCGGCCGCGCGGGCCAGTCGACCTCGGGGGTTCCTCCCCGCTGGTCCATGCAGCCAGGGTCTCACCCCTCCCCCGCCCTCGGCATGCGCAGAGCCGGATCACCGGCCCGTCCGACGGGCGGACCCCAGTGGACCGGCGCGCTCCCGTTCCGGCACACTGCCGCCGCACCTGTGCCGGCGGCGGAGCCGGTACGCCCGGCAGAAAGAGCGGCACGCCTTGACGGACACCGACACCACGCCCCCGGAGCCGACCGGTGGCCCGACCATGCCCGCAGGGCGCGAGGAAGCCCCGGCGGCGGACCCGGCGGCGGTCCCGGTACTGCCCGCGCAGCCGGGACCACCCGTTCCTCCGGTTCCGGCCTCGCCCCCGGCCGTCCCCGGCCCTGCCGGGGCGGCCCGACGGTGGGTGCTGCCGGTGGGCACGGGCGTGCTCGGCTTCCTCGCCGGAGCGGCGTTCGTGTGGTCGCTGCCGTGGGGCGGCGGCGGTTCGGCGGCGGAGAAGACCTTCACCCTGACGGGCAAGATGGCCCTGAGCGACAGCGACGGGTTCCTGAGCCTCTCGGGCGGCGGGTGCGCGGGCAAGGGCGGCTACAAGGACATCCGGGCCGGGGCCTCGGTGACCGTCTACGACGACGCCGGAAAGGTGGTGGCCACCGGCTCGCTGGGCGCCGGCGCCCGGGAAGGGCTGACGTGCGACTTCCCGGTCACCGTCACCGGCGTACCGACGGGCGCACGCTTCTATCAGGTCGAGGTCAGCCACCGGGGGAAGGTCACCGTCCCGAAGGAGGAGGCCATGGCAGGCGGGTTCGGCGCTTCCCTCGGCTGACGCACCGCGCGGCGCCCGCGCCGTGCGTCAGGGGGTCGTGGTCAGGCCCGGGCGGTGTGGGGGCGGGGTGGTGGTCGGCCGGCCGGCGAGGCCGGGCTTCGGCGGGGCGGCCGGACTGGAGGCCGGTGTTCCCGGCGGGGTGCCGGAGTCGTCGGTGAGCCCCGGTGCCCGCGACCTCGCCGACGGTCCGTCGGAGACGCCCGGGGACGACTCGCCGGGCGGATCGGCCGGGGAGTTCTCGGGCGGGGAGTCCTCGGGCGGGGCGGGGGACTCGTCCGAAGGGGGGTCCGCCGGGCTGTCTGAGGGGGTGGTGCCGTCGGGGCTGCCGGAATCGGTGGCGGGCGGCGAGGAATCCGGGGCCGAGGAATCCGGGGCCGAGGAATCCGGGGCCGAGGAGTCCGGGGGCGAGGAGTCCGGCGGCGAGGAGTCGGGCGGCGGCGGGGTCACCGGTGGTGTGGTGTACACGGGCTTGGGGATGACCGGCGGCGGGACGGGCCGGTCGGGCTCGGGGTCGGCGCCGCGCTCGCGCTCGAACCAGCGGCGGCCCTCGTGGTCGTAGATGACGATCTTGTTGACGACCTTCACGGAGGGGGCGATCACCACGACGTCCTGCGGCCGGTAGGAACTCCACGGCCGCCCGTGCCTCTTGGCGTCCGGCCCGAGCGCGACCGCGACCCCGAGCGGGTTCCCGCACGCGCAGCGGACCCGCGGCACGCCCCGGTCGTCGACGAGGACGGCCGTCCCGGCCTGGAGCACCGCCTGGTAGGGGACGGCCCTGCCGTCGCGGAAGCCGTGGTTGGTGACCCGGGTGTCCAGGGCCAGCTGTACGGGGGTCAGGGCGCGCAGGTGGCCCGGTACGGCCGCCGGCCGGATGCCGAGGGCGGCGGCGAAGGCCCGGTTCTTGGCCGGTTCCGCCGACAGCACCGCGATCTGCTTCTCGACGTCGCAGCTGGCGATGTCCTGCGTGCCGCCGTACAGGCCGGGAGTGGACCCCGTGACGCTGCGGATGGCGAGGGGGGCCCCGGTACTCCGTACGGGTGAGGGGGACGGCGGTCTGCTCGCGGGAGGCACGGTGGCCTCCTTCGCGGCCGTCGACTCGGTGAACGGGGCCGGTCCGGTCGCGGCGGCCGGCTGGAGGAACACCTCACCGCCCGCTTCGCCGGGCGTGGGGGTGCCGCCCCCGCCCGGACGCGTCAGTACCACCACCAGGGCGGCGACGGCGGCCAGCGCCACGATCGCCGTCGCCAGCCGGGGAACGGAACGCCACCAGGGTCCGCCGGACGAGCCGCCCGGGGCCACGGGCGGGCCCGGCGGAGGCGGCGGGCCCTGGCCGGCGCCGGACGAGCCATCCGCGGGCGGGCCGGCGAGCGGCCCCGAAGGCGGCCCGGTCGGCCGCTCCGGAGAGGACGGGCCCGAACCGGACGCCGAGGGCCCCGAGGGCGGCTCGCCCCCGGGCGGGGGCCGGTTCGACGGGGACGTGCCCGGCGTCGGCCGGTGAGAGGGCGGGTCGTTCGGCTGCGGCGGGCGTTCGCCGGAGGGTTGCGTGGTCACAGGCTCTCTTCCCCAGGTGAACGGGCCGTCGGCAGACCGGGCGGATACGGAGCTGTCGGACTCTCGTCGCCATTGTGTGCGGCGTTCAGGTGGTGGCCGCAAGCCGGGGATGCCTACCGTTGCAGGGTGAGCCGTACCTCTCCGAGGGCCTGGCGGGACGCCCTCGTCGCCGTCCTGGCGGGTTTCGTGGTGATGGCCGCGGTGGCCGCGGCCGGGCTGGCCTGCGCCGGGGCGGGCGACCTTCCGGGCGGCGCCTTCCCCCGGGTGGTGGCCGCGGTGGTGGTGATGGCGGCCGGCGGAGCGGTGGAGGTGACCGGCGGGGCCGGGTTCCTGGCCGAAGCGGACGCGAGCCTGTCCGTGGTTCCCCTCTCGGTGTCCCTCGCGGGCGCGCTCACCGCGGGCTCGCTCTTCCTGCGCCCCCTGCACAACCGGGCGGTCGCCGGCCCCGGCGAACTCCTGCTGCGCGCGGGCCGCCTGACGCTCCTGTGGCTGCTCGCGCTGCTCGGCACCGCCCTCCTCGCCCGCCAGGACTTCGGCCTGTCCACGGGCGACTCCCCGCTCGGCGAGATCGGCGAACTCCTCGACTCCGCGCCCACCGCGGGCTTCCGGGCCGACCTGCCCGCGACCCTCTTCTTCGGACTGCTCTGGATCCTGGGCCTGTTGCTGATCTCCCTGCTGGTCTCGCGGCGCGCTCCGCTCCCGGCCGGGCTGGTCCGCTTCCACGCGGCCGTGCGCCCGGCCGCGTTCGCCACGGCCCTGCTGCTGCTCGCGTACGTGCTCCTCGGCCTCGGTGCCGGCCTCGTGGTCGCGCTGACCCAGGGGCACGGCGGCCGCACCCTGGCGGTGCTCCTGCTCGGCCTGCCGAACCTCGCCTGGCCCGCCCTCACCCTCGGTTTCGGCGGGGCCTGGCAGGGCAGGGCCGAGGGGCCGTTCGGGCTGCCGGTGCCCCGGCTGCTGGACGAGGTCCTGCGCGGGCAGGAACGGTCCACGGTGGACGTGGCCGCCCTCGCGGAGCGGGACCCCCGGGCCTGGTGGCTGGTGCCGGTGGCGGCCGTGCTGCTGCTCGGCACGGGCGTGCTGGCCGCCGTACGCTCCCCCGCGCACGTACGGCCGCGGCAGCACGCCCTCCATCTGGCGGTGGCCCTGGCACTCGGCACGCTGACGGTGTGCCTGCTGGCCCGGGTGCAGGCCCAGTTCGGGCTCTCCCTGCTGGGCATCGGCACGGCCGACGGACTCGGCGGCTCGGTCGAACTGCTCCCGCTGCTGGGCCGCACGGTCGGCCTCGCCCTGCTCTGGGGCGCCCTGGCGGGCTTCCTCGGCGCCCTCCTGGCCCGCCGCCCGCACCGCCGCGGCCCGGTCGACGACGCCCCTGCCCGGCCATGAGGCCCTGAGGCCCTGAGGCCCTGACCCCGCGGCCCGGACCGGCTCACGCCGTCCGCGGCCTCTGCCCCGTCCCCTCCCGCCCCCCGAACACCGGCAGGGCCCAGGCCGGGGGCGGCGGGGGATGCTCCGGTGCGTGCGGGCGGTGGCGGGCCGGTCCGGCGCGGCGCAGGGCCGTCGTGAAGGCCAGGCAGTCGTCCCAGCGGTCCCCGGGGGACTTCGCGAGGGCCTTCGCCAGGACGGCGTCGACCTCCGGGGACAAGTCCGGCCTGGCCTCGGAGGGCGGCGGCGGGGCGTCGTACTGGTGGGCCCAGAGCAGGGCCAGGTCGTCGTCGCGCCGGAAGGGCGGCCCGCCCGTCAGCATCTCGTGGACCACGCAGCCCAGGCTGTAGACGTCGCAGCGGCCGTCCACCGGCTTGCCGGCGATCTGCTCCGGCGCCACGTAGTCCAGGGTCCCGACGAACTGCCCGACGGTCGTGAACCCGGTCAGCGACAGCGATTTCTTCGTCAGCCCGAAGTCCGTGAGGTACACGTGCTCCGGGTGTTCGCTGTCGGTGCCCTCCGCGACGAGGATGTTGCCGGGTTTCACGTCCCGGTGGACCAGGTCGTGGGCGTGCGCCGCGTCCAGCGCCGAGGCGACCTGGCCGGCGATCCGCGCCGCCGTCGCGACCGGCAGGGGGCCCGTCCGGTCGAGGAGGGCGCGCAGGTCCTGGCCGGCGACGTACCGCATGGCGATGTACAGAAGGCCCTCCGCCTCGCCGGCCTCGAACACCGGGACGATGTGGGGGTGGTCGATGGCCGCGGCGACCTTCGACTCGTGGGCGAAGCGCTGCCGGAAGGTGTCGTTGCGGGCCAGTTCGGGGGCCAGCAGTTTCAGTGCGACCGTCCGGTCCAGGCGCAGGTCCCGGGCCCGGTAGACGACGGCCATGCCGCCCCGGCCGATCTCGCCCTCGACGAGGTACCCGGCGATCCGTTCGCCGACCGGCCCGGAGGGCCCGCCCGTCACGGCCCTCCCCCGTCGGGCGGTCCGGCGACGCGCGTGGCCTCGTGCGGCACTTCCGGTACGTCGGCCCCTGCCCCGGGGTCCGGTCCCGGCGGCCGCGGCTCCGGCGCGGGCGGGGCTCCCGGTCCCGCGTCGGCGGCGTAGGTCGTCAGACGGCCCCCGTCCGTGTACATCCACCGTCCCGCCGTGTCGTCGTAGACCCACAGCCGGTCCCCGTCGAGGACGATCCCGGCCCGCAGTCCGAGGGTGGCGCGCCGGAAGCCCTCGGGGTCGACGCGGCCCGCGGCGAGGTCCGCGGCGGCCCGGCGGACGCGCTCCAGCGCATCGGCGGTCCGGTCGAGCAGCGGCGCGGGGTCCTCGGCCGGCCCGAGGGGCCGGCCGGCCGTCGGGGGCGGCTGCGGCACCGCCACCAGGAGCCGTCCGTCGACCCACGCGGACCATCCGTTGGAGCAGAGGATCTCCGCCCATTCCCCGCGCCGGGTCAGCAGCCGTACCGGCAGGAAGGCGTCGAGGGGGGCGGTGGGCCGGGTGGCGTCGGGGGCTTCCCAGGCGGGCAGTCCGTCGCCCGGGACGACGTGCGTGGGCCGGAAGCCGGCGCCGGGCCCGCCCGGTGCGCTGTTCATCCGGCCTACTTCCGCATGATCGCGGGCTCGTGCCGGCGCAGCAGCCGGGAGACGAGCACCCCGAACAGGACCGCCAGGGCCACCAGCATGCCGACGTTCAGCAGCCAGACGCCGCCGGAGTGGGCGAACAGGGGGTCGTCGGTGAGCGGCCCGGGCACGATCCGGCCGAGGTCGATGGTGCCGGCCATCGCGCCGAGCGCCCAGCGCGAGGGCACGAACCAGGCGAGCTGTTCGATGACGGGGACCCCGTCGAGCTGGAGCAGCGCCCCGCAGAAGACCACCTGCACGATGGCGAGGAGGACCAGCAGGGGCATGGTGACCTCCTCCTTCTTCACGAGGGCGGAGACCAGCAGTCCGAGCGTCATCGCGGTGAACGACAGCAGGGCGACGGCCAGGATGATTTCGAGGAGCGGCGGCAGGAAGACGCCCTGGCCGCCGGGGGCGCCGAGTTCCACCCCCAGGAGGGCGACGAGGGTCAGGACCACGGCCTGCGCGACGGTGATGGTGCCCAGTACGACGACCTTGGACATCAGGTAGGCCGATCTGGACAGTCCGACGGCCCGCTCCCGCTGGTAGATCACCCGTTCCTTGACGAGTTCCCGGACGGCGTTCGCGGCGCCGGTCAGGACGCCGCCGACGCACAGGATGAGCAGGGCGTTGATCGCGGTCTCCTGGGTCAGGCTGCTGCCGGCCAGGGCGCGGGCCATGGCTCCCATGACGAACGGCAGCGCGATCATGATGGCGAGGAAGGTGCGGTCGGCGCCGAGGGCCGCCGCGTAGCGGCGGACCAGGGTGGAGAGCTGCGAGCCCCAGCTCTGCGCCTTGGGCGGGGGCGTCACCGCGGCGGCCGGGCCGGGTCCGGCTCCGTCGGGCAGGAGGGGGCGGGCGACGGCGGCGACGTACCGGAGGTGCTGGGGCGAGGCCGCGTACTGGGGCGCCCAGTCGCGGCCCCGCTCGTTCTCGAACGCCTCGAAGGCCTCGGGCCACTGCGCGAAGCCGAAGTAGCCGAGCGCCTCGGCGGGCGGTCCGAAGTAGGCGATGCGTCCGCCGGGGGCGAGGACGAGCAGGCGGTCGCAGACGTCCAGGCTGAGCACGCTGTGGGTGACGACGATGACGGTGCGGCCGTCGTCGGCGAGGCCGCGCAGCATGTGCATCACGGAGCGGTCCATGCCGGGGTCGAGCCCGGAGGTGGGTTCGTCGAGGAACAGCAGGGAGGGTTTCGTCAGCAGTTCCAGGGCGACGGAGACCCGCTTGCGCTGGCCTCCGGAGAGGCTGTGGATGGGCTGGTCGGCGCGCTGGCCGAGGCCGAGTTCGGAGATCACCTCGTCCACCCGGGCCTGCCGTTCGGCCTTCGCGGTGTCCTGGGGGAAGCGGAGTTCGGCCGCGTAGGTGAGGGCCCGGCGGACGGTGAGCTGCGCGTGGAGGATGTCGTCCTGCGGGACGAGGCCGATGCGGCTGCGGAGTTCGGCGTAGTCGCGGTAGAGGTCGCGGCCGTCGTAGAGGACGCTGCCGTGGTCGGCGGGGCGCAGTCCGGTGAGGGCGCCGAGGAGGGTGGACTTGCCGGCGCCGCTGGGGCCGACGACGGCGAGCAGGCACTTCGCGCCGACGGGGAAGGAGACGTGGTCGAGGAGGGTCTTGCGGCCGTGGTCGACGGTGACGGCGAGGTCCTGCACGTCGAGGGAGACCTCGCCGGTGTCGACGTACTCCTGGAGGCGGTCGCCGACGAGGCAGAACGCCGAGTGTCCGATGCCGACGATGTCGCCCTCGGTGACGGGGGCCCGTTCGACGCGGGTTCCGTTGAGGTAGGTGCCGTTGTGGCTGCCGAGGTCGGTGATCTCGTAGGTGCCGTCGGCGAGGGCGCGCAGTTCGGCGTGCCGGCGGGAGACGACGAGGTCGTCGAGGACGAGGTCGCTGCCGGGGTCCCGGCCGATGCGGACGGCGGTCCGCGCGGGGAGCGGGCGGACGCTGGTGGGGCGGCGGAAGGTGCCGGTCAGGGAGGGGCCCCGGACGCCGGAGGGCCGGGCGCCGACGGCGGGATCGACCATGGGGTCCACCACGGGGTCCGGGACCGCTGCGGGGGCGGGTGCCGGGGGCGGGGGTGGGGTCGGGGCCGGGGGCGGACGGCCGACGAGGACGGCGCGCGGGCCGTCGTCGGCGCTGCCGAAGCGCAGTTCGCTGCCGGGGCCGACGCTCCACGCGTGGACGCGGTGGCCGTCGGCCCAGGTGCCGTTGGTGCTGCCCTCGTCCTCGACGGTCCAGTGGTCTCCGTCGGGGCGCAGGACGGCGTGGTGCCAGGAGACGCGGGCGTCGTCGAGGCAGATCTCGCAGAGGGGGTCGCGGCCGACGTGGTAGGTCCGTCCCGGGCTCATCTCGGTGGAGCCGCGGGCGGTTTCCAGGACGAGTTCGGGTGCGGTCGGCACACCGGGGCGCTGGACCATGGACAGATTTTCCCATGAGCCGGACCGACCGGCATAACCGCAGGTCAGAAGGGCCTTAAAGGTAATGACAACGGTCCCCGTTGCAGCCTTTGCCGATCTCGTCGAGGTGCGCTTCACTTCACGCGTCGGAACCGAACAGACGGGGGAAACGATGAGCGGGCACGAACACGCGCACGATCACGGCGGGCGCGCGCACGGGGGCCACGAGCACGGCCCCGGCGGGCACGGCCACGGCGTCGATCCGGACGCGGACCGCCGCTGGCTGGCGATCGCCCTCACCCTGATCTGCGGGTTCATGGCCGTCGAGGTGGTCATCGGCGTCATGGCGCACTCGCTGGCGCTGATCTCCGACGCCGCGCACATGCTGACCGACGCGGTGTCGATCGTCCTCGCGCTGATCGCGATGCGGCTGGCGGCCCGGCCGGCCCGCGGCGGTTTCACGTACGGCCTCAAGCGGGCCGAGATACTGTCCGCGCAGGCCAACGGACTGACGCTGCTGCTGCTGGCGGTCTGGCTGGCGTACGAGGCGGTACGCCGCCTCCTGGATCCGCCGCCGGTCGAGGGCGGGCTGGTGCTGGTGACGGCGCTCGCCGGCATCGTGGTCAACATCGCGGCGGCCTGGTGCATCTCCCGGGCGAACCGGTCCTCGCTGGCCGTCGAGGGCGCCTACCAGCACATCCTGAACGACCTGTTCGCCTTCATCGGGACGGCCGTGGCCGGTCTGATCGTGCTCACCACCGGTTTCGTCCAGGCCGACGCGATCGCCTCGCTCGTCGTGGTGGTGCTGATGGTCAAGGCGGGCTACGGGCTGGTCCGCGAGTCGGGCCGGATCTTCCTGGAGGCCGCGCCGGCCAACGTGGACCCCGACGCGGTCGGTGACCGGCTCGTGGGGCACCCCCCGGTGACCGAGGTGCACGACCTGCACATCTGGACGATCACTTCCGGCCAGGCGGCGCTCTCCGCGCACGTCCTGGTGGAGCCGGAGGGCGACTGCCACGCGGTGCGCCGCGACCTGGAGGCCCTGCTGGAGAAGGAGTACGGGATCACCCACACGACCCTCCAGGTGGACCACGTCCGGGAGGAGCTGCTCTCCGTCGGCCGGGCGGGCGAGGACCCGGCGGGCGATCCGCACTGCGCCGACGCCCACGGCCCGGTGCACCGGCAGGGCCCGCACGCGCACTGACCCGCGGGACACGGAGCGTGGAATCCGATCACTGAGAGTGCTCCCGGCGGGGCATGGATGGATCCGTGACGGAACCGAAGAGGTACAAGCGCAGTGCCGGACTGCTCCTGTTCCGGCGGACCGCCGACGGCGGGCCCGGCCCCGCGATCGAGGTGCTGCTGGGCCACATGGGCGGTCCGCTGTGGGCCGGGCGGGACGCGGGGGGCTGGGCCATCCCGAAGGGCGAGTACGGGCCGGACGAGGCCCCGCGCGACGCGGCCCGCCGGGAGTTCACCGAGGAGATCGGGCTGCCGCCGCCCGAGGGCGACTACCTGCCGCTGGGCGAGGTACGGCTGACGAGCGGCAAGCTGGTGACCATCTGGGCGGTCGAGGCCGACCTCGACCCCGCGCTGATGGTGCCCGGGACCTTCACCATGGAGTGGCCGCCGCACTCGGGCCGCGAGGAGGAGTTCCCCGAACTGGACCGGGTGGCCTGGTTCACTCCCCCGATGGCCAGAAACAAACTGATGGGCGCCCAAGTCCCGTTCCTGGAGCGCCTGTTGGTACTTCTGAAGGGTTGACCCGACCTTTACTTGCCAACAAACCCCACCTGCATGGACATTGCACATATGACGAACGTCGTGCTGGTGGGAACCCTGGACACCAAGGGTGTCGAGTACGGCTGGCTGCGCGAGAGGCTGTCGCGCGCCGGCGTCGAAGTGGTGCTGGTCGACACAGGGATCATGGGAAAACCCAAGGTGCCCGCGGACGTGCCGCGCGAAGCGGTGGCCCGGGCAGCGGGAACGGAACTGACGGAACTGCGCGCGGCCGCCGACCGGGGCGCGGCCGTGACCACGATGGCCCAGGGCGCGGAGGCGACCCTGTTACGCCTGCACGCCGAGGGCCGGCTGCACGGGGTCCTCGCGATCGGGGGCAGCGGCGGCACCTCCATCGCGACCCGCGCGATGCGGGCCCTGCCGCTGGGCGTGCCGAAGGTGATGGTCTCCTCCATGGCGTCCGGGGACGTGGCCCCCTACGTCGGCTCCGCCGACATCACGATGATGTACAGCGTCGTGGACATCGCGGGGATCAACAGCATCTCCGCCCCGGTACTGGCCAACGCCGTGGAGGCCGTCGCCGGGATGGCGAAGGGCTACGCGCGCGCCGCCTCGGACCGGGACCGCCCGGCCCGGCTCGGCGCGGGCCCGCGGCCGCTGATCGCCGCGAGCATGGCGGGGGTGACGACGACCGGCGTGGACGCGGCCCGGGAGCGGCTGACGGAACTGGGCTACGAGGTCCTGGTCTTCCACGTCAGCGGCACCGGCGGCCGCACCCTGGAGACCCTGGCCGGTCAGGGGATCTTCGCGGGCGTGCTGGACCTCACGCTCAGCGAGCTCGCCGACGACCTGTGCGGCGGCATCCTCACCGCCGGACCGGACCGGCTCACCGCGGCCGGGCGGGCGGGGATCCCGCAGGTGGTGAGCCTGGGCGCGCTGGACATGGTGAAGTTCGGGCCGCTGGAGAGCCTGCCGGAACGGGCCCGCTACCGCAGGGTCCGCGTCCACAACCCCTCGATCACGGTGATCCGTACGACGGAGTCCGAATGCACGGAGCTCGGACGCCGGGTCGCCGCCAAACTCCGCGGCGCGACGGGCCCCACGGCGGTCTGCGTCCCACTGCGCGGACTGTCCACGCTCGGCGCGCCGGGCGGGCCCTACCATGACCCCGGCGCGGACCGGGCCCTGTTCTCGGCGCTGCGCGACGGATTGCGGGGCAGTGCCGCCCGGCTCTACGACTACGACACCCACATCAACGACCCGTCCTTCGGGCGGGCCGCGGCCGACCGGTTGCACGCCATGATCGGCGCGGTCGCGGCCGCGGCCTGACCGGACCGCTCACCACGCTTCGAGACACCCCCTCCGGTTGGGAACCGGCCGTGGCGGAAACCGTGTCCCTGGTGGTGGCCGGTCGGGTTCGACCGGTGCGGGGACGCGGCGATGCCACGGACGGGGGCGAACGATGAGCGGTGAATGGACGGTACCGGGCTACAGCGAGGTCCGGGAGCTCGGTGCGGGCGGCAGCGGCCGGGTGGTGCTCGCCGTCCACGACGGCACGGGCACCGCGGTCGCCGTGAAGTACCTCAGCGACCGGCTGCGCGAGGACCCCGCCTTCGTCCGGGAGTTCCGGGCGGAGGCGCGGCTCCTCGGCGGCCTCGGCTCCCCGTACGTGGTGGGACTGTACGAGTACGTCGAGGCGCCGGGCGGCGCCGCGATCGTGATGGAACTGGTCGACGGGATCTCCCTGCGCGCGCTCCTCAAGCAGTCCGGGCGCTCCGAGCCCGAGGCCGCGCTGGTGGTGCTGAAGGGGTCCCTGCTGGGGCTGGCCGCGGCGCACCGGGCCGGCGTGGTCCACCGCGACTACAAGCCGGAGAACGTCCTGGTCTCCGCGGACGGCTCCTCCAAGCTCGTGGACTTCGGGATCGCGGCGGGCCGCGGCACGACCCCGGGCGTCGCGGGCACGCCCGCCTACATGGCCCCCGAGCAGTGGCAGGGCCGGCCCGCCTCGCCGACGGCGGACGTGTACGCGGCGACCGCGACCTTCTTCGAGTTCCTGACGGGCCGCAAGCCCTACGACGGGGAGAACTTCGCGGAGCTCGCCGTCCAGCACATCGAGGCGCCGGTCCCCGAGACCGAGGCCCCGGAGCCGGTGCGCCCGCTGATCCGGCGCGGTCTCGCCAAGCTGCCGGAGCAGCGACCGGAGAACGCCGAGGCGTTCGTGGCCGAGCTGGAGGGGGTCGCCCTGGCCGCCTACGGTCCGGACTGGGAGCAGCGCGGGCAGCGCAAGCTGGCCGCGCTGGCCGCCCTGCTGCCGCTGCTGTTCCCCTCGGCGGGCGCCGCGGCGGCGGGCACCACCTCGGTGGCCTCGACCTCGGTCGGGGGTCCGTCGGGCTGGGCGCCGGGGCGCGGCGGCTGGATCGCGACGGGCCTGGCGCTGGTGCTGGGCACGCTGCTGGTGTTCACGACCGATGCCATCGGCGGTACTCCGCCGGGTGCCTCGGCGCTCAGTGACTTCGCCACCACGAGCCCGGCGCCGCCGGGCGGGTCCCCGCACCCGGCCCCTTCGGCGACCGCGTCCGCCTCCCCGAGTCCCTCGCCGTCGCCGAGCGCCTCCCCCACGTCGTCGCCGTCGCCTTCGCCTTCGCCGTCCGTGACCCCGTCGCCCTCGTACACGCACACGCCGAGCCCGAGCCACTCGACGAGCCCCACGCCGACGGTGAGCTGGTCCCCGACGCCGACCCCGAGCCCCACCCCGACGCTCAAGGTGACCCACGTCGGCGTCTCGCTCAAGCCGGGCGTCTACCGGGGGGACGCGACCGTGTCGGTCGCGTCGCAGGGCAGCGGCGCCGTCACGGTGACGGTGGAGTGGTTCCTCGGCGCGACACCGGGCACCCTCGGCGTGGCCGACGGCAGCGAGACGTTCACCGTGCCGGCGGGGTCCGCCGCGCCGGTGGTCCGCACCCACTTCTTCAGCCGTGGCCACGGCTGCTACGGCGGGGTCCGGGTCACCACCAAGCCCGCCGCCGGGAACTCCTCGGCGTCCGACTCGCAGCTGCTGTACCGCTGCCAGCAGCCGGAGCCGCCGCGATGAGCGATTCCCGCGCCCCGCACGCGGGCGACGACGACGAGTACAGCGCCACCGTCCTCGGCAGTCACTGGTTCTCCGGTCCCCCGCCGCCCGCGGACGCCGCCCCCGACCGGGTCGAGGGTTCCGTACTGCGCTTCGGTCCCGGGGTGACGGCCGCCATGCCCGCCCCGTTCCCGCTGGTCCCGGGTCCGGCGGCCACCCGGCCGCGCCGGGGCGGGGGCTGGCGCCGGTACACCCTCGCCGTCGTGGTGCTGGCCCTGGTCCTCGGGTTCCTGGGCTGGCAGCGGTACGGGCCGTCCGTCGAGGTACGGGACCTGAAGGTCAGCACCGACCAGCAGGGACCCGGCTGCGACGCGGCCGCCGACGTGGTGGCCTTCGTCTCGACGAACGGACGCCCGGGCACCCTCGTCTACCGCTGGGTCCGCAGCGACGGCACCCGGTCGGAGGAGCTCACGGAGCGGGTGCCGAGCGGCCGGAAGCAGGCCACGCTGCACCTGCTGTGGACCTTCCACGGCACGGGCAGCTACCCGGCCCGGGCCGAACTCCAGCTGATCGAGCCCGTACGGCGCTCGGCGTCGGTGGAGTTCACCTACCGCTGCCGCCCATAAGGGAAAGCCGGGCCGGAAGGCCCGCCGTCGTCCCGTCCCGTCCTCCTTCCGGCCGGGTGGACGTGGCCGTCCGGCCGAAGCGCCGCGGTACCGCCCGCTGGTTGACTCGCAGGTGTTGACGAGGGCGTGCAGGACGCCCTCAGGCACCCCTGCGCGTCACGTTCCAGCCGGCGACACCCCAACCGGAACGTGGCCGTCCCGCACGGATGCCGAGTCCGCGCGGGGAGGCCCGCAGCCGCTTTGGGGAGTGGCTGCGGGCCGCTTCGTTCCCGTCCCCCCGCCGCAACCGGGGGGACGGAGTTCAGAACCGGGCGTGGGCGGTGATGTCCGCCTCGAACTCGCCCGTCATCGCCGGGGTCACCGTCGGCCGGCACTGGGCGATCGCCTCCAGGTAGTCCCGGGTGGTCGCGCCGAGCTGCGCGGCGGCCGCGCCCCGCGCCCCCACCGCCTCCAGGTCCCGCTCGAAGGACACCTGCGCCGCGATCCGCGCCGCGTGCTCGATGTCGGCCGGGGTGAACAGCTCGGTCGCCGCCACCAGCGCCGGCACGTCCACGTCGGCCCTCCCGGCCGTGTAGCGCGACCAGATCGCGGCGCGCGCCCCGGCGTCCGGGGTGCCGATCGGGATCAGGTAGTCGAAGCGCCCGGGCCGCAGGAAGGCCGGGTCGAGCGAGCGGACGGAGTTCGTCGCGCAGACCAGCAGCCGCTCGTCGCCCTCCCGGAAGCCGGGTATCAGCTTGAGGAGTTCGTTCGTGACGCCGTGGATGCCGCCCGGCTGGGCGGGCTCGGTGCGCACGGGCGCGATCTCCTCGACCTCGTCGATGAAGACGAGCACCCGTTCCAGTTCGGCGATCCGGGCGAAGGCGTCGCGCAGCGCGGCCGCCAGGTTGCCCTCGTCGGCGAGGCGGGAGGGCAGCAGCTCCACGAAGGGCCAGCCCAGCCGGGAGGCGATCGCCCGCGCGAAGGTGGTCTTGCCGGTTCCGGGCGGGCCGAAGAGGGTGATGGCCCGCGGCGGGCGCACGCCGTGCGAGGCGGCCCGCTCCGGCTCGGCGAGGGGCAGCACCACGCGCCGCTCGATGAGGTCCTTCTCCCTCTCCATGCCGGCGACCTTGTCCCACAGGTCGCTCGGGAGGAAGCGGCCGCCGAGGTCGTCGAGGAGGCCGGCGGCCGGTCCGTGCAGCGGCTCCGTCTTCTCGAAGTAGGCGACGGCGGGCTGCCGGGTGTAGCCGGCGTTGAGGAGGCCCTCGCCGAGCATGTCCTCCTCGGGCAGGACGTACGCGATCCGGCCGACGCGGGCGGCGATGAGCCGGCGTTCCAGCTCGACGAGCAGGGCACTGGCCAGTCCCCGGCCGCGCCAGCCCGCGGCGATCGCGATGCGCATCACCCAGGCCCGCTCGCCCGTCACGCAGGCGAGCGCCGCGCCGATCGGGACGCCCTGGTGGACGGCGACCACGCAGGGCTGCCGGTCGGTGAGGGCGCTGATGCACTCGGCCAGGGAGAAGACGGATTCCTGGCCGAGTTCGGCCGTGGTGTCGATCAGGTGGACCACCGCTGCGAGATCGCTCTCGCGGTAGTCGTGGATGAGCCAGTTCACCGGGTACCGCCCCTCGTTCGTGCTCCTGCGGCGAGGCTAGGGGCGGGCGGGCCCGCTGATCACGCTCCGTCGTGCACAACACCGTGTCCGGAAACCGTCCGTGTCGTCCATAGACTGGTGTCTTCCGACCGAACACCAGACCGAGGATCCGCACACCTTCATGCTTTGCCACATAGCCGCGGCCCGACGCGGGCTCCTCGTCTGGCTCCTTCCGGTCCTGTGGACGCTGGCACTCGGTCTCTGGGGGCTCTCCCGCCAGGACAGCGTGTGGCGGGACGAGGCGGCGACCTGGCAGGTGGCCGGCCGGTCGGCGGGTGAGATATGGGCGATGCTCGGCAACGTGGACGCGGTGCACGGCCTCTACTACCTGCTGATGCACGGCCTCTTCGAGGTGTTCGGGCCGGGTACGACGACCCTGCGGCTGCCGTCCGTGCTCGCGGTGGCGGCGGCCGCCGCCTGTGTGGCGCTGATCGGGAACAGGCTGGCCGGCTTCGCGGCCGGCCTCGGGGGCGGGCTCGCCCTCGGGCTGCTGCCCGCCGTGCAGTTCCACCTCCAGGAGGGGCGGCCCTACGCGCTGGTCGCGGCCGGGGCCGGCGTGTCGGCCCTGCTGCTCGTGTCCCTCGTGTCGGGCGGGCCCGGGGGGCGGGCGTGGCCGCGCTGGACGGCGTACGGGCTCCTCGTGCTGGTCTGCGCCCTGCTGAACTGGCTGTCGCTGCTGGCGCTGCCCGCGCACGCGGTGACCTTGTGGTGGGTGCGCGCCGGGCGCGGGGTGTGGCTGCGCTGGGCGGCGGCCGCAGCGGGAGCCGTCGCGGGGGCGCTGCCGCTGATCCTGTTCAGCCGGGGCCAGTCCGACCAGGTGTCCTGGATACCGCCGCTGACCTGGCACATGCTCATCGGGCCGGGCATCCTGCTGGCCATCGGGGGGCTCGGGGCGTGGGCGGACCGCCCGGCCCGCGGCCGGCTCTCGGTGGCGGCCGTCGGGCTGCCGCTGCTGGCGGTGCCGCAGCTCGGGCTGATCGGACTGTCGCTGGTGCAGCCGCTGTTCCTGGACCGGTACGTGCTGTTCGGCATGCTGGGGCTGGCCCTGCTGATCGGCGCCGCGCTGGGCGCTGCCGCCCGGGCCGCCGCGCCGCGCTTCCCGAGGGCGTCGGCGCTGCTCGTACCGGTGGTGACCGGGGCGGCGGTGGTGGCGCTGCTGCCCGTGGAACTCGGCAAGCGGGCTCCGGCCAGCCGCGTGGACGACGTACTGGCCGTGGCCGGTGAGGTGGCCCGGCTGGGCCGCGACGGGGACGCGGTGCTCTTCGTACCGGCCGCGCGGCGGGACACCGCCCTGGTCTCGCCCGGCGCGTTCCGGGGCCTGGCGGACGTGGCGCTGGCCGAGAGCCCCGAGGACTCCGCGACCCTCAAGGGGGAGGAAGCCGACCCCGCGTGGATCCGCGCGGCCCTGCTGGAGCGGCGCCGGGTCCTGCTGGTGACGGACGCGGAGCGGGTCGCCCGGCCCGCGGGCGCGCAGCGCGACAAGACGAAGGCGGCGGTCCTGCGGGAGTACTTCACGGTGGTGGAGGACCACCAGATGCGGGGCCGCCGCGTGACGGTGTACGAACGCCGGTAGCTTCCGCGCCGGGGCGTGCGGAGCTCCGGCGCCTCAGCGGGCGCTCGCCAGGGGGCGGGCGTGGGTGCCGAGCCAGGACAGGGAGGCGGCGGCCAGGTCGGGCCAGCCGCGGTCGATGGTCAGGGAGTGGCCCCGGTCCTCGAAGCACTGGTACTCGGTGGTGGCCGGGGAGTGCCGGTACTGCTTGTACGTGGAGCGGGTCAGCACGTCGGGGACGGTGTGGTCGAGCTTGCCGGACATCAGGAGCAGCGGACCGCGCGAGGCGTTGTCGGTGTTCACCCTGTTCGCGGAGTGCGGGGTGAAGTTGCCGAGGGCCAGCTGGAACAGCGGCCTGGCCGGGCTCGGGATGGTCCAGGCGTCGAAGAGCGCGTCCGAGTCCGGCTGGGAGACGGCGTTGGCGAAGGCGTAGCGGAACTGCTCGCGGTTCAGGGACACCGCGCGGTGGATGTTGCCGGGGTCGCGGAGGAAGGCGAACGCCGACTTCGCCTGGGCCGGGGCGAGGGCCTTCACCCCCTTGATCTGGCCGGGGCAGATCGCCACGGCGGCGGAGGCCAGGCCCTCGCCGAGCAGGTGCTGGGCGATGAAACCGCCGACGGAGTGCCCGACCAGCACCGGCGGGGCGGCGAGCGTGCGGATCACCCGGGCGTGCGCCTCCGCGATCTCGGCCAGGCCGACGCCCGCCTGCGCGTCGGGCAGCCGGCGGGACCCGGTGACGGTGTCGGGTACCCCCGGCCACTCCGGCATCAGGGGCTCGTACCCGGCGTCGTGGAAGGTGTCGGCCCAGCCCTGCCAGCTCGTCGAGTGCAGCCACAGGCCGTGGATGAAGATCACCGGTGTGCGCCGTGTCGTCATGTCGGGACCTCCTGAAGGACCTCGGCCCCCCCTGGAACCACACCTCTGTCAGTCTCGCCCCGCGGGCCGGGTCCCGCCTGTGCGGGCGCGGCCCCCGGTTCCGGGCCGCTCCCGGATTCACAGCGGATTCATATGGAATTCCGGGCTCCGCACATGGTTTCGGCGGGGAGGCTCGGAAACATGATCCACGGCATCCTCCCCCGACAGGCCGGCCGCCCCCGCGCCCGGCGCGCCACCCGGATCCTGCTCGCCCTGTGCGCGACGGCCGCCCTGCTGGGCGTGGACGTGCCCGACCCGGCGTCCGCGCCGCCCCTGGGCGTCACCGCCGCCGCCCGGCCCGGCACGTCCGCCGACCGCGTGGGCGCGCTGTTCGCGGGCGGGCTCGACGGCGGCCACTTCTGCACCGCCGCCGTGGTGCGCAGCGCCGGCCGGGACGTCATCGCGACGGCCGCGCACTGCCTGGACCACCCCGACACCACCGTCTTCGCGCCGGGCTACCGGGACGGCGAGGCCCCGTACGGGGTGTGGCGGCTGTCCGGCGCGTACGTCGCCCCGGGCTGGCGGGACGGGCAGGACCCGGACGAGGACATCGCGTTCGCGACCCTCGCCCCGCTCGACGGAGCCCTGATCGAGGACGTCGTGGGCGGTTTCCCGGTGGCCGGCGAGCAGCCGGACGACGTGGCGGTGACGGTCCTCGGCTATCCGAGCACGCGGGAGACGCCGCTGCGCTGCGCCAACGCCACGGAGCTGCTGTCGGCGACGCAGCGCCGGATCGAGTGCCCCGACCTCAGCGGCGGCACCAGCGGCAGCCCGTGGCTGGCGGACGGGGCGCTGGCCGGTGTGCTCGGCGGGTACGAGGGCGGCGGCACGGTCCCGGAGGTCTCGTACAGCGCGGTGATGGGCGAGGGGGCGCTGGAGCTGTACCGGGAGGCGTCCGCCCGGGGGGCCCTCGCCCTCGGCTCCCCCGCGCAGGGGCCCACGGCGTGGTGACCCACGTCACTTGCCGCAGGTGTCACGTTCGGCCGGTCCGGTCTGTCACAGGGGTGTAGGCAGCACCGACCTCGACCGAGGAGACCGTCATGGACGCCCGTCTGAACCTGTTCGCCAGCCCCGTCGCCGGCAAGATCCTGAAGCACTTCATCGCGGCGAACCGGGTGATCGCGGAATCGTCGCTGCCGGCCGTGACGCAGGAACTGGTGAAGATCCGCGCCAGTCAGATCAACGGCTGCGGCTTTTGCACCGACATGCACACGAAGGACGCCGTCGCGGCGGGTGAGGACTCGGTACGCCTCCACCTGGTGGCGGCGTGGCGGGAGGCCACCGTCTTCACCGAGGCCGAGCGCGCCGCGCTGGAGCTCGCGGAGCAGGGCACCCGGATCGCGGACGCGGCCGGCGGGATCACGGACGGGGCCTGGGCGGAGGCGGCCCGGCACTTCGACGAGGAGCAGCTCGCCGCCCTGGTGGGACTGATCCCGTCATCAACAGCTTCAACCGGGTGAACGTCGCCGTACGGCAGCCCGCCGGTGACTACCAGCCGGGCCAGTTCGGCTGACCCTCGGGTTCGGCTGACCCTCGGGTTCGCGCGCCGCCGGCCGGTTCACCGTCCGGCGGCGGCCGCGAACCAGGTCGGCTCGTCGAGGAAGGCGCGCCGGATCCGCTCCAGGGCGAACGGTTCCAGCGGCGGCAGCGCCGACGCCTCGAACCAGGCCACCTCCAGGAGCTCCCCGTCGTGGGCGCGCGCCTCCCCGCCGGTCGCACGGCAGCGGAAGGTGATGTCCTGGAACTGGCAGACGTCGCCGTTGGGGTACGTGATCGGCTGGAGCATCTCGACGAGGACGACCCGCTCCGGAACGCACCGCACGGCCGTCTCCTCGTAGACCTCGCGCACGGCGGTCGTGGCGGGCTGCTCGCCCGGCTCGGCGATGCCGCCGATCACCGACCACCGTCCGGTGTCGGCGCGGCGGCCGAGCAGGACCCGCCCCGCGTCGTCGACGACCACGGCGGTGACTCCGGGCAGCAGGAGCAGCTGCTGCCCGGCACCGGCCCGGATCTCGCGGATGAACTGGGGGGTGCTCATGCCACGACCTTACGAAGGAGGACGGGGGCGGCCGTCGTCATGCGGACCGCCCGGCGCGAATGCGACGGGCCAGGACCAGGCCGAGCCCGCCGGCCGCGACCAGGAGCAGCGCGTACTCGGGCAGCGGGCCGAAGCGGGTGGCGGGGGTCTCGGTGGAGCGCAGCGGGATCTCGGCCACCAGCGCGTCGGCGGTGAACATCTTCGTCCGCTCGGTGATCGTGCCGTCGGGCCGGATGACGGCGCTGACGCCGCTGGTGACGGGGACCAGGACCGTCCGGCTGTGCTCGACGGCCCGGATCTGGTCCATCGCGAGCTGCTGGTAGGTCATCTGGCTGCGGCCGAAGGTGGCGTTGTTGCTGGGCACGGCGATGACCTGGGCGCCGGCCCGGACGGTGGAGCGCACGGCGTCGTCGAAGGCGGCCTCGTAGCAGGTGACCATGCCGATGCCGCTGCCGGCCATGTCGAAGACGCCGGGTTCCTTGCCGGGGCCGAAGTCCCGGCGGACGCGGTCCACGTCTGCGCTGAAGAGCCGGACGAAGGAGCGCATCGGGATGCGCTCGCCGAACGGCTGGATCTTGCGCTTGTCGTAGGTGTCCACGGGGCCCTTGACCGGGTCCCACAGGATCATCGTGTTGCGCAGCGGACCGGTTTCGGGTGCCAGTACGGAGCCGATCGCGACGGGTACGCCGATGGCCTTCACGGCCCGGTCGATGGCGGCGTACGCGTCGGGCTGGGTGAAGGGGTCGATGTCGGAGGAGTTCTCCGGCCACAGGACGAAGTCGGGCTTGGGGACCCGGCCGGCCTTGACGTCCTCGGCCAGCTGGACGGTCCGGTTGGCGTGGTTGTCCAGGACCTGGCGGCGCTGGGCGTTGAAGTCGAAGCCGAGGCGCGGGACGTTGCCCTGGATGACGGCGGCGACGGCGGTGCCGTCCTCCGCGGCCGCGGAGACCAGGGGGCGGGAGGCGAGGGCCACGCCGACCGGGGCGGCGACGGCCAGCGCGGCGAGCGCGGCGGTGGTCTGCCGGGGGTGTTCGCGGGTCGTGCGCAGGACCTCGTACAGCCCGAACCCGCACAGGGCGACGCCGAAGGAGAGCAGCGGGGTGCCGCCGAGGGCGGCGAGCGGGACGAAGATCCCGTCGGCCTGGCCGAAGGCGAGCTTGCCCCAGGGGAAGCCGCCGAAGGGGGCCCGGGCCCGCAGGGCCTCGTCCGCGACCCAGACGGCGGCGGCCCACAGCGGCCAGGCGGGCAGCCGGCTGACGAGGGCGATGCCGAGGCCGCCGAGGCCGATGAACAGGGCTTCGAGGGTGACGAGGGCGAGCCACGGCACCGGGCCCACGCCCTCGCTGGTCCAGACGAGGAGCGGCAGCAGGTAGCCGAGCCCGAAGAGGAACCCGAGGCCGAACCCGGCGCGGGCCCGGCGGCCGCGCAGGCAGCCCGCGAGCAGGGCGAGGGCGAAGGGCGCCAGCCACCACAGCGGGCGGGGCGGGAAGCTCAGGTAGAGCAGCACTCCGGCGAGGACGGCGACTACGGGCCGTACCAGTCGGGCGGCCCTCCGCGACAGGGCCCCGGCTCGGGGTGCGCCGGCTCCGGCGGTCTTCGCGTCGGCCGCCTCGGATGCTGCGAGGGGCGACGGCGAGGGGTCGTTCCCGGCGTCGCGGGTGACACTGCTGCTCATCTGGCGGAGTGTACGTCCCCGCACGCCAAAGGCTGGTAAGGACCTGGACCGCGGGCCCCGCCGCCGGTACCGGCGTACCGGTGCGGCCGCGGTGGGGTCAGCCGGCGAGGGCGCGCAGGTGGGCGCGGATGACGCGGACGGCGTTCTCGGCGTCGTCGACGGTGACCGTGAACAGCTTTCCGTCCCCGAGCCGCAGTTCCACGCCCTCGCCGCGGCGCACGATGATGGCGGTCCCCTTCTCGGGGCGCCAGCGGTATCCCCAGCCGCCCCACTGCTGCGGGGTGATGCGGGGCACGAACTCGGCGGAGGTGACGTCCGAGAGCCGGATGGTGCGGCGGGGCAGCCCGACGTGACCGCAGCGCACCTCCAGCGCCTGGGAGTCGACGGTGACGGCGACGTACACGAAGGCGAGGGTGCCGTAGAGGATCAGCAGGCCCGCGGCGAGGCAGCCGACCACGGACATGAGCAGCGGGGCGATCCCGGAGGTCCAGGAACCGCCGACGGCGAGGTGGATCCCGAGCGCGACGCACGCGGCGCCGGCGGCTGCGAGGAGCCACTGCACACGGTTGGAGGCCCGGCCCGTCCAGAGCGGACCCGGGGGGTGATCCGTCATGTGTAGCAGCGTACTCACGTTCCGCATGGACGCCACCGCCTCTCGCCCAGTCGGTCCACGGCCGCCCGCTCGCGCGGGTCCGGCGTCTGCGCCTGCCCGGAGCCGCCCCGGGCAAACGGCCGGGGCGGGCGCCTCAGCCGGGGAGCAGCCGGACCAGGGCGTCGCGCAGGGCCGTGCGGCGGACGGTCATGAACCGGTGCAGGGTCCGGGAGCCGAAGGCGACCCGCTGGGCGCTGCGGCGGCGCTCGGCGTCGTACGCGCGCAGGGCGGCGGGCAGGCCCGTACGCCCGTGCGCGGCGACGGCGCGGGTCAGGGCCTCGGCGTCGAGGAGGGCGGTGCACGCGCCCTGGCCGAGGTTCGGGGTCATGGCGTGCGCGGCGTCGCCGACGAGTGCGGTCCGGCCGCCGGTGACGAAGGAGGGGAGCGCCGGGTGGAGGTGGCGCATCTCGTAGCGGATCCACGCCGAGGGGTCGGTGTCGGCGAGCACGCGGGGGCTCCGATCCGGTCGTCCGTCCCCCGACCGGCCACCACAGCCGTGGTACCTCATCCGTGGTACCACGACTGTGGTTATCCTGGCAAGGTGAATCAGGACCGGAGGGACCGGCTGCGCGACGCGGCCGTCGCCGTGCTGGGCGAGGCGGGCGGGCGGGGGCTGACCCACCGGGCCGTCGACGCCGCCGCCGAGGTGCCGCTGGGCACGGCCAAGAACTACTTCCCGAGCCGCGACGCCCTGCTGCGGGCCGTCGCCGAACGCTGCCTGGAGCAGTACCGGGCGGTGGCCGCGGCCCTCGCGGGGGCCGGACCGGGACCGTCCGGCCGGGCGGAACTGGCAGCCTTCCTGGCGGGGCTGCTGCGGGACGTCGCCGGGCCCGGGCGACCGCGCACCCTCGCCTACCTGGAACTGCAGACCGAGGCGACCCGGCGACCGTGGCTGGCCGCGCTGCTCGACCCGATCGCCGCCGGCGACTTCGCCGCGCACCGGCACCTGCTGGCGACGGCCGGACTGCCCGCCGGACCCGGCACGGCCCGTACCCTGACCCTCGCCCTGCACGGCGCCCTCCCGCACCTGCTGGCGGGCGCCCCCGGCACCCTGACGGCCGCCGGGCTCGACGACCTGAACACCTTCACGCGCGGCCTGCTGGACGCCGTGTGCCCCGAGGAGGCTCCGTGATCACCCGGCTCGACCGCGCCGTGGGCGCCGTGCTCGGTTCGGCCGCGGGCGACGCCCTCGGTGCGCCGTACGAGTTCGGCCCGGCGGGACAACTGACCGCACGGGGCGAGGAGATGCTCGGAGGCGGCGGCTGGGATCCCGGCGAGGCGACCGACGACACCCAGATGGCCGTCCTCGTCGGGGAATCGCTGCTGGAGCGGGGCGGCCTCGAACTCCCCGACGTCTTCGGCCGGTTCCAGCGATGGGCCGCCGGGCACCCCAAGGACATCGGCCTCCAGACCGAGGACGTGCTGACCGGCGGCCAGCCCTGGGACCTGGCCGCCGCGCTGCACTTCCAGGTCAACGCCCGGGCGGCGGGCAACGGTTCCCTGATGCGGGCCTCCACCTCGGCGGTGTACTTCGCCCCCGCCGGGCGCGGGGCCACCATGGACGCCGCCCGGCGGATCGCGGCGCTCACCCACGGCGACCGGGCCGCCTGGGAGGGCACCGCCGTCCTGCACGAACTCGTACGCGTGGCCCTGGACGGGGCCGATCCGCTGGCCGCGCTGCCCGGCGTGCTCGACGCGGTGCACGCGGACCACCGTGAGCGGTACGCCCGCGTGCTCGACCCCGCCTGGCACCCGGAACTGGCCACCGAGTTCAACGGGGCGGTGTGGCCCTGCCTCGGCTCGGCGGTGTGGGCCCTGCGGACCACCACCGGCTTCGCGGAGGCCGTACGGGCCGCGGTGGACCTGGGCGGCGACACCGACACCGTCGCCGCGGTCACCGGCACCCTGGCCGGCGCCGTTTACGGTCAGGCGGCGGTCCCGGCGTCCTGGACCGCTCCCCTGCACGTCCCCCTCCCCGGCTTCGGCGGCCGCGTCCTGGACGCGGAGGCGCTGCGCACGCTCGCGGTACGGCTGACGGCCGGCTCCTGACCGGACCGGGAACCCTCGGCCGCTCCCCTCGCCGGCGACCCCGCACCGCCCGCCGCCGATGGGTGGCGGGCGGTGCGGGGTCAGCCGCAGCCGCAGCCGCCGCATCCCCCGCCGTCACCGCCACAGCTCGAACCGCCGCCGCAGCCGCCCGCGGTCTCGTTGGTCCGCCGGTCCTTCTCCCGGTCCGCCGCGCGCTGCCGCTGCCGCTCCCGGCCGCGTTCCTCCGCGCGGGCGCGTACCCGCGCCGTGCTCTCCCGGTGGGACACCCCGGCCGGGACCCAGACGTCCAGTCCGTGCCGGCGGCGCGGAAGCAGCGGGGCCGCGGTGAGGTGGGAGCTGATGGTGCGGCCGTAGCCGTCGTGCACCGCGTACTCCAGGACGACCTCGGCCCCCTCGCGGAGCACCCCGTACAGCACCGCCTCGAAGGGCTCGCTGCGGGCGTCGACGTCGTGCACCCCGCGCCGGGTTCCCGTCTCGGGGCCGCCGGCCAGCAGCCGCACCCCGCCCCGCGTGTCCCCGCTGCGGGCCCGGTAGGCGATCAGGGGCCGCCCGGCGGTCTCGTCGGCGTCCGGGTACAGCCAGAAGTGCCCCGACGGGGAGACCCGTACGCCGACGACCAGGGCGGGCTGGCGGTCGTCGTGCAGCCGCCGCGCGGCCCGGTCCGCGGTCCAGCCCCGGCCGAGCAGGACGCTGCCGGGCACCAGGAACAGCAGGGCGAACCGCTGCTGGCCCACGGCGTCGTAGGCGACGGCCGCGCCGTGCCCGCCGAAGTCCTGCACGAGGCCGTCGAGGAGGACGCCCCCGCCCGCGAGGCAGAGGAACACGCCGCCCAGGATCGCCGGGATGCCACGGCGGCCGTGCGCGTCGGGCAGCGGCCCCGGCGCCGGGAAGCGCGCCCCGCCGGCCGCCAGGAGGGCCCGTTCGCCCTGGCGGCGGCGGGCCCGCAGCCGCAGCAGCGCCCCGGCGAGCGCCCAGAGTCCCGCGAGGCCGACGAGACCGAGGCCGAAGCGCGTCCGGCCCGCGCCGCCGCCCCGTGCGGCGAGGGACGCGGCCGAATCCAGGGCGATCAGCGCGGCGGACACGACGGCCGCGCCCGGCAGGTACCGGAACCAGAAGGGCAGGGCCACCAGCAGGACGGTCCCGGGATAGGCCCGCCAGGCGGTGCCGACCGCCCCGTCCGGCGCCCCGGTCCAGAAGGCGGGCAGGAAGGACACCGCGACGAGGACGCCGAGCGCCCAACTCCCGGCGCCCGGCGTGAAGAAGAGCGGCACGCGTTCCTTCAGCCAGTGCTCGGCCGCCGGAACACCCCATGTACGTACGCCGGTTGCGGGTATCACCCCGCTCGGCACGTGCTTGGCGTAGGCAGTCACGGCCCCAGTATGCGAGCACCCCGACGGCAACGGAACGGCTCCCGGCGACCGGGCCCGGCGACCCTGCCGACGGCCCCGGCCCGGGAGTCACGACGCGGTGCGCGCGAGCCCCCGCGACACCCGCCTGACCGGTCCGGCCCGGCAAGCGGCCGCCGCACGGGCCGGGTTGGGGTCAGCCCGTACCGGCCGCGGTACCCGCGGACCCGGGGGTCATCCCCCGACGGACGCGTTCCGCTCCAGCTCGGCGAGCAGCCGGCCTTCGGCGTAGCCGAACGCGGCGTGCGGCAGCTCGCCGGGACGCCCGCTGAGCATGACGGTCAGCCCGCCCGTGCGCGGCAGGCCGGGCCGGGGTTCGGCGCCGACGCGGCGCAGCGCCTGGAGGGCGACGGCCTCGGCGGAGCCGTGGAAGGTCAGCGGCGCGCCGCCGGTGCGCGCGTCGAGGGCGGCCCGGATGGCCGCTTCGACCAGCTCGTAGTGGGTGCAGCCGAGCACCACGTCCGTGACGTCAGCCGGGGTCAGCGCCGCCGCCGCGGCGACGGCGCGTACGACGGCCGCCTCGTCGGCGGCCTCGACGGCGTCGGCGAGACCCGGGCAGGGCACCTCGGTCACCTCCGCGCCGCCGGCGAAGTCGCGGATCAGCCCGCGCTGGTAGGGGCTGCCGGTGGTGGCGGGGGTGGCCCAGATCGCGACGCGCCCGCCGGCGGCCGCGGCGGGCTTGATCGCCGGGACGGTGCCGATGACGGGGACGGCGGGCTCCAGATCGGCCCGCAGGGCGGGCAGGCTGTGCACGGAGGCGGTGTTGCAGGCCACGATCAGCGCGTCCGGGCGGTGCGCGGCGGCGGCCCGGGCGACGGCGCGGGCCCGCTCGGTGAGGTCGGCGGGGGTACGCGGCCCCCAGGGCATCCCGTCGGGGTCGCAGGACAGCACCAGATCGGCGTCCGGCCGCAGCCGACGCGTCGCGGCGGCCGCCGCAAGGAGGCCGATTCCCGAGTCCATGAGCGCGATCTTCACCCGCCCACCATAGTCGAAGCCCCCACCCCACCCCCGCCCGAACCCACCCCCCGACCCCCCACGAACCCGGGACCGAGACCGGGTCCGGGGCCGGGGCCGAGGGGCAGAGCCGGGGCGGAACGAAGACCGAGCCAGGCCCCCGGGACCAAGGGCCGACCCAGGACCGACGGCCGCCCGAAACCCGGAACCCCCGCCAGGACCGGGGCCCGGGGCCCGGGGCCCGGGGCCGGGGCCGGGGCCGGGGCCGGGGCCGGGGGCGAGAGCGGGGGCGGGGGCAGGGGTGGAGCCGAAGGCCGGGCCCGTGCCCGGGAGCCGCGCCATGGCCGGGGTCCTGGGCGGGGTCCTGGGCGGGTACCGAGGCCGGGGACCGGGCCAGAGCCAGGGGTCCGAGCAACGAGCCGGGGGCCGGGCCAGGGCCAGGAGCCCGGGGAACGGGCCGGGGGGCGGGGACCCGGCCGGGGGGCGGGGACCCGGCCGGGGGGCGGGG
Organism: Streptomyces sp. NPDC006512; assembly: GCF_040611935.1. Taxonomy (NCBI): domain Bacteria; kingdom Bacillati; phylum Actinomycetota; class Actinomycetes; order Kitasatosporales; family Streptomycetaceae; genus Streptomyces; species Streptomyces sp. NPDC006512. The sequence continues at coordinate 139,002 of NZ_JBEXPG010000001.1, read as the reverse complement.
ACCCGGCCGGGGGGCGGGGACCCGGCCGGGGCCGGGGGGTGGGCCGGGTCGGTTGCCGGGGGTGGTCCCGGGTGGGGCGGGAAAACCCCGGCCAGGGGAGCGGCCCCGACGCGCGACAACCCCCGGCGGGCTTCGGCACACTGCGGGGCATGGGCCTCCTCCTGATCGCCGCCAGTGCCTCGCTCGCCGCCTGGCTCTGGCTCACCCTCGCCCAGGGCATGTTCTGGCGCACCGACGTCCGGCTCCCGCCGCGCACCGCCCCCGCCCGCTGGCCGTCGGTGGTGATCGTCGTGCCCGCCCGGGACGAGGCCGAGGTCCTGCCCCGCAGCCTGCCCTCGCTCCTCGCCCAGGACTATCCCGGCACGGCGGAGGTCGTCCTCGTCGACGACGGCAGTACGGACGGCACCGCCGAGCTCGCCCGGCGGCTGGCCGCCGCGCACCCGGGGCTCCCGCTGACGGTGGTGTCGCCCGGCGACCCCGCGCCGGGGTGGACGGGGAAGCTCTGGGCCCTGCGCCACGGCATCGCCCACGCCCGTACCGCCCGCGCCGCCGAGCCCGACTACCTCCTGCTGACCGACGCGGACATCGCCCACGCGCCCGACAGCCTGCGCGAGCTGGTCTCCGCCGCGACCAGCGCCGGCCTCGACCTGGTCTCCCAGATGGCCCGGCTGCGCGTCGCGAGCACCTGGGAGCGGCTCGTCGTACCGGCCTTCGTGTACTTCTTCGCCCAGCTGTACCCCTTCCGCCGGATCAACCGTCCCGCCGCCCGGACGACCGCGGCCGCCGGCGGCTGCGTCCTGCTGCGCACGGAGACGGCGGTGCGCGCCGGGGTCCCGGACTCCATCCGCCAGGCGGTGATCGACGACGTCTCGCTGGCCCGCGCCGTCCGCGCCGCGGGCGGCCGGATCTGGCTCGGGCTGGCGGAGCGGGTGGACAGCGTGCGCCCGTACCCCGCTCTGGGGGACCTCTGGCGGATGGTGTCGCGCAGCGCGTACGCCCAACTGCGCCACCAGCCACTGCTGCTGGCCGGTACGGTGGCGGGCCTGGTGCTCGTCTACCTGGTCCCGCCGGCCGCACTCCTCGCGGGTCTCGCGGCCGGGCGTCCCGCGGTCGCCTGGGCGGGCGGGCTCGCCTGGCTGCTGATGGCCGGGACCTACCTGCCGATGCTGCGCTACTACCGGCAGCCCGCCGTCCTCGCGCCGCTGCTTCCGTTCACCGCGCTGCTCTACCTCCTGATGACGGTCGACTCGGCCGTGCAGCACTACCGGGGCCGCGGCGGCGCCTGGAAGGGCCGCACCTATGCCCGGCCCACCGACGCCTGACACCGGGCCGGGGTGCCTGAAGGGGCGTCATCCGAGGTCACCGCGTTGTGACGCTGCGTCAGCACCACATAGGTGCAAGGGCCAACCAGTGAGTACGAGTACGAACAAGGCGGGGTGGAAGTGACGAATCGTGCACGTGAACGTGAAGTGAAAGCTGTGGCCCTGACCTGGGAATATGCAGGTCAGGGCGGGGTTGACGGCACCTCGCTATGGACCCCGTGAAGTCGTGGGCTTAACTTAGGTCCCATGACCTCCCCCCGCTCCACTTATGGCGGCGGTTACTACTCCGCGCCCTCCTTCCCGGACACCCCCATCTACGACTCCCTCGTCGCCGAACGCGGCACTCCGCAGATCGCCCCGATCCGCGTTCCGGCCGCCTACGAGTCCCCCAGTGCCGGTTACTCGAGCGGTGGTTACCTGCCGGCCCTCGCCTCCTCCATGCCCGCCCTGCCGCCGGCCATGCCCCAGCAGCAGGCCCCGGGCTACGGGTACCCGTACCCGCAGCAGGCGGCGCCCGTACAGCAGATGCCCGTGCCGCTCCAGCACGCGCCCGCGCCGTACATCCCGCAGCAGCAGCCGGTCGCCGCCCTCGCGGGCTACGTGCCGCAGCAGCAGCCGCAGCAGCCCCGTCCGATGGCCGCGGCCACCGGGTACGAGGCGATGCGTCCGGCGGCTCCGCGCCCGGTGCAGTCCCCCGCGCAGGTCCCCGCGTACGAGGACCCGTACGGCCGCCAGTACCAGGGGCGCGGCTACTGACGGGCGGACGCCCGTAGGGCACGGCGGGGAAGGAACCGCGGCCGCGGTCCCCGCACGGACCGCGGCGCCCCGGACCCCGGCCGCCCCGGACCGCGACGCCGGGAAGGGGAGGCCCCGTGGAGGGCTCCCCTCGGGGCGCCCTCGAACGGGGAGGCCGGCGGAAGGGGGAGGCTGGCAAAATGCCCCCATGCCGAACTTGTACGTCCAGTCGCTCCACGTCCACCCCGTCAAATCGGTGGCGGGGACCGCTCCCGACGAGGTGACCGTGGAGCCCTGGGGGCTGTCCGGGGACCGGCGCTGGGCCGTGATCGACACCGAGGGCGCGGTCATCAGCCAGCGCCAGGAGGCCCGCATGGCCCTGGCCGCCGCCCGCCCGCTGGAGGGCGGGCGGGTCGCGCTGTCGGCGCCGGGCATGCCGGAGCTGGTCGTGGAGGTCCCGGAACCGGGCCCGCGGGAGCCCGCCGCGATCTTCGGCAACAAGATCGAGACCGTGGTCGCGGCGCGCGGCGCCGCCGACTGGTTCAGCGCCTTCCTCGGCCGGAGCGCCCGGCTGGTGTACATGGACGATCCGGCCGAGCGCCGGCCCGTGGACCCGCGCTACGCGCTGCCGGGCGAAACGGTGAGCCTCGCCGACGCCTACCCGGTGCTGACGACCACCGCCGCCTCCCTCGACGCCCTCAACGAGCTGATCGCCGAGGGCGACCACCCGGAGGAGGGCCCGCTGCCGATGAACCGCTTCCGGCCCAATCTGGTCGTCGCCGGGGACGGAGCCGACGCCTGGGCCGAGGACGGCTGGCGGCGCATCGCGGTCGGGGACGCCGTCTTCCGCGGGGTGCGCGAGTGCGGGCGCTGCGTCGTCACCACGACCGACCAGAGCACGGCGGTGCGCGGCAGGGAACCGTTGAAGACGCTGGCCCGGCACCGGCGGATCGGGAAGTCCCTGGCCTTCGGCCGGCACATGGTGCCGGTCGTCCTCGGCACGGTGCGCGTGGGCGACGAGGTGCGGATCCTGGAGTGAGCCGGGGGCCAGGAGCCTCCGTCGGGGGGTCGTCCGTGGGAACCGCCGTGACCGGGCGGGCGGAATGACACCTTCGAGGGGCTCGGGGCCTTCTCTGGAACCAACGGACCGCACGGTGCCGTTGGTGCATGCGGGACGTGTGGAAGCCCACCGGAAGACGACCGCGGGAAGACGACTGCGGGAAGTCGGCTGCGGATCGGGTGGCACGGGTCCCGCGCGTCCCGGAATGCGCGTCCGCGGGGCGTGTGCCGGACCGGGACGCGCGGACAGACGGAAACTGGCGGAGGCAGGGGGAGCCGGACCGTGCGGACAGCAATGGGTGTGTGGCGCTGGCGGCGCAATCCGCTGCGCCGGCCGACCGATCTCTTCGAGGCGTGGGTGGCGTTCGCCGCGCTGGTGTGCGTGCTGCTGGTGGCCCCGGCCGTCGGCTGGGTCGCGGGCCTGCGCGTGGACGGCACCCTCCAGCGGGCCGCCCAGGAGCAGCGGCACGAGCGCTATCTGGTACCGGCCGTGGTGGTGCGGCCCGCGCCGGGCTCACCGGCCGGCGCGGAGACCGATCCGGCGGCGCGGCGGCAGGCCCCGGAGCGGAGCCGGATCGTGGCCGCGTGGACGGCTCCCGACGGCAGCAGCCACGAGGGGACGGTCCCGGCGGCCGAGGAACCGCCGCTTCCCGGCGACCGGTTCCGCATATGGACCGACGTCCGGGGGCGGCTGGTGGGGCAGCCGCTCGACCCGTCCGCCGCCTCGTTCCACGCGGGTCTGGCCGGGCTGGCGGCCGCGCTCGCGGCGGGCGCACTGGTGGAGACGGTCCGGCGGCTGGTCGTACGCCGGCTCATGCATCGGCGGTACCTCCGTCTGGACCGCGCGTGGGCGGCGGCCGGACCGGACTGGGGCCGGGCGGGCGCGGGCAGCTGACCTGGCAACTCACCGGCCCCGCGCGCGCTACGGTGGGGCGGAGGCCGGTTCGGATCGCTTCAGCCGCTTTGAACGGCTTCAATCACTTCGGCCGCTCCGGCGGCGCGAATACGAGGGTGGGGGCACGACAGCACCATGGCTCAGGGCACGGTCCAGGTGACGCACGGCGGGGCCTCGCGGTGGCGGCGCCGCTCGGGTGAGTATCCGACGCTGTCCGCCGCTCTCGCCGTCGCGGGCGACGGCGACGTGCTGTCGATCGCCCCGGGCACCTACCGGGAGAACCTGGTGCTCCATCACGCCGTCACGCTGCGCGGGCCCGAAGGGGGCGCGATCGGCTCGGTGCGGATCGCCCCGCTCGACGGGGTCGCGCTGACGGTACGCGCCTCGGCCTTCATCCAGGACCTGTACGTGGAGGGAGCGGACCGGGCGGCGCCGGCGGTCCTCGTCGAGGAGGGCTCTCCCGAGCTCACCGACCTGCGCGTGAGCACCCGCTCGTCCGCGGGGATCGAGGTGCGCGGCGGCGCCCGGCCGCTGGTGCGCCGGTGCACGGTGGAGAACCCGGCGGGCGTCGGCATCTCCGTACTGGACGGCGGCGGCGGGGTGTTCGAGGAGTGCGAGGTCGTCGCCGCCGGACAGGCCGGGATCTCGGTCCGCGGCGGCGCCCACCCCCGTCTGGAGCGCTGCCGGATCCACCACGCCACGGGCGCCGGCATCGGCGTCACGGGCGAGGGCTCGGGCCTGGAGGCGCTGGGCTGCGAGGTGTACGAGATCAAGGGCGCCGGGGTGCAGATCGCGGCGCGGGCGGCGGCCCGGCTCACCGACTGCGCCGTACACCGCACCTCGGCCGACGGGGTCACCCTCGACACCGACGCCGTCCTGACCCTGGCCGGCTGCGACATCCACGACATCCCGGAGAACGCCGTCGACCTGCGGTCCCGTTCGGTGCTCACGCTGAGCCGCACCACGGTCCGCCGGTTCGGGCGCAACGGCCTGTCGGTGTGGGATCCGGGCACCCGGGTCGACGCCGAGTCCTGCGAGATCCACGACAGCACGGGCGACTACCCGGCGGTGTGGGTCAGTGACGGGGCCACGGCCTCCCTGGACTCGTGCCGGGTCCACGACGTGCCGGACGCGCTGTTCGTGCTGGACCGGGGTTCGCGCGTCGACGTGGTCGACAGCGACCTGTCCCAGGTGCGGAACACGGCCGTGTCGGTGAGCGACGGAGCCACCGCGCAGGTCGACGACTGCCGGATCCGGGAGGCGGGCACCGGGGCGTGGTTCCGCGACCACGGCAGCGGCGGCACCCTCGCCAACTGCACCATCGACGACGTCCAGACGGGTGTGATCGTCACCAAGGGCGCCGACCCGTCCCTGGAACGGTGCACGGTCACCAACCCCACCGAGGCCGGGTTCTACGTCTCGGCGGGCGGCCGGGGCACGTTCCGGGCGTGCCGGGTGAGCGGCAGCTCCGGTTTCGGTTTCCACGTCATCGACGGCTGCCGCACCACGCTCTCCACCTGCCACACCGAGCGCTGTGCGCGCGGGGGCTACGAGTTCGCGGAGGACGGCCCGCTCGCCGAAGGCTGCACCAGCGACGAGTCCGGGCCGCGGCTCGCCGCCCGGTCGGCGGCCGGCAGCACTTCCTCCGGGGCGCAGACGGGGATCCGTACGGTCACGGCCGCGCAGGCCCCCGCGGGGCCGGGGGGCGGGGTGCCCGCGGCGCGGCCCGCGGACCTGCCGGACGCGGCGGCGCCGGCGGCGGAGTCGCGCGGCTCGGTCGAGGTGCTGGGGCAGCTCGACGCGCTGGTGGGGCTGGACAGCGTCAAGCGGGAGGTCCGGGCCCTGACCGACATGATCGAGGTCGGGCGCAGACGGCAGCAGGCGGGCCTCAAGGCGGCCTCGGTCCGCCGCCACCTGGTCTTCACGGGCTCCCCGGGTACGGGCAAGACCACCGTCGCCCGGCTCTACGGAGAGATCCTCGCCTCGCTGGGGGTGCTGGAGCGGGGCCACCTGGTCGAGGTGTCGCGGGTGGACCTGGTGGGCGAGCACATCGGTTCCACGGCGATCCGCACCCAGGAGGCCTTCGACCGGGCGCGCGGCGGGGTCCTCTTCATCGACGAGGCGTACGCGCTGGCTCCGGAGGACTCGGGGCGGGACTTCGGGCGCGAGGCGATCGACACCCTCGTGAAGCTGATGGAGGACCACCGGGACGCCGTGGTGGTGATCGTCGCCGGGTACACGGCGGAGATGGAACGGTTCCTGACGGTCAACCCCGGGGTCGCCTCCCGGTTCTCCCGGACGATCACCTTCGGCGACTACGGGCCCGGGGAGCTGCTGCGGATCGTCGAGCAGCAGGCGGAGGAGCACGAGTACCGGCTGGGCGAGGGCACCGGCAAGGCGCTGCTGGCGTACTTCACGGAGCTGCCCAAGGGCCCCGCGTTCGGCAACGGGCGGACCGCGCGCCAGACCTTCGAGTCGATGGTGGAACGGCACGCGGGCCGGGTCGCGCAGCTGACGGAGCCGAGTACCGACGACCTCACCCTGCTGTTCCCGGAGGACCTCCCCGTGCTGCCGGTCCTGCCCGCGCCCTGCTGATCCGCCCGGGGACGGCGCCCCGTACGGGACATCTGACGGGGCGCCAGCTAGTGTGACGCGGCACGTACCGACCGCGCCGCCACCTCAGGGGGTAATGCCATGGCCCGCCGACTCCGCCGACTTCGCCCCGTGGAACCGGACTTCGCCGAGAAGGCCCCGGTGCGCCTGGTCTTCACCGCCCGGGCCGCCGCCGCACCCGAGGCCGTGTACCGGGCACTCGCGGAGGACGTGACGGGCTGGCCGCTGTGGTTCGGGGCGGTCACGCTGGCCCGGCCGACGCGGGGCGGCGCGGGCCGGGAGATCGGGCTGCGGGGCGGAGTCCGCTTCCAGGAGACGGTGATGACCACGGAGCCGGGGCGGCGCTACGCGTACCGGGTCGACGGGACGAACGCCCTCGGCGTGCGCGCCCTGCTGGAGGAATGGCGCCTCACCGACGCCCCCGCGACGGCCGGCGCCCCCGCGGGCGGCACCCTGGTCCGCTGGACCTTCGCCGCCGACGGCCCGGCCGCCTTCCGCCTGGCCCTGACCGCCGCGCGCCCCGGCCTCGGCCGCTCCTTCCGTTCCGCGGTCCGCGCCCTGGACACCCGGCTCGCGGCCCACAGCCGGAACGGGTGAGGCCGCTGCCCGGGTGCGGTCGGGTCAGGCCGCGGTGATCCTGGCGGCGAAGGCGTCCAGGTTCGCCGCCATCCGGTCGAGGCGCTCCTCCAGGGTGAGGGACTCCTCGTACTGGCCGGTGCGCAGTTTGGGCTGCCGCTCGCCCCGTACGTACAGGGAGCAGGCGAGGTCCGCGCAGACGTAGACGCCGACCGTGTTGCCCTCCCGGCCGCGTGCGCCCGCCAGGGGTGCCGCGAGGAGGGTGACGCCGGAGGAGGCGTGGCCCGTGAGGCAGATCTGGCAGAGGCTGGACTTGACCGCGCTGGTGCGGCCCACGGAGGGCACCCGCAGCGAGATGCCGAGCGGTCCCCCCTCGCGGGGCAGGACGAGGTGCGCCCTGAGGGGCGCACCCGGGTCCACCCATCCCAGGAAGTCCAGGCTCTCCCAGGGGAGTTCGGCGAAGTCGAGCGGCAGTCGCAGCCGGGTCGCCTCGCCCTTGGTGCAGTTCACGAAGGACGAACGGATCTGTTTTTCGCTGAGCGGTTCCACGGGCGTCGACTCTACGTGTCCGGCCTGGCCGCACGCATCCGCATTCCTGCTGGTCCGTGCGGCGCCGGCGGCTGTCAGGCGGTGGGCTCGCGCCACTCCCCCGTCGTCAGCAGGGTGTCGATCGTCTTCGCGTACGGGGTGATGTCGAGGCCCTGGGCCGCCAGCCAGTCGTCCGAGTAGTACTTGTCGAGGTAGCGGTCGCCCGGGTCGCAGAGGAGGGTCACGACGCTGCCCGTGCGGCCCTCGGCCACCATCTCCGAGATGATCTTCAGGGCGCTCCACAGGCCGGTGCCCGTGGAGCCGCCCGCCTTGCGCCCTATGGCCTGCTCCAGGGCCCGGCACGCGGCGACGCTCGCGGCGTCGGGGACCCTCATCATGCGGTCGATGGCGCCCGGTACGAAGCTCGGTTCCATGCGGGGCCGGCCGATCCCCTCGATGCGCGAGCCGCAGTCGCTGGTGGCGTGCGGGTCGTTGCGCGTCCAGCCGTCGAAGAAACAGGAGTTCTCCGGGTCGGGGACGCAGATGCGGGTGTCGTGCTGCATGTAGTGCACGTACCGCGCGATGGTCGCGGAGGTGCCGCCGGTGCCGGCGGTCGCCACGATCCAGGCCGGTTCCGGGTACCGTTCCAGGCGCAGTTGCTGGTACATGGACTCGGCGATGTTGTTGTTGCCGCGCCAGTCCGTCGCGCGTTCCGCGTAGGTGAACTGGTCCATGTAGTGGCCGCCGGTGCGGGCCGCGAGTTCGGCCGATTCCTCGTACATCTTCATCGAGTCGTCGACGAAGTGGCATTCCCCGCCGTGGAATTCGATGAGCCGGCACTTCTCCGGGCTGGTCGTGCGCGGCATCACGGCGATGAACGGGACGCCGATCAGCTTGGCGAAGTAGGCCTCGGAGACGGCGGTGGAGCCGCTGGAGGCCTCGATGACCGGTCTGCCGGGGCGGATCCAGCCGTTGCACAGGGCGTACAGGAAGAGGGAGCGGGCCAGGCGGTGCTTCAGGGAGCCCGTGGGGTGCGTGGACTCGTCCTTGAGGTAGAGGTCGATGCCCCAGGCCTCCGGGAGCGGGAAGCGCAGCAGGTGCGTGTCCGCGGACCGGTTGGCGTCGGCCTGGACCTTGCGGACGGCCTCGTTGAGCCAGGCCCGGTATTCCGCGTCGCTGCGGTCGACGTCGACGGTCGTCATCACGGGCGTCGTACCGGTGGTACCGGTGGTGCTCATGCGCCTTGCTCCTTTGTCTGTTCCGCGGCCCCCCGCTTTCGAAATGTACCCCCCTCACCTGCGCAAACGATTACTTTGGGTTTCCATACCGATCGCTTTCGGTCGCATTCGGTTGCAGAACGCGGCACGTTAGGTGACGCTTGTGGTGTTTTACCGAGGGTGCAGCACCCGTAACTCACATCTCGGGGAGTCGCAGCCGTGATACGTCATTCCCGCAGGCACTGCGTCGTCGAACTGCAGGCCCTGCCCGCGCGGATCGGCCAGATCCGCCGCATCGTCACCGCGCAACTGCGCCACTGGCAGCTCGATCCGCTCATAGACCGGGCTGCGCTCGGCGTGACGGAGCTGCTCAGCAACGTGCACCGCCACGCGCAGCCGGACAAGGTCTGCTCGGTCGAGATCGAGCTCCGCCTCGGGCGGCTCACCGTCGCGGTCTACGACAGCGATCCGCGGCTGCCCGTCCTGCGGGAGGCCGGGACCCTGGAGACCTGCGGGCGGGGGCTGGCGCTCGTCGAGGCGGTCAGCGAAGCCTGGGGGGCCCGGCCCCAGCCGGACGGCGCCGGGAAGATGGTCTGGTTCTCGCTGCGGGCGGCCCCCGCTCCGGCGGCTCCGGCCGGTACGGTCCGCATCACCGCCGAGAGCGTACGGGAGCCACTGCGCCCGGTGCTCGTCGCCGTGGACGCCGAGGCCGTCAGGACCGGCGTGCCGGTGTAGCCCCCGGTCGGCACCGGGCCCGGCCGGCCACCGCCCGCCGCAGCCCTCCGCACCCGCCGTACCCTCCGTACCCGCCCGGCCCGCCCGGGCGGCGGACCGGGGGTCGCGCCGTGGGTCAGGCGGGGGTGCCGAGCGTGCCCAGCGGGTCGTCCAGTACCGGCTGCCAGGCCAGCTCCGCCGCCCCGACCAGGCTGTTGTGGTCCAGGGTGCACGGCAGGATCGGCACGCCCCCGCTGCGCCCCCACAGGCTGCGGTCCGCGACGACCGCGCGCAGCCGCTCGGGGTCGGCGTACAGCAGTTCCCGGTGCAGGCCGCCGAGGATGATCCGGTCCGGGTTCAGGATGTTTACCAGGCCCGCGAGCCCGAGTCCGAGCCGGTCGATCAGCTCCTCGGAGGCCGCCCGGACCCCCGTATCGGCGTACTCCGCGCGCAGCAGGTCGCGGGCCTGCTGGAGCAGCGACACCTCCGGGCCCGGCGTGCGGCCCGCCGCAGTGAGGAAGGCCAGCGGGTCCGCCTCCACGTCCAGGCAGCCCCGGCTGCCGCAGTGACAGGCCCGCCCCTCCGGGTTCACGGTCAGGTGGCCGACCTCCAGGGCCAGACCGGCGCTGCCGCTGTGCAGCCGGCCGTCGAGGACCAGCGCCCCGCCGACGCCCCGGTGCCCGGTGGCCACGCACAGCAGGTGCTGCGCGCTGCGCCCGGCGCCGTGCCGGTGCTCGGCGAGGGCGGCGAGGTTGACGTCGTTCCCGGTCAGGGCCGGACCGTCGATCCCGGCCGCCTTCACGCACTCCGCGAAGATCGCGCGTACGGGAGAACCGGCCGGCCAGGCCAGGTGCAGCGGATTGAGCGCCGTACCGTCGGGTTCCGCGACCGCCGAGGGCACGGCGAGGCCCGCGCCGATGCAGCGCCGCCCGGACTCGGCGAGCAGCGCCGCCCCCGCCTCGACGACCGCGCCGAGCACCTGCGCCGGGTCGGCGGAGACGGTGACCTTGCCGGGTGCGGTGGCCACGATGCGCCCGCCGAGGCCCACCAGTGCGGCCCGGAACCCGTCCGGGTGCACCTGCGCCGCCAGCGCCACGGGGCCGTTCTCCTCGACCGCCAGCCGGTGCGAGGGGCGGCCCTGGGCGCCGCCGGCCCCGCCGGGGCGGGAGTCGACCCGAATCAGGCCGAGCGCTTCCAGTTCGGCGGCGACGGCACCGGCGGTGGCGCGGGTGACCCCGAGCTCGGCCGTCAGGACCGCGCGGGTGGGGGCCCGGCCGGTGTGGACGAGTTCGAGGGCCGGGCCGAGCGCGCCGCGGCCCCGCTCCAGCTTGGTCCTCGCCGAAGCGGCCGAAGCCGTCGGACCAGCGGTACCCGCCGACCCCTCCGAATCCGCGGTACCCGCCGTCCCCGTGGACACCGTGGTCACGTCCCCCACCCGCGGCGGGGCCCCGTTGCCGTTCATGACATGGATCCTCGCATGATCGGGAGGTACCGGACGCCCTCCTACGGCCCCAGGCCGCCGACCCGCAGTGTGATGTTGAGCCGCCCGTCGAGGCCGAGGCCGGGCGGTGCGGTGCCGGGCAGGACCTTCGGCACCCCGTGATGGGCCAGACGGCTCGGGCCGCCGAAGACGAACAGGTCCCCGCTGCGCAGCGGAACGTCCCGGAACGGACGTCCGCGCGAGTGGGTGTTGCCGAAGCGGAAGAGACAGGTGTCACCGAGGCTGAGCGAGACGACCGGCGCCGGTGACCTCTCCTCGGCGTCGCGGTGCATGCCCATGCGGGAGTCGCCGCCGTAGAAGTTGATCAGCGCGATGTCGTACTCCTCCACCTGCTCCGGGGACGTCCCGTACGCGTCGGCGACCGCCCGGCGCCCGAGTTCGGACAGCCGGCGGGGCATCGGCTTGACCGGCGCCCCGTCACCGTCGACGACGGTGCTCGCATAGGCGTACGGGTACCAGTGCCACCCCAGGCACACCTGCCGGGCGCTCATCGTCCCGCCACCGGGGGTGCGTACGGTCCGCAGGCCGGCGGGCGGACGCGCCCACGCCCGGCAGGCGGCGAGCAGCTCCCGCTGGTCCTGCGGGCCGAGCCAGTCGGGCAGGTGGACGGCTCCCGGGGCGATCTCGGCGCGTTCGCGCGGGAAGAGTTCCTCCGGCGCGAAGAGTTCTTCTCCCATCCCTCCATGGTGGCCCTGCTGGCAGACTCCTGGGCATGAAGATCACCGAATACGTGGAGACGCTGGTCCGGGAGGGCGAGCTGCTCGCCGAGACGGCCGGGCGGACGGGTACCGACGCCGCGGTGCCGACCTGTCCCCAGTGGCGGGTCGCGGACCTGCTGCGGCACACCGGGTCCGTGCACCGCTGGGCGGCCGGGTTCGTCGGGGAGCCCCGGGTGGACCCGACGCCGCTGCCGGACGCGCCGGAGCTGGCCGGGGCGGAGCTGCTCTCCTGGTTCCGGGAAGGGCACGAGGCGCTGGTCCGCACCCTGACCGGGGCTCCGGACGACGTGGTGTGCTGGACGTTCCTGCCGACGGCTCCGCCGTCGCCGCTGGCGTTCTGGGCGCGGCGCCAGGCCCACGAGACGACCGTGCACCGCTTCGACGCGGAGTCCGCGCAGGGGACGGAGTTCTCCCCGGTGACGCCGGAGTTCGCGGAGGACGGGGTGGACGAACTGCTCACCGGCTTCCACGCCCGGCCCCGCAGCCGGGTCCGGACCGAGGAGCCCCGGGTGCTGCGCGTCCGGGCGGCGGACACGGGCGCGGTGTGGACGGTCCACCTGTCGCGGGAGCCGGCCCGCGCGGTGCCGGGCGACACCGGGGACCGGGCGGACTGCGAGGTGACCGGTGAGGCGGCCTGGCTGTACGCGGCCCTGTGGAACCGGCTCCCCCTGGCCGGGCCGCAGGTGAGCGGCGACGACTCGCTGGCCCGGCTGTGGAGCGGCACGTCCGGGATCTGAGGGGAGGCCGGCCGGCGACGACCGTCCCCCGCCGCGACACCGGTCCGGCCCTCTTGTGACTCGCGGTGCACGCTGTGACACTGCCCGCATGGAGCGACGTACACAGGCGGAGCGGGACGCGGTCACCGTCGAGATCGGCTACGCCTTCGTCAGCGGTTGCTTCGCCGCCGTGCTGGTGTTCGGGGCGGTCTACGGCGCGGCACCGGCCCTGGACCTCTCCCCGGCCGCGCACCGGACACTGGCGGTGGCGGGCGGCGTGCTGGCCGCCGTGGCGTTCCTGCTGCGCGTCACGCACGTGCTGTGGCGCTTCGGCCGTCAGCCGCGGGCGGAGGGGCCGGACCTGTCGGAGGGCTGAACCGGCGGGCTGGACCGCGGGGGCCGTACGGGTAAGGCGGCGCGGGACCGGGGGCGCCCGGGCCGGGCGCCCGTCAGCCGAGGGTGGCGGCGTGTTCGGTCTGGCTGCGGTAGCGCCAGGTGGGGCCGGTGTTCCAGGGGTTGGGCATGACCGTGTTCGTCGCGTAGGCGTAGCCGGCGCCCCGCTCGAAGGCCGTGCGCAGGGTGTCCCGCATCGTCGCCTCGTCCGGGACGTCGTGCACGAGGTGCCAGAACGCGGTGCCGCTCGGGTCGAATTCGGAGCCCGCCCGGTAGCCGGTGCGCGCGTTGAACACGTTGCCGCCGAGCCAGCCGCCCGAGAGGTACTCCGCGTACGTGTCCTCGTAGGTCACGAAGGTGTCGGCGGTGCGGTGGCCGGGCTCCAGGTAGCAGTCGGCGATGGCCGTGCCCGGGTTGTTGACGACCAGGTCGGGGACGTCCGGGTCGACGGTGTGCATCACCTCCTGGACGTAGCGGCGCAGCTCGGCGTAGTGGTCGCGGGTGGCGTTGTCCGGGCCGCAGTCCCGGCTGACGACGTCGAAGAAGATGCCGTCGACGTGGAGGCGGCCGTCGCCGCCGTCGGCGGGTCTGAGGTAGTTGTCGACGGAGGCCTTGACGGCGGCGATGTCGCGGTTGCCGTGGTCGGTGTGGACGTAGCCGAGGACCTTGGTGCGTTCGCCCGTGGCGGTGGTGCCGGCGCGCAGGGCGTCCGCCCGGGCCCGCCAGGCCGCGTCGAAGGGGGAGTCTCCGTTGCCGGGATTGAGGACGACGACGGAGGCGGCCGGGCCGGTGGCGGTGAGGTCGGCGAGCATCGGGGCGTCGGCCCAGACGTAGGCGGGGACGGCGATGTCCAGGCCGCGGACGCCGGGCATCCGGGGGGTGGGGGTGATCGTGGGGGCCGGTATCGCGCTCGGCGGCGGCGAGGAGGGGGCCCGCCCGTCGGGCGGCGCGGTTCCCGCCGGGCGCCGGGCGGCCGCGTGCGTCCCGTCGGCCGCGGCCTTCACCACGGCCGCCGCGGCGGCGAGCAACACGGCCAGCAGGACGGCGTACAAGGCCGTCACGGAGCGGGCGGGGGGCATGGATGTTCCTCCGGCTGCGGGGGCGCGACCCGACGAACACTAGGCGCGCGGCAACTCGGTGAAAGGCGAACCACCCACTTTGGTGTGAGGAACAGAAAAGCGATCTGTCACCTCATCATGTGAACCACCGTCAGATTCCAGCCAAGCCAGGGTCCGCCCGGTCCGCGCCAGGGGGCCGGACCGGAGCCGGACCGGGAGCCGGACCGGGGACCCGCGCCGCAGATCCGGGGCCTCGGGGTTCACGCGGCCGGCAGGCCGACTCCGTGTGCGAGCTGCCCGGCGGCGTGGGCGAAGAAGGCGGCCCGCTCCTCGACGACCCGCTCGAACTGGCCGAACAGCTCGCAGGAGACCAGCCCGACGAGCTGCGCCCAGGCGGCGACGAGGGCGGCCGTCACCTCGGGCGGCAGCCCTTCGGCGAAGTCCGCCGCCATCCGGCCGGCTTCGGGGCGCAGGGCGGCGGGCAGCGGGGGCAGGGCCAGGCCGCGGCCCTCGTAGGCGGAGCGGAGGATGCCGATGAGGGTGTTGGCGACGCGGGAGGCGGGGCCCACGGTGTCGAGGGGGGCGCTGTAGCCGGGGACCGGGGAACCGTAGACGAGGGCGTACTCGTGCGGGTGCGCGAGCGCCCAGCCGCGCACGGCCTCGCAGACGGCGATCCAGCGGGCGCGGGGGCCGGCACCGGCGGCGAGGGCGGCCCGTTCGGCCTCCTCGGCGGCGGCGCCCAGGCTGTCGTAGGCGTCGATGATCAGCGCGGTGAGCAGCTCGTCGCGGCTGGGGAAGTAGCGGTAGAGGGCGGAGGAGACCATGCCGAGCTTGCGGGCGACGGCGCGCAGCGACAGTTTGGCGGCTCCTTCGGCCGCGAGCCTGCGGCGCGCCTCGTCCTTGATGGCGGCGGTGACCTCGACGCGGGCCCGCTCCCTGGCCCCTCTCACGGTGCTCATGCGGATCAGTGTGCCATGCGGGTGGAGCAGTGCACGAAAATCGGAGCATCGCTCTTTTCGGAGAGCACTGCTCTTGCTTCGGCGCATCGATCCGCGCACACTGGTCTCAAGCGAGAGCACCGCTCTCTCACAGGTCCCGGAGGCCCGCCGTGAACGCGCCCACCCCGTACTACGTCCAGGCCGGCCCGTTCGGTGTCCGCTTCAACGCGCTCTTCGGGAAGCTCGCCCGCCTCGGCATCAGCCTCGCCGGAACGGCCGAACTGTCGGTCCGCGGCCGCACGTCCGGCGCGATGCAGCGGATCCCGGTCAACCCCCACCGCCACGAAGGCGCGCAGTACCTGGTCTCCGCCCGGGGCCACTCCCAGTGGGTCCGCAACATGCGCGTCGCGGGCGGCGGTCAACTCCGCGTCGGCCGCACGGTGCGCGCCTTCACGGCCACGGAGCTCACCGACCCCGCGGCGAAGGCGGCCGTGCTGCGCACGTACCTGGCGAAGTGGGGCTGGGAGGTCAACCGCTTCTTCCAGGGCGTCACCGCCAAGTCCTCGGACGCGGAACTGCGGGCCGCCGCGGCCGACCACCCCGTCTTCCGCATCACGGTCACGGACCAGGGGGCGCCCGCGAAGTAGCGCCGTACGCCCGGAGGGCGTGGCGGGCTTCGCGGACGCCCCCTGGGAGCGCCGCCGCGGGAGGTCGTCCCCCGCGGCCGGGCGGGCTGCTCGCGGCTGCGGGCGGGTTACTCGGGGCCGACCTGCCAGATGAGGCAGTCGGCGACCCTCTTGGGCTCCTTGCCGAGGAGGGCGGTGATGGTGCCGCTCAGTTCGGCGGTGCGCTCGGCCTTCTCGGGGAGGACCACCAGCCCGGCCTTCCAAGCGGCGAGGTCCTGGCGGGCCTCGTCGCGCATCTCGGGGGTGACGGCCGGCGGGGGGACGGCGCCCCAGCGCATGTCGCGGAGCAGGGTGGACAGCATGCGCGGCTTGGCGCCGTAAATCCCCACCCGGTCGGGACCGTCCGGGCCGTTGAAGTAGCCGCCGGCGAGCTTGAAGCCGAATCCGGTGTTGCTCTGCCAGCGGAGGGCCGCGGCGTAACGGGGGTCGGGCAGCGGCACCGGGACGAGGGAACGGCCGTCCTTCAGGTGGTCCTTGTAGAGGCCCTGGGTGATGAAGGCGGGTACGGGTTCGCGGGCCTCGGTGACCAGGGGCAGCGGCAGGACGGGGATGAGCGCGGCCGCGGCCGCCATGTAGCCCACGACGCGGTGCTCGCGGGCCCGGAAGCCCGCGGCCCGGTCCAGTGCCAGCGCGAGCAGCATGCCGAAGACGGGCGCGCAGACCATCGCGACCCGGCTCTCGATGACCGACTCCAGCAGCGGCAGGTGGCGCAGGAGGATCCACGGGCCGGGGATCGTGAAGCCGAACTTGTCGATCTCCACATGGGGGCCGAGGGAGAGCACGGCCATGACGAGGGCGGTGATGCCCAGGGCGCGGACGAGGGGGCGCCGCCACATCCACAGCGTGATGCCGGCGGCCAGGGTCAGCAGCGGCCAGCCGTAAAAGGCGTTCTGCTCGGTGGTGTTCAGCGACAGCCTGCCGGCGGTTTCCGCGTTGCCGAACAGCGAGCGGGCCGAGTACTCGGTCAGCGCGCGCAGCGGATTGCCGGCGCCGTTCTCACCGTGCAGCACCGAGTGGTAGCTCTGCGGGCCGAAGAACTGCCAGTAGAGGGGGAAGGCCACCAGGGGGACGGACACGGCCATGGCGATGCCCAGGCCCTTGGCGAGCGGCTTGACCGCCTTGCGGGCGGTCTCGCGGTCGTAGAGCCCGTGGGCGACGGCGAAGACCATCATGCCCATGGCTGCCAGCAGGAAGGGTTCCTCACCGAGGAAGACCTGGTAGGCGGAGAACAGGCCCAGCAGCAGACCGTCGCGGACGACGTTCCTGCCCTCGCACAGGCGCAGCGCCCGGTCGATGATGACCGGGATCATGAAGAGCACGACGAAGTTCGGGTGCGCGTTGGCGTGCGAGATCATCGGCGGCGCGAACGCGGCCAGGGCGCCGCCCGCGGCGGCCGCCCAGCGGCTGTCCGTCAGCCGGCGGTGGATCAGCCGGTACCAGGCCCAGGCCGTCACCGCGATCCCGAGGGTGAACACCAGCGCGAGGGTGAACGTCGGCCCGAACAGGAGCGTGACGGGGGTCAGCGGCACGGACAGCCCGAGCATGACCGTGTTGCCCATCAGGTTCACGCCGTCGGGCATGTTCTGGAAATCGGTGAACAGCGGGTTGCGCAGGTGGGAGATGTTGTCGGCGGTGATGCCGAAGAACCACTCCCACTGGTTCTGGTCCTGGAGCGAGTGCGCCAGGATCGCGCCGTCCAGGTCGCCCCACAGCCCCTTGTACAGGTAGAGCGAGGCCAGTACGTACAGGGCGGCGACGGCTATGCCGCCGGCGTTGAGGCGCATCAGCTCGCCGAGCGTGCGGAAGTAGTCCAGGAGCTGGACCTTCGAGCCGTCCTGGTGCGCCCAGCGCACGGGAACCTCGGCCACGGGCCACCCCTTGCGCCGGTAGTACTGGAGGATCTCCACGTCGATGGCCCAGCCGTCGAGCCGGGCGGCACCGAACGCGGCGCGCGCCTGATCGCCGTCGAACAGCTTGAACCCGCACTGCGTGTCCCGGATCCCGCGGACGGCCACCATGCGTATGACGCGGTTGCCCACCCACCCCAGGACCTCGCGTAGCACGCTCTGCTGCCGCTCGATCGCCGAGTCGCGGTGTGCGCGGGAGCCGATGGCGGCGCCGGCGCCCCGGTCGTCGGCCAGCGCCCGCTCCAGCTTGGCGAGTTCCTCGATGGGAGTGGCCAGGTCGGCGTCCATGATCAGTACGCGTCGGCCCAGGGAAGCGGCGACGCCGAGGCGCAGGGCGCTTCCCTTGCCGCGGTTCTGCTCGGACTGCACGAGCCGGATCCTGGGCTCGTCCTCGCCCGCCTCCAGGGCGATCGCGGCGGTCCTGTCGGGCGAGCCGTCGTCGACGACGAGCACCTCCCAGTCACCGGAGCCGCCGCCCACGTGCGCGTCGAGGTACTTCCGGACGACTTCCAGGGTCGGGGCGAGCCGGTCCTCCTCCCGGTAGGCCGGAATGACCACGGACAGGCCGACGGACCCGGGCCCCCGGTCCGTGGGTCTGGTCGCGGTGGTGACACCACGGGCCCCGAGCGTGCCGTTCTGCATGTTCAAGCCATTCCTTCAGTTGTCCCGCCCCTGTCACCCGTCACGCCGCGACCTGGCGCTCAGCCGTACGTCCCCACGCATGTGGTGCGACGAAGACACGGCAGGGAGAGGCTCCGATCGATTCGCGCGGAAATACCTCGGTCAAGGAATTCCGGAATCGAGGACCGCCGACCGGCGGCAGCGGACGCGCTCGGAACCGACTGGTCTGAGACAAAGCCTTTCGTAGGGCTGCCACGCCTACCCCCGTGTCGCAATACACCCCTCCCCCTCGGAGCGATGCCAGATGCCCACGTATTTCGGCGTGACGAGGTGGGCAGCCCGGACCAATATAGATCAACCCCGAAAAGGGCCGCCCACCGGTGGGCGGCACGGGCCCCGCCCCGCCTGCGGGAAGGACGGGGCAGGGCGGGGCGGGCCGGAGGGTCAGCCGCGGCCGTTGCGCGCCTGGCGGGCGTCCAGCAGGTGCAGGGCCTTGCCCGCGAGCGGGTACGTACGCACCAGTTCGGCCAGCGTCGTCGAGCCGCGGGTGATGCGGGCGAAGGCGAGCCACGCGGGCCGCAGGCCGGTGATCGCCGCGTGCAGGACGCCCGGCCGCGCCTCGAACACGGTCAGCATGCGCTTGCCGACGCCCATTTCCACGCCCAGCCCGGCCTTGACCGCGAAGGCGTAGTTCAGCGCCTGGCGCCGCGCGTCCACCGCGTCCTGCGCCTCGGAGATCTTGACGGCCCACTCCCCCGCGAGCCGGCCGGAGCGCAGGGCGAAGGAGATGCCCTCCCGGGTCCACGGCTCCAGCAGCCCGGCGGCGT
Source organism: Streptomyces sp. NPDC006512 (assembly GCF_040611935.1). Taxonomy (NCBI): domain Bacteria; kingdom Bacillati; phylum Actinomycetota; class Actinomycetes; order Kitasatosporales; family Streptomycetaceae; genus Streptomyces; species Streptomyces sp. NPDC006512. The sequence goes on along the minus strand of NZ_JBEXPG010000001.1, from coordinate 119,977 downwards.
CGCCCGCCACCAGTACCCGGCCGCGCGACAGCGGCGAGTCGGGCTTGCGGCAGCGCGTCAGGTGCCCGGAGGAGATCGCCGGCTCGAAGCCCGCCAGCCCCAGCCGGGCGATGAAGTCGTCCAGGTACCGCTTGGTGGCGGCGCCCTCGCCCTTCGCCGAGATCACACCGACGGTGAGGGTGTCGCCCTTGGGGAAGACCCAGCCGTAACTGCCGGGCAGCGGACCCCAGTCGATGAGGACCCGGCCCTTCCAGTCCTCGGCCACCGTCTCCGGCACCGGGATCTCCGCCTCCAGGCCGAGGTCGACCTGGTCCATCTCCACCCCGACGTGCGCCCCGATGCGGCTGGCGCTGCCGTCGGCGCCGACCACGGCCCGGGCCAGCACGGTCTCCCCGTCCGCGAGGACCACGGCGACGGTGCGCCGGTCGGGAACCGCCGCGCCGTGCTGCTCGACCCGGGTCACCGCCGTCCCCGTGCGGACGGTCGCGCCGGCCTTCTCGGCCTCCGCGACCAGGGCCGCGTCGAACTCGGGCCGGTTGATGAGCCCGAAGAGCATGCCCTTCGAGCGGCGGGTCCGCGTCAGCTTCCCGTTCATCGAGAAGGTGACCGCGTGGATGCGGTCCTTGAACGGCAGCACGAAGCCCGGGGGCAGGGCGTCGCGCGAGGGGCCGATGATGCCGCCGCCGCAGGTCTTGTACCGGGGGAGTTCGGCCTTCTCCAGCAGCAGGACGCGCCGGCCCGCGGTCGCCGCGGCGTGGGCCGCCGAGGCCCCGGCCGGACCGGCGCCGACCACGACCACGTCCCACACCTCGCCCGTGCCGTCGTCCGCGGCCCTCGCCGCCCCGTCGGCCGGCTCGTGGTCCGGCCCACCGGCCGGCTCGTCGAGCGGCCCGTCGAGCGGCCCGTCGGCCGGCTCCCGCGCCGTCCCTTCGTCCGCCCCCTGAGCGGCCTGCCCTGCGCTTGCGCCGTGTACGTCGTCGTCGCTGCTCACGATGTGCTGCTGCTCCTGATCACGCGATTGCTCGGATGCCGTGGAAATCCTACGGCGAGAGTCCGCCCGCCCCTCTGTGCGAGGATCGGAACTGTATTTCGCCTTGCTTTCGCCGTAACCCGGCACCTTTCACAACGTCGCACCCACGAGGAGCGTGCCCATGACCCAGAATCCGATCGCCGAGACCATCGCCTCGCTGATGCCCCGCGCCAAGGCGGAGCTGACCGAGCTGGTGGCGTTCCAGTCGGTGGCGGACTGGGCCCAGTTCCCGAAGAGCGAGAGCGAGGCCGCCGCGAACTGGGTGGCCGACGCCCTGCGCGTCGAGGGCTTCCAGGACGTGGCGCTCCTCGACACCCCCGACGGCACCCAGTCGGTGTACGGCTTCCTGCCCGGCCCCGAGGGCGCCCCGACCGTCCTGCTCTACGCGCACTACGACGTGCAGCCGCCGCTGGACGACGCCGCCTGGATCTCCCCCGCCTTCCAGCTCACCGAGCGGAACGGCCGCTGGTACGGGCGCGGCGCCGCCGACTGCAAGGGCGGGTTCATCATGCACCTGCTGGCGCTGCGCGCCCTGAAGGCGAACGGCGGCGTGCCGGTCTCCGTCAAGGTCATCGTCGAGGGCTCCGAGGAGCAGGGCACCGGCGGCCTCCAGCAGTACGCCGAGGCGAACCCGGAGCTGCTGGCCGCAGACACGATCGTGATCGGCGACGCGGGCAACTTCCGTACGGGCCTGCCGACGGTGACCGCCACGCTGCGCGGGATGACCCTCCTCAAGGTGAAGATCGACACCCTGGGCGGGAACCTGCACTCCGGCATGTTCGGCGGGGTCGCCCCCGACGCCCTGGCCGCGCTGATCCACACCCTGGCCTCGCTGCGCGCGGCGGACGGCTCGACGACCGTGGACGGCCTCGACTCCGACGCGGTGTGGGAGGGCCTGCAGTACCCGGAGGACGAGTTCCGCGCCGACGCGAAGGTGCTGGACGGGGTCGGGCTGATCGGTGAGGGCACGATCGCGGACCGTCTGTGGGCCCGGCCGGCCGTCACCGTGCTCGGCATCGACTGCCCGCCGGTGATCGGCGCGACCCCCTCGGTGCACGCGAGCGCGGGCGCGCTGATCAGCCTGCGCGTGCCGCCGGGCGTGGACACGACCCGGGCCATCAAGCTGCTGGAGGCGCACCTGGTGGCGCACACTCCGTGGGGCGCCCGCCTCGGCATCGAGGTCGTGGGCCAGGGCCAGCCCTTCCAGGCCGACACGAGCAGCCCGGCCTACGCGTCGATGGCGGCGGCCATGCGGGTGGCGTACCCGGGCCAGGAGATGCAGGTCAGCGGCATGGGCGGGTCCATTCCGCTGTGCAACACGCTGACGTCCCTGTACCCGGCGGCGGAGATGCTCCTGATCGGCCTGAGCGAGCCGGAGGCCCAGATCCACGCGGTGAACGAGAGCGTCTCGCCGGAGGAGCTGGAGCGCCTGTCGGTGGCGGAGGCACTCTTCCTGGTGAACTACGCCGAGTCCAAGCGCGGCTGACGCGGCGCGAGCGGCAACACCCGTCCGCCCGGGGCGGAGTGCGCCCCGGCGTACTCCGCCCCGGGCGGAGGCACGTGCCGGGTGCGCGGCCGGGTGCCCGGTCCGCGTGCCCGGGTCCGGGGCACGGATCCCGTCGGAGTGCTCCCGGACCGGCTCCGCATGCGCGACCGCGTCGGCGCCGCCTGCGAACTCGCCGCCCGCTGGGGCGCGCTGGTGCCGGCGCACCGGCCGGACGCCCCGGTCGTCCACGGCGATCGGCCCGTCCCGGACCCGGTGCTGCCGTACCGGGAACCGCCGCTCTGCGCACACGGCTGACCGTCCACGAGGCCCCGCCGGCCCCGGTCGGCCGGGAACCGGAGGACGGCGGGGTGCCGCCCTCCGGTGACGGGGCGGGTGGCGGGTCCACTCCCCCGGTCACGCCGCGGGCCGGCACCCACCGCGTCGCGGGCTCACCGCGTCGCAGGGCTCACGGCGTCGGGCGGCCCGCCTCCAGGTACAGGGGGCGGGCGCGTTCACGGGCCCGCAGGGCCCAGCGCAGGCGTTCGTAGCGCTGCGGCGGCAGCAGCCCGGCGGCCTCCGGTTCGGTGACGAAGCGCCAGGCCCGCAGTTCGGGGCCGGGCAGGCGCAGCGCGCCGATCTGCGGCGGGGTCAGCGGCCCGCCGTCGAAGAGGAGCCGCAGTCCCCCGTACGCGGGACGCAGCGGCGGTTCCCAGTCGACGACGAGCAGCGGCGGGGCGTGGTCCAGTTCCAGGCCCAGTTCCTCCGCGACCTCCCGTACGCCCGCGCAGCCGGGTGCCTCTCCGGGCTCGACGACGCCGCCCGGGAACTCCCAGCCCGCCTTGTACGTCGGGTCGACGAGGAGGACCCGGTCCTGGTCGTCGAAGAGCAGGACGCCCGCCGCCACGGTCTCGCGCGTCGGCTCCGGGGTCTGCACGATGTCGCAGATCCCGGCCGCGTCCGTCCGTACGGCCTCGGCGATCCGCCCGGCCGTCTCCCGTGCGGTCAGCCGCCCGTTGTCGATGACGTGGGCGTCGGCGGTCAGCCAGCCCAGTGCCTCCCGGTAGGCGGGGACCTGGTCGTGCGCCCGCTGCCGGTCCCGTGCGTCCTCGACGCCGGGGCCGCCCGGCTCCCGGCGGGCCGCGACGCGCTCGCGCAGGATCGTTTCCGCCGGGGCGAGCAGCACGTGCCGTACGGGGATCCGGCGGGCCGCGAGGGCTCCGAAGATCTCGTCGCGGTACTCCTGGCGCAGCAGGGTCATCGGCACCACCAGCACCCCGCCGAGCTCCGCCAGCATCGCGGCCGCGGTGTCGACGACCAGGCGCCGCCAGCTCGGCAGGTCCTGGTAGTCGCTCACCTCCGCGAGGCGTTCGGGCGGCAGGAGCCGGCGCAGTGCGTCACCGATGAGCTCCGGGTCGAACAGGGTGCTGTCCGGCAGCAGTCCGGCCAGTTCGCGGGCCGTGCTGGTCTTCCCGGCACCGAACGCGCCGTTGATCCAGACAATCACGTCTACCCCTCTCCCAATGGCTCGCCTCCGCAGCCCCCAGTGGCTTGCCCGCCCCACCCTGCCACGGAAACCCGCTCCTCGGCGGAGTGCTTATCCTCAAGGTCAGAGCCCTGTCCGAGCCGCCCCGCCTCCGGAGGTTTCCCCACCGTGCCGCACACCCGCCACCCGTCCGAGCCCCGCTACGGCAACCGGCCGACCATGAAGGACGTGGCGTCACGGGCGGGTGTGGGCCTGAAGACGGTCTCACGGGTCGTCAACGGCGAGCCGGGGGTGACCCCCGACACCGAGAGGCGGGTCCAGGAGGCCATCGACGCGCTGGGTTTCCGCCGCAACGACAGCGCGCGCGTGCTCCGCAAGGGCCGTACGGCGACGGTCGGTCTGGTCCTGGAGGACCTCGCGGACCCCTTCTACGGTCCGCTCAACCGGGCCGTGGAGGAGGTGGCCCGGACGCACGGCGCGCTCCTCATCAACGGTTCCAGCGCCGAGGACCCGGACCGCGAGCGGGAGTTGGCGCTCGCGCTGTGTGCCCGCCGGGTGGACGGCCTGATCGTGATCCCGGCCGGGGACGACCACCGGTACCTGGAGCCGGAGATCCGGGCGGGCGTGGCGACGGTGTTCGTGGACCGGCCCGCGGGCCGGATCGACGCCGACGTCGTACTGTCGGACAGTTTCGGCGGCGCGCGCGACGGGGTGGCGCACCTGATCGCGGGCGGGCACCGGCGGATCGGGTTCATCGGCGACCACCCGCGCATCCACACGGCGACGGAGCGCCTGCGCGGTTACCGCGAGGCCATGGAGCGGGCGGGCCTGCCGGTGTCCGGCTCCTGGGTCTCGCTCGGCTCGACCTCCCCGGAGCGGGTGGCGGACGCGGCGCGGGCGATGCTCCGCGGCCCGGACGCGGTCACGGCCGTCTTCGCGGGCAACAACCGGGTGACCGTCACGGTCGTACGGGTCCTCGCGGCGCGGCACCGCCCGGTGGCGCTGGTCGGCTTCGACGACTTCGAGCTGGCCGACCTGCTGAACCCCGGCGTCACGGTGGTGGCGCAGGACGCGGCGACCCTGGGCCGGGTGGCCACGGACCGCCTCTTCCAGCGCCTGGCGGGCGCCGGCCTCCCCCCGACCCGCATCGAACTGCCGACCCACCTGATCCCCCGCGGCTCGGGCGAACTCCCCCCGGCCGGCTGAGGCCCCGGCTCAGGGCTCCGGTTCCGGAAACGGCGTACGGCCCGGCCGGGGGTCCCCGGCCGGGCCGTACGCGGAGCCGCGGATCAGGCGGAGGCCGTCAGTGTCGCCGAGCGGCGGGGGATGGCGAAGGCGTCGAGTTCGGCGCGGGTCAGGCCGGTGAGGGCCGTGACCTCGTCGGCGCCGACGGCGCCGCAGTCGAGGCCGCGGACGAGGTAGCCGGCCAGGGCCTTGGCGGTGGCGGGCTCGTCCATGACGTCGCCCTCGATCTTGGCGACGTACGCCTTCAGGCGGGCGGCGGCGGTCTCCAGGCCCTCGCGGTAGAAGGTGAAGACGGCCGCGTACCGGGTCGGCAGGTGCGCCGGGTGCATGTCCCAGCCCTGGTAGTAGGCGCGGGCCAGGGCTCGGCGGGTGAGGCCGTAGTGGAGCTTCCAGGCCTCGTGGACGTGCTCGGTGGTGCCGATGGGCAGGACGTTCGTCGAGCCGTCGGAGACGCGTACGCCGGTGCCGGCGGCCGCGACCTGCATGATCGCCTTGGCGTGGTCGGCGGCCGGGTGGTCGCTGGACTGATAGGCGGCGGAGACGCCGACGCAGGCGCTGTAGTCGAAGGTGCCGTAGTGCAGGCCGGTGGCGCGGCCCTTCGAGGCCTCGATCATGCGGGCGACGGTGGCGGTGCCGTCCGAGGCGACGATGGACTGGCTGGTCTCGATCTGGATCTCGAAGCCGATCCGGCCCTGGCGCAGGCCGCGGGCGCTCTCGAAGGCCTCCAGCAGCTTGACGAAGGCGCTGACCTGCTCGGCGTAGGTGACCTTGGGCAGGGTCAGGACGAGGCCCTCGGGGAGGCCGCCGTTCGCGAGCAGGCCGGAGAGGAAGATGTCGGTGGTGCGGATGCCGCGGTCGCGGACGTTGGACTCCATGCACTTCATGCGGATGCCCATGTACGGGGCGTTCGTGCCGTTGGCGAACGCCTCCGAGACGAGGCGGGCGGCGCGGGCCGCGGCCTGGTCCTCCTCCTCGTCGGAGCGGACGCCGAAGCCGTCCTCGAAGTCGACGCGGAGGTCCTCGACGGGCTCGCTCGCCAGCTTGGCTCGGACCCGCTCGTAGACGGGTACGGCCAGCTCGTCGGAGATGCCCAGCACCTTGGCGAAGGTGGCGGCGTCCGGGGCGTGCTCGTCGAGGGCCGCGAGGGCCTGGTCGCCCCAGGAGCGGATGGTGTCGGCGGCGAAGACGTCACCGGGCACGTAGACCGTGTGGATGGGCTGACGGGTGCCGGGGTCGCCCGGGTAGTGGCGCGCGAGTTCCGCGTCCACCGGCGCGAGGGAGGCGCTGATGCCCTCGCTGACCGCGCCTGCGAGGCTCGTCGCCACCTTCTCCTGCTGACCCATCGTGCACTCTCCTCTTTTCCGCTTCACGGAAGCTTAGATCCGCATAGCAGAATTTAGTCACGGGGTTCCGCTCCGTCAATGGTCCCCCGGCCCGGAGGGGGAAACGACTCGGGGCCGTGCGGTGACAAACACCACACGGCCCCGGAGAAGACTTCCTCGCAGGTCAGCCCTTGCGGGCCTGGATCTGCTCGGTCAGCTGGGGGACGACCGCGAAGAGGTCGCCGACCACGCCGTAGTCGACGAGGTCGAAGATCGGGGCCTCGGCGTCCTTGTTGATGGCCACGATGGTCTTCGAGGTCTGCATGCCGGCCCGGTGCTGGATCGCGCCCGAGATGCCGGAGGCGATGTACAGCTGCGGGGAGACCGACTTGCCGGTCTGGCCGACCTGGTTCGCGTGCGGGTACCAGCCGGCGTCGACCGCGGCGCGCGAGGCGCCGACCGCGGCACCGAGGGAGTCCGCGAGGGCCTCGATGATGCCGAAGTTCTCGGCACCGTTGACGCCGCGGCCACCGGAGACGACGATCGCGGCCTCGGTCAGCTCGGGGCGGCCGGTCGACTCGCGCGGGGTGCGCGAGGTGACCTTGGTGCCGGTGGCCAGGGCGCCGAAGGTGACGGCGAGCGCCTCGACGGTGCCGGCGGCCGGAGCGGCCTCGACCGGGGCCGAGTTCGGCTTCACGGTGATGACCGGGGTGCCCTTGGAGACACGGGACTTGGTGGTGAACGACGCGGCGAAGGCGGCCTGCGTCGCGACCGGACCCTCGTCACCGGCCTCCAGGTCGACGGCGTCGGTGATGATGCCGGAACCGATGCGCACGGCGAGGCGGGCGGCGATCTCCTTGCCCTCGGCGGAGGACGGGACGAGCACGGCGGCCGGGGAGACGGCCTCGTACGCGGCCTGGAGCGCGTCCACCTTCGGTACGACGAGGTAGTCGGCGAACTCGGGGGCGTCGGCCGTGAGGACCTTGACGGCGCCGTGCTCGGCGAGCACCGCGGCGGTGTCGGCGGCGCCGGCACCCAGGGCGACGGCGACGGGCTCGCCGATGCGGCGGGCCAGCGTCAGCAGCTCGAGGGTGGGCTTGCGGACGGCACCGTCCGCGTGGTCGACGAAGACGAGAACTTCAGCCATGGGACTGCTCTCCTGCGATTGCGAAGTATCTGGGGGCTAAGAGGGGGATGGCCGAAGCTCTTAGATGAACTTCTGGCCGGCCAGGAACTCGGCCAGCTGCTTGCCGCCCTCGCCCTCGTCCTTGACGATCGTGCCGGCGGTGCGGGCCGGACGCTGCGCCGCGGAGTCGACCGCGGTCCAGGCGCCCTCGAGGCCGACCTCTTCGGCTTCCAGGTCCAGGTCCGACAGGTCCCAGGACTCCACCGGCTTCTTCTTGGCGGCCATGATGCCCTTGAAGGACGGGTAGCGGGCCTCGCCCGACTGGTCCGTCACCGAGACGAGCGCGGGGAGGGAGGCCTCCAGCTGCTCGCTCGCGGAGTCGCCGTCGCGGCGGCCGGTCACGACGCCGTCCTCGACCTTGACCTCGGAGAGCAGGGTGACCTGCGGGACGCCCAGGCGCTCGGCCAGGATGGCCGGCAGCACGCCCATGACGCCGTCGGTGGAGGCCATGCCGGTGATGATCAGGTCGTAGCCGGCCTTCTCGACGGCCTTGGCGAGCACCAGCGAGGTGCCCATGACGTCCGAGCCATGCAGGTCGTCGTCCTCGACGTGGATCGCCTTGTCGGCGCCCATCGACAGCGCCTTGCGCAGCGCGTCCTTGGCGTCCTCGGGACCCACGGTCAGGACGGTGATCTCCGCGTCGTCCGCCTCGTCGGCGATCTGCAGCGCCTGCTCGACGGCGTACTCGTCGAGCTCCGACAGCAGGCCGTCGACGTCGTCACGGTTGACGGTCAGGTCCTCGGTGAACTGCCGGTCGCCGGTGGCGTCGGGCACGTACTTCACACAGACAACGATCCTCAGGCTCACGCCGGCTCTCCTACCGCATCGTCTTTTTTGGTACCGCCTTGTGCAGGCAGCATAGGCGCCATGTCGGGCGGATCCCGGTCGGGGCGGCCCGCGCTCCGATGGGAATGTTACTCGTCAGTACACCGTGGGTGCCCGCCGGGTGCAAGGCCGCCGAACTGTGACCTTGACAACGCCGCCCGAACCCGCCCCAGCAGGGACGATTCAGTCCCGCAACGCGTTGAAGCGCCCCTGGTGGTACAGCAGCGGACGGCCTTCCCCGGCCGGGTCCCCGGCCACCGCCTCCGCGATGATCACACGGTGGGCGCCCGCGGGCACCCTCGCCACCACCCGGCACACCAGCCAGGCGAGCACCCCGTCGAGGAGCGGGACGCCCTGCGGACCCTCGGCCCAGCGGGTGCCGAGACCGAAACGGTCGGCGCCGCTGGTCGCGAAGAGGCCCGCCAGGTCCTGCTGGTGCTCGCCGAGTATGTGGACGCCCAGGTGCTCGGAGTCCCGTATCGCGGGCCAGCTGGAGGATCCGGTGCCGATCGTGAACGAGAGCAGGGGCGGCTCGGCGGACACCGAGTTGAGCGAGGTGGCGGTGAATCCGGTCGGCCTGCCGCCGTTCTCCGCGGTGATCACCGCGACGCCCGCGGCGTGACGGCGGAAGACGGAACGGAGCAGTTCGGGCGAGCCGGGGAGGCCGGAGCGGTCGGCGCCGAAGGGCGCGGGCGAGGCCATCGGGGCCGTCGGGGCGGTCATGGGAGGGCTTCCTTCTGCCGCGGGAGTCGCGGGCGCAGTCGGGGATCGGGGGTCGGGGGCGTTCAGTGATCCCAACAGCGCGCGCTCGCGTAGCGGACGAGGTCCACATGGACCCGCCCGTAAAGCAGGAGTTCATACCGCATGTCGTCAGCCTGACGATCTCACGCGTACACAGTCAAGCCGCATCGGCCAGATGTCAGGCGCGTCACGCTGCGTACGGGCGCGCGCACCGGCGCACCGCCCCCGTCATACCGCCGCTCCCAGCGCGGCGATCACGTCCGCCTTGCGGGGCATCCCCTCGGCCCTGCGCACGATCCGGCCCGCCGCGTCCAGGACGAGGACGGTCGGGGTCTTCTCGATGCGGAGGGCGCGCACCAGCCCCAGGTTCCGTTCGGCGTCGACCTCGATGTGCGCGACGCCCTCCACCATGGCGGCCACCTCGGCCAGGATCCGCCGGGTCGCCCGGCAGGGCTGGCAGAAGGCGCTGGAGAACTGGACCAGGCTGGCCCGCTCCCCCGGTTCCGCGCCCAGTTCGGCGGCGCCCAGCGGCGCGCCCGCCTCCCGGCCGGCGTCGTACCCGTCCCCTTCGTGCCCGCGCACGTGTGCTCCTGTCTACCCTGTCCGTATGTTCGCACCCGCCCGGCGGGAGCCGGGAGAGCCCCCTGTCCGAGCGCACCGCCGCCGCGCGGCATTCCCCGCGTGACGAGAATCTCTTCGGGCACGGGCGTCTGGGCTGGCCAGCGGGCCGTGTTTGGGGCACGATCCCCACATGGTCGCGTACCTACGCTTCCGTAACTTCCGGCCGGGAGCACCTCCCCAGGCAGAAAGCGGGGTCTCCCCACCATGGCTGAGCTCGTATACCCCCCAGTGATCGGCGCCGCGCACACCCTGTTCCGTGCGCTGGACATCCGGATCGACATGAAGGGCACCGAGAACATCCCGCGCCAGGGCGGGGCGGTCCTGGTGTCGAACCACATCGGCTACCTCGACTTCATCTTCGCCGGCCTGACGGCCCGGCCGCAGAAGCGCCTGGTGCGGTTCATGGCGAAGGAGTCGGTGTTCCGGCACAAGGTCTCCGGCCCGCTGATGCGCGCGATGAAGCACATCCCGGTGGACCGCACGCAGGGTGAGTCGGCGTACCAGCACGCCCTGGACTCCCTGCGGTCGGGCGAGATCATCGGGGTGTTCCCCGAGGCCACGATCTCCCAGTCGTTCACGCTCAAGAGCTTCAAGTCGGGTGCGGCGCGCATGGCGCAGGAGGCGGGCGTCCCGCTGATCCCGGTGGCGCTGTGGGGCACGCAGCGGCTGTGGACCAAGGGCCGCCCGAAGAACCTCAAGCGCAGCCACATCCCGGTGACCATGCGGATCGGCGAGCCCATCGAGGCCCCGTCCGACGAGTACGCCGGGGCCATCACGCGCCGGCTGCGCGAGCGCGTCCAGGAGTTGCTGGAGGCGGCGCAGCGCGCCTACCCGGCCAAGCCCTCGGGCCCCGAGGACTCCTGGTGGCTCCCGGCCCACCTGGGCGGTACCGCGCCGACGGCGGCGCAGGTCAAGGAAGCCGGCTGAGCCGTCGGCACGGCCGCGCCGGAGTGCGGCCGTGTCCTCAGCCCCCGGCGTCCTCGCGCTTGCGGCGCCGGTGCGCCGCGACCCGGGCGCGCGTGGCGCAGGTGGTGGAGCAGTAGCGGCGGGCACTGCCCGGACCGGCGCCGAGGAAGAGCCGCCCGCAGCCCGCGGCGGCGCAGGCACCCCACACGATGCGCCCGTGCTCGGTGAGCAGTTGGGCCAGGGCGAGGGCGCCCGAGGCCAGGAACCAGTCGCCCCAGTGCGCCCCGTCGCCCCGGTCGACGTGGAGGTGCCAGGGGTGGCCGTCGTGCCGGGTCAGCCGGGGCCGGGTTCCGCACTCCTCCAGCAGCGCGTTCAGGGCGCCGGCCGCACGGTCCTCGTCCGTCTCGGCCAGCACCCGGGCCATCCGCAGCGCCGCGGCCCGCAGTTCGGCCGCGTCCGCCTCGCCGAACGCCCCGGGGGCGAGGTCCGCGGGGTGCTCCCCGTGCCGGGCGAGCAGGGCGGCGAGGGCGTCCCGCGCCAGTTCGGGGTCCGCGCGGACCGCCTCGGCGCACTCGACCAGCCGCCGCGCCGCCGAGAAGCCCTCCCCCGCCGGACCGCCCGCGCTCCGCGCGTCCGCCATCGCCGGATCCTTTCGCCGTACACCCACATGACGTAACGTCTTTTGCGGATATCACGTTACCCATCGCGGAGGGGGCCGGGCATGGGCGGGTTCGGGCGGTATCTGGGGGCGGCGCTGGCCGCGCGCTTCGCCTCCGAGGGCATGGGCATGGCGGTGGTGCTGCTGGCCCTGGAACGCACCGGCAGCGCGGCGCACGGGGCGTTCGTCCTGACCGCCTGGCTGGCTCCGCACGTACTGGCGGCTCCCCTCGCGGGGGCGGCGGCGGCCCGGACCCGGCGGCCGCGGCTGTTCTACGCGGGCGCGCTGGCCGGCTTCACGGCCGCGACCGGGGTACTGGCCGCGCTGCTGGGGCGGGCCCCCTGGCCGGTGGTGCTGGCCGTGGCGGTGCTCGGGGGCACCTGCGGGCCGATGGTGACGGGCGGGCTGTCCAGCCTGGTGGCGGGGCTGGTGCCGGAGGGGCCGGGCCGCGACCGGGCGTACGGCTGGGACGCGTCCACCTACAACGCGGCGGCGGTGACGGCTCCGGCCGCCGTCGGGACGGTCACGGCACTGGCCTCGGCGGGGCCCGCGATGGCGCTGCTGACGTGCTCCGGCGCCCTGGCGGTGGTCCTGGCGGCGACCCTCCCGTACGGGGACCCGGGCGCGGCCCGGCCGCAGGACGGACCCCGGGCCGGGCTCGGCGCGGGCCTCGCCGCACTGTGGCGGGTACGGGAGCTGCGCGCCGTCACCTCGGCGACGACCCTGGCCTTCGTCGGCATCGGGGCGCTGACCACCAGCGCGGTGCTGCTGGCCACGGAACGCGGCAGCCCGGGCGCGGGCGGGGTCCTGATGACGGCGTTCGCGGTGGGCGCCCTGGGCGGCTCCCTGACGCTGGGCCGGATCACCTCGGTGGCCCCGGGCCGGCTGGCGCGCTGGGCGATGGCCGGAACGGGGGCGGCCCTGGCGGCGGCCGCGTTCACCCCGTCGGTGGCGGCGACGGCGGTGCTGTTCGCGGCGGCCGGGGTGTGCGACGGGCCGCTGCTGACGGCCACGCTGCGGATCCGGTCGCGGTACGCGCCGGACGGGGCGCGGGCGCAGGTGTTCACCCTGGGCGCGGGGCTCAAGCTGACGGCGGCCTCGGCCGGCGCCGCCCTCGTGGGGCTGGCGGCCGCGGCGCCGGCGTGGGCGCTGCTGCTCGGGATCGCGGCGCTCCAGCTCGCGGCCGCCGCCCTGCACGTACTGGTGGCGGCCCGGGGGCCCGTACCGGAGGCCGCTACAGAGCCGTCGGCAGGTTCTCCCACAGCCGCGTCCGGTCCGCGGACTCCCGGAGCGCCTTGAGCGCGGCGGGGTGCGGGGCGGCGTACAGCCCGGGGTAGTCGGCCTCGCCCAGCTCGGGGCGGACGGGGAAGGCCAGCCGCTCGTGTTCCAGGTCGAAGCGGGCGTCGACGCCGGGCTTGTTCCCGCGCGGGTCGAGCCGGGACCAGCGGGCGGTGCCGGGCAGCCGGAGGGCGATCAGCCCGTGGAGCAGGTGCCGCGTCCCGGTGTCGTCGTCGGCGAGGCGCTGGTAGCACAGGGCGGCCGGGATGCCGCGGGCGCGCAGCAGGGCGGCGAGGGCGTGGGACTTGGCGAGGCAAATGCCGTTGCGGGTGCTCAGGGTGTCGGAGGCCCGCCAGGTGACGCGCTGGTCGCCGGAGTCCGCGGAGTGCGCGACGGTGTCGCGGACGAACTCGAAGGCCACTTGGGCGTAGGCCCGGTCCTCGCCCGTGGCCGTCCAGAGGGCGTCGGCGGTTTCGAGGACGAAGGGGTGGTCGTGGTCGACTGCCTCGTCCGCCGCCAGGTAGGCGGAGAGGTCGGAATGCTCCTGGATCATTTCCATGATCCAGGAGCATACCTATGCGCTTTCGCGCATTTCTATCGAATTATCGGCGCGTGGAATTCAGCGCGCCAGCTCTTCCTTCAGCGCCTGGAGGAAGCCGTCCACGTCCTCTTCCTGGGTGTCGAAACCGCACATCCAGCGGACGTCGCCGGCGGCCTCGTCCCAGAAGTAGAAGCGGTAGCGCTCCTGGAGCCGCCGGGTGACCTCGTGCGGCAGCCGGGCGAACACCGCGTTCGCCTGCACCGGGTAGAGGATCTCCACGCCGTCGGTCTCGCGCACGCCTGCCGCGAGCCGCTGCGCCATCGCGTTGCCGTGGCGGGCGTTGCGCAGCCACAGGTCCTTCGCGAGGAGCGCCTCCAGCTGCACGGAGACGAAGCGCATCTTCGACGCGAGCTGCATCGACATCTTGCGGATGTGCTTCATCTTGCGGACGGCGTCCGGGTTCAGCACGACCACGGCCTCGCCGAACATCATGCCGTTCTTGGTGCCGCCGTACGACAGCACGTCCACGCCGACCGTGTTCGTGAAGGTGCGCATCGGCACGTCCAGCGAGGCCGCGGCGTTGGCTATGCGGGCGCCGTCGAGGTGCACCTTCATGCCGAGGCCGTGGGCGTGGTCGCAGATCGCCTTGATCTCGTCCGGCGTGTAGACCGTGCCGAGCTCGGTGTTCTGGGTGATCGAGACGACCTGGGGCATGGCCCGGTGCTCGTCCTCGAAGCCCCAGGCCTCCTGGTCGATCAGCTCGGGGGTGAGCTTGCCGTCGGGCGTGGGGACGGCGAGCAGCTTGAGGCCGGCCATGCGCTCGGGCGCGCCGCCCTCGTCCACGTTGATGTGGGCGCTCTTGGCGCAGATCACGGCGCCCCACCGGTCGGTCATGGCCTGGAGGGCGACGACGTTGGCGCCCGTGCCGTTGAAGACCGGGTAGGTTTCCGCGTACGGCCCGAAGTGACTGCGGAAGACCTTCTGCAGGTTTTCGGTGTACTCGTCCTCGCCGTACGAGACCTGGTGGCCGCCGTTGGCGAGGGTGAGGGCCGCGAGGACCTCCGGGTGCACCCCGGCGTAGTTGTCGCTCGCGAACCCGCGCACCGCCGGATCGTGGTGGCGCCGGGCGTCGGTCTTCACGGCATCGGTCCTCACGGCATCGGTCCTCACGGTTGCGGAGTGAGCCACAGACGCTGTCCGTTCACATCGGAGGCGGGCCGCTCCCACACGCCGGCGATGGCCTCGGCCAGCTCCTTGACGTCGGTGAAGCCCGCGAACTTCGCATTGGGACGCTCGGCGCGCATCGCGTCGTGCACCAGTGCCTTGATGACCAGGATCGCAGCCGCGGCGCTCGGGCCGTCCTCGCCCCCCGCCTTGCGGAAGGAGTCCGCCATGGCGAGGGTCCAGGCCTCGGCGGCCGCCTTGCCGGCGTTGTAGGCGGCGTTGTTGGCGACCGGCTTGTGCGCGCCGGACTGGCTGATCAGCACGTAGCGTCCGCGGTCACTGCGCAGCAGGCCGTCGTGGAAGGCGAGCGAGGTGTGCTGGACGGTGCGGATGAGGAGCTTCTCCAGGAAGTCCCAGTCGGCGAGGTCCACGTCGGTGAAGGTCTTGCTGCCGCGCCAGCCGCCGACGAGGTGGACGACGCCGTCGATCCGGCCGAAGTCCTTCTCGATCTGCTCGGCCCAGGCCCGGGTGGCGGCCAGGTCGAGCAGGTCCACGGTGTCGCCGGTGATGGTGGCGCCGCCGTGGGCGTACCGGGCCGCGTCGACGGCCTCCGCGAGGCGTTCGGGGTTCGCGTCGGAGGCGACGACCACGGCGCCCGCCTCGGCGAGGCGGAGCAGGGTGGCGCGGCCGGCGGGTCCGCCGGCTCCCGCCACCGCGACCACCGCTCCGTGGAGCTTGCCGTTGCCGTTCACGGAGCCGTTCATCTCTGCAGCCTCCTGCGGGGCGTCGCTCATGCGGCGGCCTGGCCGGCCGTCTCGGCGTTCAGGGCGGTGATGCCCTTGGTCGAGGCGATCACACCCTTGAGCTTCTTGGCGAGGGCCTCGTAGAACATGCTGAGCGGAAACTCGTCCGGAAGCACGTCGTCCACGAGCTTGCGCGGCGGCTGCGTCGTGTCGAGGGCGTCGGGGCCCTTGGCCCACTTGGATCCCGGGTGCGGGGCCAGGTAGGTGGAGACGAGCTCGTACGCCTTGAACCAGTGGACGAGCTTCGGGCGGTCGATGCCGGCCCGGTACAGCTCCTCGATCTCGGCGCAGAGCTGGTTGGTGACCTGCGGGGCACGCATCCAGTCGATCTTGAGCTTGTTGTCCGTCCAGCGCACCACGTCGTGCTTGTGGAGGTAGGCGAAGAGCAGCTGGCCGCCGAGGCCGTCATAGTTGCGGTTGCGGTCGCCGGAGACCGGGAAGCGGAACATCCGGTCGAACAGGACGGCGTACTGCACGTCACGGCCGTGCTCGTTGCCCTCGGACTCCAGCTTCACGGCCTCCTTGAAGGCGGTGAGGTCGCAGCGCAGCTCCTCCAGGCCGTACATCCAGAACGGCTGGCGCTGCTTGATCATGAAGGGGTCGAACGGCAGGTCGCCGTGGCTGTGGGTGCGGTCGTGGACCATGTCCCACAGGACGAAGGCCTTCTCGCAGCGCTCCTGGTCCTCGACCATGGCCGCGATGTCCTCGGGCAGCTCGATGCCGAGGATGTCCACGGCGGCGGCGGTCACCTTGCGGTAGCGCGCGGCCTCGCGGTCACAGAAGATGCCGCCCCAGGTGAAGCGCTCGGGGGCCTCGCGGACGGCGATGGTCTCCGGGAAGAGCACGGCGGAGTTGGTGTCGTAGCCCGGGGTGAAGTCCTCGAAGGTGATGCCGAGGAACAGCGGGTTGTCGTAGCGGGTGCGCTCCAGCTCGGCGAGCCACTCGGGCCACACCATCTTGAGCGCCACGGCCTCCAGGTTGCGGTCCGGGTTGCCGTTCTGCGTGTACATCGGGAAGACCACGAGGTGCTGGAGCCCGTCGGCGCGCTCGGCGGCCGGCTGGAAGGCCATCAGGGAGTCGAGGAAGTCCGGGACGCGGAAGTCGTCGGCGGCCCACTTGCGCAGGTCGGCGACGAGCGCCTCGTGGTAGGCCGTGGCGTGCGGGAGCAGCGGCGACAGCGTCTCGACGGCGCTGATCACGCGCTCCAGGGCGGCCAGGACGGTGGCGCGGGCGTGGGCGCCCTCCGCCTCGAAGTCGATGGAGCCGTCCGCGCTCTGCCAGGGGCGGATCTCCTCCACGGCGGCCTTGAGCTCGGGCCACGCGGGGTGGTCGACCACCCGCGCCCCAGCGGTTATCACGGCACCGCCGGCACCCGGCACAAGAGTTTCCGTCATGTCACTTCCTCCACAGGAGAACCTCACGTCGGGACAGGGTAGGCATGTGAGGCTCTCCCACTCAAGAGGAAACCCAGGAAATTATCCTGCGTCACCCCCCAATCCACCGGAAGTCTTCCCGTTACTCAGCGTGGAGGCCATCACTCCGCATCGTTCGCACCGCGGTGGACGAACCGCGGGATGACCTTCTCGCCCCACTGCCGGATGGTCTCCATGCAGGCTTCCTGCGGCACGGTGCCCATCTGGATCAGGCACATCACCTCGTCCGCCCCGGCGGCCTCCAGGCGCTCCACGTACGCGATCGCGTCGTCCGCGCTCCCGTAGGCGTGGTCGGCGTTGAAGGTGGCCGTCGCCGTGGGCCGGACGGGGATGTCCAGCTCGTGCAGCCGGGCCACCACCTGCTCGGCGGCCCGCCTCATCCGGGCCGCCTCGTCGGCGCCCGCCACCACGGCCTCGTCCGGGACGCCCGCGCCCCCGTACCAGTGGCCGATGGACTGCGCGAAGAAGCGCTGGCCGCGGATCCCGACGCGGCGGGCCTCGTCCGGGTCCTCCAGCACGATCGTCGGGCACAGCACCGAGAAGTGGTCGTTGACCGCGCTCGACACGAAGGCGCTCCCGTCCCGCCCCGCGATCGCCGCGTCGTACACGGCGCGCATCCCGGCGACCGCCTCCGGCCCCGCGAAGCCCATGACCAGCGCCCCCACGCCCAGCTCCGCCGCCCGCACCAGGGTCTCGCCCCGGCTGCACGCGAGGAACAGCGGCGGGTGGGGGGTCTGCGCCGGGCGCGGCAGGATCGGGTGCGGGGCGATGTCGAGCAGCTCGCCGTGATACTCCAGCTCCTCCTCCCGCCAGGCCCTCCCGATGATCCGCAGCGCCTCCTCCACCTCCGCGGTGGTGCGCTCGCGGTCCACCCCGCACAGCGAGGTCTCCTGCTCCGTCCCGCCGCGCCCGGCCCCGAGGTCGAGCCGGCCGCCGGACAGCAGGTCGAGCATGGCCGCCCGCTCGGCGACGCGGACCGGGTGGTTGAAGTTGAACGGCATGCACACGACGCCGTGCCCGATGCGTATGGTGTGCGTCCGGGCCGCGACGAAGCTCAGGAAGACCTCCGGAGCCGACATGTGGGCGTACCACTTCAGCGAGTGGTGCTCGACGGCCCAGATCCGGTCGAATCCCATGCGTTCGGCCAGTACGGCCTGCTCGACGCAGTCGCGGATGACCTGGTGCTCACGCTCCACGGTCGGGTCGGCCAGCTGAGCTTCGAAGATGACGGAGAACTTCACGATGCCTCCAGGGTTGCGTCCCGTGCCCGGTCTCACTTCGATTCAGAATATGACTAGTAGTCAGGAACCGAAGAAGCAAGAGCTCCCGCCGACCGCGTGGGCGGTGCTCGGCCTGCTGTCGTTCCCCGGCGAGCGCACCGGGTACGAGCTGAAGAAGTGGGCGGACTCCTCCCTGCGCTTCTTCTACTGGTCGCCCGCTATCAGCCAGATCTACGCGGAACTGCGGCGGCTGGAGGAGCTGGGGTACGCGGTCTCCGTACGCTCGGGGCCCGAGGAGGCCCGCGCGAAGCGCCGGTACGCGATCACCGGGGCGGGCCGCGAGGCGCTGACCGGATGGGCGGGCGACGCGGCGCAGGCAGGCCCGCCGGTGCTCAAGCACGGACTGCTGCTGCGGATCTGGCTGGGACACCTCGCGGAGCCCGAGCGGCTGCGCGCCATGGTGAACGAGCACATGGAGCGGACCCGGGGCGAACTGGCCGCCGTACGGGAGGCGATGGAGCACGCGGCGGAGGTCCGCGAGTGGGCCTTCCCCACCCTGGTCCTGCGCTGGAGCGAACGCCAGCACCTGGCCGAACTGGAGCTGGCCGACGCCCTGTTGGCCGACCTCACGGAGGCGGAGACGGCGAAGACGACGGGCACGGCGCAGCCGGCGGACACGACCGGGACCGGGCCGGAGCCCGCAGCGGGAACCGCAGCGGATACCGCGCCCGGAGCCTGAGCCGCGGGCGGCGACCCGGACGAGGAGCGGGGGCGGACGGAGCCCCGCCCCGGGACCGGACCGGGAAGGGTCCCGGACCCGCGCGGAGCCGCCCCGGTCTCACCCTGGACCTGAGGTCGAGGGTCCCCCGGAAGCAGGGCCTCCGAAAGCTCCGCGCGGCGGGCCGTCAAGGCTGTGGGGACGCGCCCACGCCCGGGTGACGCGGCGGGCCCGCACCGCACCGCCCCGGCGCGTACGGCCCCGGCGGGAAGCCGCCGTACGGCCGATCCGGGCCCCCGCACGCCCGGTCCCTTCGCGGGCGGCGCGCACTAGCATGCGTCCTCACCGCGCGCGGCCGGTCGGGACACCGCGACCGTGCGGGGAGCCGCCGTCGACGGAAGCGAGAGAACCTTGACTTTCCTCACCATCGGTCATCGCGGGGTCATGGGTGTCGAACCGGAGAACACCCTGCGGTCGTTCGTCCGCGCGGAACGCTGCGGGATGGACGCCATCGCGCTGGACGTCCGACTCAGCAAGGACGGCGTCCTCGTCGTCCTGCACGACGCCGAAGTGGACCGCACCACCGACGGCGCGGGCGCCGTCGCCGACCTGACCCTCGCCGAGCTGCGCGCCCTGGACGCCGGCCAGGGGGAGCGCGTGCCCGTCCCGGAGGAGGTCCTGGACGCCGTCCGGGTCCCGCTGCGGGTGTCGGTGCACGACCAGCGGACCGCGGCCGCGCTCGCGGAACTCCTCGTACGCGGGGACCTGACCTCCCGGGTGGAGGTGGCCTCGCGCGACGGCGCGGTGCTCACCACCGCCGCCCACCTCGCGCCGGGCCTGCGGACGGTCCTGCACGCGGAGCGCCACGGGGCGGACGTCGTCGACCGGGCGTTGGCCGCGGGAGCGGGGACGCTCGACCTGGACCTGCGCCGCATCACCCTGGAGACGGTGGAGGCGGCGCACGCGGCCGGGCTGCGGGTGACGGGGTGGACGGTCGACACCCTGGATCAGCTGCGGCTGGCGCGGGCGCTCCAACTGGACGGCGCGGTCACCGGTCTCCCGGAGATCCGCAGCACCGGCCGCTTCACGGCCTGAGCGGACGCCCGGGCCGTCAGAGCGACTTGACGAGGAGCTCGAAGGCCAGGTCGTCGCGGCGCGGCTCGCCGAAGCGCGCGTCGCCGTAGGGGAAGGGGCTCAGCTCGCCGGTGCGCAGGTAGCCGCGGCGCACGTAGTAGGCGATGAGCTCCTCCCGTACGTTGATCACCGTCATCCGCATCTCCTTGGCCTCCCACGTCTCGCGTGCGCGGCGTTCCGCCTCGGCCAGGATCTCCTTGCCGAGTCCGCCGCCCTGGAGGCCGGGGCGGACGGCGAACATGCCGAAGTAGGCGTGGTCCCCGCGGTGTTCCAGCTGGCAGCAGGCGATGAGTTCGCCCGCGCGCTCGACGACGAGCAGCACGCCGTCCGGGTTGGCGATGATCGCGCGGACCCCGTCCGGGTCCGTGCGCTGGCCGTCCAGGTAGTCGGCCTCGGTGGTCCAGCCCGCCCGGCTGGCGTCTCCGCGGTAGGCGGATTCGACGAGGGCCACCAGTTCCGGTACGTCCGCGTCCACGGCGGAGCGGAAACTGAGGGCGGCGGGCTGGGCGGTGGACATCGGGCGCTCCGTTCGATGCGGCGGCATATGACATGCCTGGTGCGGCAGGGAGAGCGTAACGCGGGGCGGCGTGAGCGCGGTGTGAGAGGGGCATCCCTTCCCGTGACGCCGACGAACCGGGAGGTTCCGCCGTGCACGGTCCCGCCATGTCGTTCTCCCCCTTCTCCGCCTCCGCCGTGTCCTCCTGGCTGCTCGTGCTGCTGTGTGCCGTGAGCGGTGCGTACTGTCTGCTGCGGGCGCGCAGAGCGGGGCGGCCGGAGCGCGGGCCGGCGGCGGGCGAGGCCGTGATGGGGTTCGGGATGGCGGCGATGGCCGTGCCCTCGGGGACCGGCCCGTGGGGCCCGGGGGTCCTGCTGGCGGTCTTCTGCGGAGCGTCGGTGCACGCGCTGTGGATGCTGCGCGACGGGGTCCACCACGCCCACCACCTGGTGGGCTCGCTGGCGATGGCGTACATGGCGCTGTCGATGACCGCCGGGCACGGGCACGGCCGCGCGGGACTCCCGGTGGTGACGGGGGCGCTGCTGCTCTACTACGCGGGCTACGTGCTGCTCGGCGGGGCCCGGCTGGTGGCGGCGGGCGGCGGGCAGCCCCCGGTGGCGGCGGCGGGCGGCCCGGAGGACCTGACCCGGGCGTGCCGACTCGCCATGGGTACGGGGATGTTGGCCATGCTGGCGGCCATGTGAAGGCCGCGCCGGGGCGGGCCCGCCGGGCGGCGGCCGCGCCGGGTGCGCGGGGAAACGTGTCCTGCGTCACCAAAGCCCCGGGGGCGTACCCGTAGGTAGGGGTGCGCTCATAGGCTGGCGGACATGATGGTCCCCGCCGTTCTCCTGCTGCTCGGCGCACTGACCGCGGTGCTCGCACCCCGCCTCCTGGCCCGGGCCCAGTGGCCCGAGCGCGAACCCGTCGTCGCGCTGTGGGCGTGGCAGTGCGTGGTGGGCGCGACGCTCCTGTGCCTGGCCCTGTCGATGCTGCTGAGCGCGGCCGCCGCCTGGCAGGCGGTCCGGGGCCGGCTCTTCGCGGTCGCCCCGCACGGGGTGGTCGACGCGTACGAGCTGGGCGCGGCGGGCGGTCCGTGGGCGACCGCCACCGCCCTGGCGCTGGCCTGCGGGGGCCTGTGGACCGGCGCGATGCTGACGCGGGAGGTGCTGCGGGCGCGGGCCCGGCGCCGCGCCCAGGGGGCCGAACTGCTGGTCCGCGCTCCGCTGCTGCCCGGCGAGGAGCCGGAGGCCGGACGGCTCGTGGTCCTGGAGGGGCCGCGGCCGGAGGCCTGGTGGCAGCCGGGGGCGGTCCCGCAGCTGGTGGTGACCACGGCGGCGCTCGGCCGTCTCAAGGGCAGCCAGCTGGATGCCGTACTGGCGCACGAGCAGGGGCACGCCGCGGCCCGGCACGACTGGCTGCTGCACTGCTCGCGGGCGCTGTCGCGGGGGTTCCCGCAGGTGCCGGTGTTCGCCGCGTTCGAGGCGGAGATGCACCGGCTGGTCGAGCTGGCCGCCGACGACGTGGCCTCGCGGCGCTACGGACGTCTGACGATCGCGCTGGCCCTGGTCGGACTGAACGAGGACCGGGGGGTCTTCGGTCCCTCCCCCACGGCGCAGGCGCACGTCCCGCAGCGCGTGCGGCGCCTGCTGTCGGCCTCGCCCCGGCTCTCCCCGGGACGCCGGCTGCGGCTGACGGCGCTGGCCACCCTGGTGCCGGCGGTACCGCTGCTGGTGGCCTTCGTACCGGGACTCAGCGCGCTGAGGTGAAGGTTGCGTTCCGCATGCTGCGAGGATCGGGGGCATGCGGAACGACCAGCTGGGGAGAGCGGGGCCGGCCTGTGCGCTGGCCGCGGCCGTGCTGACCGTCCTGGTGGTGGTGGCGTGGCCGCCGCTCATCGGCTTCGACGAACGGATCGCCGGGGCACTGCACCCGTACGCCGTCTCGCACCCGGCGGTCACCGGTCTGACGCGGGTGTTCAGCGACTGGGTGTGGGACCCCTGGACCATGCGGGCCCTGGCCGCGGCGGCCTGCGCGTGGCTGTGGTGGCACGGTGACCGCTCGCGCGCCGTGCGCGTGGCGGTGGTGACGCTGGTCGCGTCGGCGGTGCAGCAGGGACTGAAGGCCCTCGTGGGCCGGGAGCGGCCGCAGTGGCCGGATCCCGTCGACTCCGCGCAGTACGCGGCCTATCCGTCGGGGCACGCGATGACGGCGACGGTGGTGTGCGGAATGCTGCTGTGGCTGCTGCCGGCGAAGGCCCCGCGGGGGCTGGTGTACGGCGCGTGGGCGGTGGCCGCGGTCTCGGTGCTCGGGGTCGGCTTCACCCGGCTCTACCTCGGCGTCCACTGGTTCTCGGACGTGCTCGCGGGCTGGCTCCTGGGGGTGGCCCTGGTGGCGCTCGCGGCGTGCCGGTGTGCCTGCCCGGGGCGATCCCCCGCGTCGCCCCGAACAGACGACACCGTGCGCTGAGTATATTGGCCGAGAGCCAGTCAACGCAGGAGTAAGCATGTCCCCGCGCAGCGCATCGGTCAATGAAGAATTGCGCAGACGTTCCCGGGAGCGGCTGCTCCGCGCGACGGTCGAGCTGGTGTCCGAACGGGGCTTCGAGGCCACGACGCTCGGCGACATCGCGGACCGGGCGGGCGCGGCCCGCGGCCTGGTCTCGTACTACTTCCCGGGGAAGCGGCAGCTGTTGCAGTCCGCCGTGCACCGGCTGATGCACATGACGCTGGAGGAGGCGCTGGAGCGGGAGCCGCGTACGGACGACGGCCGCGAGCGCCTCGCCCGGGCGATCGACGCGGTCCTCGGGCTGGCCCGGGACCACCCCCGGCTGATGCGCACGCACATGGCGGGGATCCTCCAGGCCGAGGGCTTCATCCAGTGCCCGGAGCAGCAGCGCCTCGCGGAGCTGCTGCGGGACACCGTCGCCCGGTACGGCTCGGCGGACGTGGACGCCGACTACCCGCTGCTGCGGGCCCTGCTGATGGGAGCGGTGGTGGCGGTCCTGCTGCCGGGGGCGCCGATGCCCGGACCGCGGCTGCGGGCCGAGCTCTTCCAGCGGTACGGACTGGACTGGGAGCTGGGCGTCCCGCCGGACGGCGGACCGCCCGGCGGGACGTTCGTGTGACGGCTTCGCGTGCGGGTACGAGCTACGGGCTTCGGGTGACGGGTGGGCGGTCGGGGTCAGTGGTAGTCGGGCTGGGTCTGCACGTTGAGGCGGTCCATCCGCACCCACTTGGCGCTGTCGGTGCGCCAGTCGTCGAGCCTCAGCACGTCGAGCCCCTTGACGATGTCGTTCGAGTAGATGTGCCCGTTGTAGTAGTACGCCGACCAGGAGCCGCCGAGGCCGAGCCGGTCGGTGGTCAGCGGACCGCGTTCGAAGTAGCCGATCTCCTTGGGGCGGGTGGAGTCGGTGAAGTCCCACACCGAGACGCCGCCCTGGTACCAGGCCTGGACCATGATGTCGCGACCGCCTCCGACCGGGACCAGCGAGCCGTTGTGGGCCACGCAGTTCTCGGTGTCGGCCTGGTGGCGCGGGATCTTGAAGTAGCTCTTGAACACGAGCTTGCGCTGGTCGCCGCGGCCGGTGATGTCGTAGATGCCGTCGGCGCCGCGGTCGGGTCCGGTCGCCTCGTTGCAGGTGGCGCCGCCGCCTCCGCCGAGCTCGTCGGTGAAGACCACCTTGTTCGCCCGCTCGTTGAAGGTGGCCGAGTGCCAGAAGGCGAAGTTCACGTTGTCCTGGACCCGGTCGATGACCCTCGGCTGCTCGGGCTCGGTGATGTCGAAGAGGATGCCGTCGCCCATGCAGGCGCCGGCGGCCAGGTTCCTGGAGGGCAGCACCGTGATGTCGTGGCAGCCCGTGGTCTTGGAGACGCCCGGGTTGGCGGGCGCGCCCGGGTTGCCGCCGTCCGGGAAGAGGACGGGGAAGCCGACGACGGCCGCCTTGGCCGGGGCCTTCTTGGGGACCTTCACGACGGAGATGCCGTCGTGCGGGGGCCTGCAGTCCGGGAAGGCCTCGTTCGGGGAGTACGAGGCGACGTAGAGGTAGAGGTCACGGCCGCCGGGCACCAGGGTGTGGGTGTGGGAGCCGCAGGCGGTCTCGACGGACTTGACGTACTTCGGGTTCTTCTTGTCCTTGATGTCGAAGATCTTGATGCCCTCCCACGACGACTTCTCCGTCGCGGGCTGCGAGACGCTGTTGCAGGAGTCGTCGCTGCGCGAGGAGTCCGTGGAGAGGAAGAGGAGGTCGCCCGAGACCGAGATGTCGTTCTGGCCGCCGGGGCACAGGACGCGGCTGACCACCTTCGGGGCCTTGGGGTTGGCGATGTCGTAGATCGTGAAGCCGTCGTAGTTGCCGGCGTAGGCGTACCTGCCCTCGAACGCCAGGTCGGAGTTGACGGCGGCGGGGTTGGCGCTGGGGATGTTGGCCAGGGGCTTGATGTTGCGGCTGTGGACTATCTCGTCCTGGCCGGGTATCTCGCCGGGGGCGAGTTCGCGGTCCGGGGCGGGAGCGGCGCTCTGCCCGGAGCCGGCGCCGGGCCGCAGGTCTCCGGGGTCGGGGGTGGCGGCCGCCGGTCCGGCGGTGGCCAGGAGCGTGGTGAGGAGTCCGGCGGCGGCCAAGGCCACCCCCAGGCTCCGGTGGCGCACTCTGACGGTGTGCAGCGAGGTCACTGTGCCTCCCGTGGGGGCCCGAACGTCCCGCTTCCTCATGGGAACGGAACCTGGACCCCGGCAGTATCTTCCTTTCCATGGACATGGCAAATGCGTTAGTCAGCCGATTCCTGGGGGCGGCCCTGGCCGCCGGACTCCTCCTCGCGCTCACCGGCTGCGAGGACGACGGCGCCGCGGCCGCGGCGGGAGGCGACGGGCCGGTGGTGGTCGCACCCGGCAGACCGGGCGAGAAGGCCCGCACCCTCTCCCCCGAACAGGCGGCGAAGGAACGGCCCGACGACAGCCCGAACGCGGCCGACCGCGCGTACGTGCGGAACATGACCGAACACCACCGCCAGGCCCTCGTGATGAGCGCGCTCGCCCCCGAGCGGGCCTCGGCCGAAGGCGTCAAGCGGGTCGCGGAACGGATCGCGGCGGCCCAGGGCCCCGAGATCGGCGCGATGGAGAGGTGGGGCGCCCTCCACCCCGCGCCCGCCCCGGACCCGGGTGCCCACGACCACGGGTCCATGCCGGGGATGGCGACGCCGCAGCAGCTGGACGAGCTGCGCAGCGCCAGGGGCGCCGATTTCGACCGGCTCTTCCTGAAGCTGATGACCGCCCACCACGAGGGCGCCCTGAAGATGGCCGGCGAGGCCCTCGCCCGGGGCAACAACGTCGCCGTCGAGGAGATGGCGACCGAGGTGGTGGCCACCCAGAGCGCCGAGATCCACCGGATGCGCGCGATGGGCTGACGGGTCCGGGGGCCGGTGTCATGCTGGGAACACCTGCGGGAGGAGCTCCGCCGTGCTTCGTGTCGCCGTCGTCGGTTCGGGCCCGAGCGGGGTCTACGCCGCCCAGGCCCTGGTCCAGCAGCGTGAGGTCCCCGGCGTGCGGGTCGACGTCCTGGACCGGCTGCCGGCCCCGTACGGACTCGTGCGGTACGGGGTGGCCCCCGACCACGAGAAGATCAAATCGCTGACCGGAAGCCTTCGCTCGGTGCTGGAGGACGACCGGATCCGCTTCCTCGGGAACGTGGAGGTCGGCACCGGACCCCTGACCACCGACCGGCTCCTGGAGCTCTACCACGCGGTCGTCTACTGCGTGGGCGCCGCCCGCGACCGGCCCCTCGGCATCCCGGGCGAGGAACTGGCCGGGGTGCACTCCGCCACGGCCTTCGTGTCCTGGTACAGCGGCCATCCGGACGCCGGGGCCTTCGACCTGGGCGGGGTCCGCTCGGCCGTGGTGGTCGGCGCCGGGAACGTCGCGGTGGACGTGACCCGGATCCTCGCCCGGGGCGCGGCGGAGCTGGCGCCGACGGACATGCCCGCGGCGGCCCTCGGCGTCCTTGCCGGCAGCGGGGTCCGCGAGGTGTCGATGGTGGCCCGGCGCGGACCCTCGCAGGGCCGTTTCACCACCAAGGAGCTCCGCGAACTGGGCACGCTGCCGGGGGTGGCGACGCGGGTGGATCCCGCCGAGGCGGCCCTCGACCCGGCGTACGGGGACCCGGAGGCGGCGGCCGCGCTGCCCGCCGCGGCCCGGCGGAACCTGGAGGTGCTGCGCGGCTGGGCCCGGCCGGACACCGGCCCGGCGGCCGGGGAGGAGCGCCGCATCACGCTGCGCTTCTACCTGAGGCCGGTCGAGGTGCTGGGCACCGGGGAGGGCCGGGTGCGCGCGCTGCGCTTCGAGCGGACCGCCCCCGACGGCCGGGGCGGGGTCACGGGGACGGGCACCTACGAGGACGTCCCGGCCGACCTGGTGCTGCGCTCGGTGGGGTACCTGGGGGTGCCGCTGCCCGGCCTGCCGTTCGACGCGGCGAAGGGGACCGTGCCGCACGCGGCGGGCCGGGTGCTCCGCGCGGGCCGGGCCCCGGTCGGCGAGTACGTGGCGGGCTGGATCAAGCGCGGGCCGACCGGGGTGATCGGCACGAACCGGCCGTGCGCGAAGGAGACGGTGTCCTCGCTGCTCCAGGACGCGGGGGCGCTGGCACGCCGCGAACTCGCGCGGGACCCGCTGGACGCGCTGCGGGCGGCGGGGCTGCGCCCCGTGGAGTGGCCGGGCTGGCTGGCCATCGAGTCGGCCGAGGCGGAACTCGGACTCTCCCTGGGCCGCCGCTCGGTGAAGATCCCCGACTGGGCCGGCCTGCGGGGCGCGGCCGGCCTCGCATAGGGTCGCCGAATCCTCTACCGGTCAGGGGAGTTGGCGACGGGGCGGACGGTACGACGGGGTGCGTACGCGGCACTGACGGCGGCGGCGGGAGCGGCGCTGCTCGCGGGCTGCACGGAGGAACCGGAAGGGTCCGCCGGGTCGCGGCGTCCGCCCCTAGTGCCGTGGCCGGGAAGGTTTGCCGGGTCGCGGCGTCCGGTGCGGTGCGTCTCAAGGCGGAGGGCCACGGCTCGTACTGGACGTACCTCCGTGGTCCGACAACGCGGAGAGGTGCCGTGCCGGGCGTCGCGACCCGGTGGACCTTTCCGGTCACGGCACTAGGTCGCGAGCCCTCCGAGCCGGGAGGCCTCGGCGGCCGCCGCGGCGAGGACGCTGTCCAGGAGGCCGGGGAAGAGGGTCTGGAGGTCCTCGCGGCGCAGGCCGTTCATCTTGGCCGTGCCGCGGTAGGTCTGGCGTACGACGCCGCTCTCGCGCAGGACGCGGAAGTGGTGGGTCGTCGTCGACTTGGTGACCGGCAGGTCGAAGTACGAGCAGGCCAGTTCGGCGTCCGTGGCCGCGAGGTCGCGGACGATGGACAGCCGGACCGGGTCGGACAGCGCGTGCAGCACGCTCTCCAGCCTGATCCCGGCCGCCTCGGGGTGGGCGAGGACACGGGCCGCGTCACGTTCCGTCATGTCCTGCTCCACTCGTTCGTCTTGCCGTGCCCGTGCCCCTATCGTACGAGAACCGTCGTAGGACCGTCGCCGGTCACCAGGCGCGGCGGTACTGGTCCGGGGTACGGATCTCCGCACCGAGTTCGGCGGCCGCGCGGCGGGCCCAGAACGGGTCGCGCAGCAGTTCCCGGCCGAGCAGGACCGCGTCCGCCTCACCGTTGGCGAGGATCTTCTCGGCCTGTTCCGGTTCGGTGATCAGGCCGACGGCGGCGACGGGCAGGCTCGTCTCCGCCTTGACCCTGGCGGCGAAGGGCACCTGGTAGCCGGGGCCGAGCGGGATCGTGACGCCGGGGGCGAGGCCGCCGGTGGACACGTCGAGCAGGTCGACCCCGCGGCTTTGGAGCAGTCCGGCCAGTTCGACCGTGTCATCGGCGGTCCAGCCGTCCTGTTCCAGCCAGTCGGTGGCGGAGATGCGGAAGAACAGCGGGAGGTCCTCGGGCCACTCGGCGCGCACGGCCTCGACGACCTCCAGGGCGAAGCGGGTCCGGTTCTCGAAGGAGCCGCCGTAGGCGTCGGTGCGCCGGTTGCTGTGCGGGGAGAGGAACTCCCCGATGAGGTAGCCGTGGGCGCCGTGGATCTCCACGACCTCGTAGCCCGCGGCGAGGGCGCGCCGGGTGGCGGCCGCGAACTCGCCGGTGATCGTACGGATCTCCTCGACGGTGAGCGCGTGCGGCACGGGGTGGCCCTCGGCGAACGGTACGGCGCTCGGCGCACCGGGCTGCCAGCCGTGCGCCTCGGCGCCCACGGGGCGGCCGCCCTTCCAGGGGCGGTCGGTGGAGGCCTTGCGGCCCGCGTGGGCGATCTGGATTCCGGGGACGGTCCCCTGGGCCTTCAGGAAGGCGGTGATGCGGCGGAGCGCCTCGACCTGGGTGTCGTTCCAGATGCCGAGGTCGTAGGGGCTGATCCGGCCCTCGGGGGAGACGGCGGTCGCCTCCTGGACGATCAGGCCCGTACCGCCGGTGGCCCGGGCCGCGTAGTGCGCGAAGTGCCACTCCGTGGCCACGCCGGCCGCCGGACCGGCGGGCTCGGCGCTGTACTGGCACATCGCGGCCATCCACACGCGATTCGGGACCGTCACCGAACGGAGGGTGTAGGGCCGGAAAAGGGCGGCAAAGGCAGCGGGGGCAGCGCTCATGGGGCTCTCCAGACGTCACCGGACGCGCACCGGGGATCGGCGGCTAAGTACGAGAACTACCGTACTACGAAATCTCTCATAGTACGAGGGATCCCGTACAAGAGGCCGGCCCCGGCCGCGCGTGCCGCACGGCCGGTGTCGGCGGTCGGGTGCACACTGGCCGAAAAGCTGCCGTGAAGGACCAGGACGTCCGGAGGTGTCGGCGATGACCGACGTACTGCTGCTCGCGGGGACCCGCAAGGGGCTCTTCATCGGCCGGCGCGAGGGCGCCGGCCCCTGGGAGTTCGACGGGCCCCATTTCAACGCCCAGGCCGTGTCGGCGGTCGCGATCGACCGGCGGGGGCCCGCGCCGAGGCTCCTGGTCGGCGGCGACAGCTCGCACTGGGGACCGTCCGTCTTCAGCTCCGACGACCTGGGGGCGACCTGGCGCGAACCCACCGCCGCCGCCGTGAAGTTCCCGCAGGACACCGGGGCCTCCCTGGAGCGGGTCTGGCAGCTGCATCCGGCCGGACCGGAGGCCCCGGACGTGGTCTACGCGGGGACCGAGCCCGCCGCCCTCTTCCGCTCCACCGACCGCGGCGAGTCCTTCGAGCTGGTCCGGCCCCTGTGGGAGCACCCGACCCGGTCGGCCTGGGAGCCGGGCGGCGGCGGTGAGGGGCTGCACACCGTGATCACCGACCCCGCGGACCCCCGGGCGGTGACGGTCGCCGTCTCCACCGCCGGGGTCTTCCGCACCCGCGACGGCGGGGAGAGCTGGGAGCCGTCCAACCACGGGGTCTCGGCAGTGTTCCTGCCCGATCCGGATCCCGAGTTCGGCCAGTGCGTCCACAAGATCGCCCAGGACGCCGGGAACACGGACCGGCTGTACCTCCAGAACCACTGGGGGGTCTACCGCAGCGACGACGCGGGCACGGAGTGGACCGACATCGGCGCCGGACTGCCCTCCGACTTCGGCTTCGCCGTGGCCGCGCACCCGCACCGGCCCGACACCGCCTACGTCTTCCCGCTCAACGCCGACTCCGACCGCGTCCCGGCGCAGCACCGCTGCCGGGTCTTCCGCACCCGGGACGCGGGCGCCACCTGGGAGCCGCTGTCGAAGGGCCTGCCGGCCGGGGACCACTACGGCACGGTGCTGCGCGACGCCCTGTGCACGGACGACGCCGACCCGGCGGGCGTCTACTTCGGCAACCGCAACGGAGAGCTGTACGCGAGCCACGACGACGGCGACAGCTGGCAGCTGCTCGCCGGGCACCTGCCCGACGTGCTGTGCGTCCGGGCGGCCGTACTGCCCTGAGCCGTTGAGCCACTAGAGTGATCCACTGTGGCAGCGAGACCCTTGAACGAGATCGTCGAGCCGGGCTGGGCCCGGGCTCTGGAACCGGTGGCGGCCCAGGTCGCCGCGATGGGCGACTTCCTGCGCGCCGAGATCGCGGCGGGCAGAACCTACCTCCCGTCCGGGGCGAACGTGCTGCGCGCGTTCCAGCAGCCCTTCGACGAGGTGAAGGTACTCATCGTCGGACAGGACCCGTACCCCACCCCGGGGCACGCGATGGGCCTGTCCTTCTCGGTGGCCCCCGACGTCCAGCCGGTGCCGCCGAGCCTGGACAACATCTTCCGGGAGCTGCACACGGACCTCGGCGTGCCCCGCCCGGCCAACGGCGATCTGACGCCGTGGACCCGGCAGGGCGTGCTGCTGCTGAACCGCGCCCTGACCACCGCCCCGCGCAAGACCGGCGGGCACCGCGGCAAGGGCTGGGAGGCGGTCACCGAGCAGGCGATCCGGGCCCTCGCCGCGCGCGGAAAGCCCCTGGTGTCGGTGCTGTGGGGACGTGACGCCCGCAACCTGCGGCCGCTGCTGGGCGAGCTGCCGGCCGTGGAGTCCGTCCACCCCTCCCCCATGTCCGCCGCCAACGGCTTCTTCGGCTCCCGGCCCTTCAGCAGGACCAACGACCTGCTGGTCAGGCAGGGAGCACAGCCCGTCGACTGGCACTTGCCCACAGTCAGTTGAACCTTATATGACATTCAACGGATAAATACGGACAGATGCCGCCCGTCCAGGCCCTGCCCGAACACCCCGTTCCGATAAACCAGTAGCATGCGGCGCCATGAGCTCCCCCACTGGGCCCGCAAATGGCCTGCCCGTACGAATGCCGCGACCCCGCCAGACCGGACGGCACCGCCGGCCCGAGCCCGCGGTGGCGCCCGAGGGCGCACCCGCGCTGGTGCTCGCCGTGCCCGGTGCCCCCTCGGCCGCCTCGCGCGGTCTCGCGGAAGAGATCATCAGCATCGGCCGCTCCGAACTGCCCGGCCTGGACGCCCGGATCGGCTACCTCGAAGGCACCGACGGCGAGGACGCCGCCTCTTGCGAGTTCCCCTCGCTCGCCGGCGTGCTGACCGCCGTCGCGAACGAGCGTGCCGCGCGCGCCGAGTTCGCCCGCGCCGCCGGTCACGAGGTGCCCGCGCCGACCGGCCCGGACGCCGTGGTCGTGCCCCTGCTGGCCGGCCCCGACGGCGACCTGCTGCGCCGCGTGCGCCAGGCGCTGATGGACTCCTCGGCCGCCGCCGAGCTGGCCGACGTACTGGGCCCGCACCCGCTGCTCGCCGAGGGCCTGCACGTGCGCCTCTCCGAGGCCGGCCTCGCCCGCGCCGACCGGGCCCGGCTGTTCACCGTGGCCACCGCCGCCGACGGCATCATCCTGGCCACCACCGGCGGCGAGGAGGCCGTCCAGGCCGCCGGGATCACCGGCATGCTGCTGGCCGCCCGTCTCGCGGTGCCCGTCATGGCCGCCGCCCTGGACCAGGAGGGTTCGGTGGCCGCCGTCGCCGCCGAGCTGCGCGGTTCCGGTTCGGCGCAGCTCGCGCTGGCCCCCTACCTGATCGGCCCCGAGGCGGCCGAGGGCCTGCTCGACACGGCCTGCAAGGAGGCCGACTGCGCCACCGCCGAGGTGCTCGGCGCCTACCCGGCGCTCGGCAAGCTCGCCGTCGCCCAGTACAGCGCCGCCCTCGGGATCACCCTGGGCGCCGTCACCCAGTAGCCGCCGCGGGCGCTCTGGACGCAGTGAAGGGCCCGTCCCCGGGATCTCGGGGGCGGGCCCTTCCGCACGTCCCGGGATCCCCCGGCGCGGGCGCCGTCAGCCGAAGACCACGCAGGTCGCGGCCGGGGCGGGGACGGATCCGGACCGGTGGGGCCGTCCGGTCAGCGGGTCCACGTCGAACCAGGTGACGTCCCCGGACCGCTCGTTGGCCGCGTACAGGCGACGGCCGGAGGGGTCCACCGCGAGGTCGCGCGGCCAGCTGCCGCCGCAGCCGACGGTGCTCGTGAGCCGCGGCTCCTCGGCGCCGCCCGCGAGCGAGAAGGTGACGAGGACGTCGGTGCCGCGCACCGAGGCCCACAGGAAGCGGCCGTCCGGCGAGGCCACGAGCGCCGAGGGGTAGGCCCGTACGGCCCCTGGGGCGCCGCTGGAGGCGACCGGAACCTCGGAGACCGGTTCCAGTTGCCCGGAGGCCGCGTTCCAGCGGCAGACGGTCAGCTGCGGCTCCAGTTCGTGCAGGACGTACGCCACCGGGTCGGCCGGGTGGAAGACGAGGTGGCGCGGTCCGGTCCCGGCGCGCAGGGCGACCTCGGAGTGCGGCCGGAGCGCGCCGGCGGCCGGATCGAGCGCGCAGACCCGTACGGAGTCGGTGCCGAGGTCGACGCTGAGCACCCAGCGGCCGGCCGGGTCGGGCAGCACCTGGTGCGCGTGCGGGGCCTCCTGGCGGTCGGCGTCGACGCCCGAGCCCCGGTGCGCGAGGACCGAGGCCGGTCCGGACGGGCTGCCGTCGGCGGCCAGGGGCAGGCTGCTGACGCTGCCGGAGGTGTAGTTGGCGGTGAGCAGCCGGCCGCCGGCCAGGCTGAGGTGGGTGGGGCCGGATCCGCCGACGCGGACCTGGGGGCCGGCCGGGGCCAGCCCGTCGGCGGTGGGCCGGAAGGCCGCCACCGCGCCCTGTTCGGCCTCGCTCACCGCGTAGAGCAGGCCGGTGGTCCGGGAGAAGGCCAGGTACGAGGGGTCCGCGAGGGACCCGGTGGCCGCGAGCGGGGTCAGCGCCCCGGTGGCCGGATCCACGGCCGCGGCGGTGATGCCGCGGCCGCCCCCCGAGGTGAACGAGCCGATGTAGGCCCGGTGCCCGCCGCTGTGGTCCGTACTGTCCGCGCCGCTCACTGGTGCCCTCTCCGCCGCTCCGGATCCGTTCGGAGCCGACGGTAACAGAAGGTCTAGACCAAGTCCCGCCCCTTGGCGCGTTCCTGTGCGCCGGAGTGGTGGACGTACGCCGTGGTGCTCGGCCGGTCCTCGAAGGTCCGGTGGAACACGGGGGTGGCGGAGCCGGAGATCGGCGGGACGATCCAGGACCAGTCCGCCCCGACGTCACGGCCCTTGCGCTCCTCCCGCTCCAGGTGGGAGAGGAACCGCCGGGACTCGCTGTGGTGGTCGGCGATGGTGACCCCGGCCCGGTCGAAGGAGTCCAGCACCGCCCGGTTCAGTTCCACCAGCGCCCGGTCCTTCCAGAGGGAGCGGTCGCTGGAGGTGTCCAGACCGAGCCTGCGGGCCACGGCCGGGAGGAGGTTGTAGCGGTCGGTGTCGGCGAGGTTGCGGGCGCCGATCTCGGTGCCCATGTACCAGCCGTTGAACGGGGCGGCCGGGTAGTGGACGCCGCCGATCTCCAGGCACATGTTGGAGATGGCCGGTACGGCGTGCCAGCGCAGTCCCCAGTCGCTCCAGTCGTCCCGCTCGTCGGGGTGCCGGATGGGCACCTCCAGTACGGCGTCCGCGGGGGTGTCGAACCAGCGGGGTTTGTCGTCGACGCCCTGGACCACGAGCGGGAGGAGGTCGAAGGGGGTGCCCGGGCCGCCGGCCCAGCCGAGCCTCAACAGGGCTTCCGTGAGCGGGGCGTTGCGGGCGTCGCCCACGGTGACGGAGGGGTGGTCGCCGTACCCGGCGTACCGCACCAGCTGCTCGCTCCAGATCAGCGGGCCGGGACGGCCGGGGGCGTCGGGGGCGAAGACGGTGAGGGTGGGCCTGACCCGGCCCCGGTTGGTCGCCTCGCGCAGGTGCTCGAAGCACTCCTCGGCTATCTCCTTGGAGTCCGTCAGCCCGCGCCGGTCGCGCACCCGCAGGGAGTTCCAGTAGAGCCTGCCTATGCACCGGTTGCTGTTGCGCCAGGCCACGCGGGCCCCGTGGACCAGCTCCTGCGGGGTGTGCCGGTAGGTGCCGGTCTCCGCGAGCTCGGCCCGTACGGCGGCGAGCCGGACCCGCGGATCACCGGCCTCGGGGTTCTCCCGGTGGAAGAGCCGGATGAACTCCTCGGCTTCCTCCCACACCTGAGCGGCGCTCGACTGCTGTTGCAGTATTTCCATTGCGGGCGGTTACCCCCTGTCCGACCAGATCCACCCTGTACGTGCCGGATGAATGTGCAATCAACAATCACCGTTTGTACATGCCGCAGGTCAGCACCGTGCCCCGGGAACACCCGGAACACTCCTCCGAGTGATCTTCGCGCATCGGCCTGCGGAGGCGGGCGCTACCGGCGTACCATCCGCCGCAGTCCGGGAGTTGAGGCCTCCCGGGGTGCGTCAGCCGCAGGGGCGGCTCATGAACAGCGCCCGCTCGCCGGCGGCCGGAGTGCCGTCGTAGAGCGCCGTGTCCAGACCGCAGAGGCTGAACCCCATCCGCCGGTAGGCGTGCACGGCCGGAGCGTTGACGGAACTGACCTCCAGCCACAGGTGCGCGGCGCCGCGGGCGCGGGCGAAGGCGGCCGCGTGCTCCATCAGCGTCCGGCCGATGCCGCGGCCCCGGTGGCCGGGCGCGACCTCGATGTCCTCGACGGTGAGCCGCCGGTTCCACGCCGCGTACGTGACGGCGGCGAAACCGCACAGGACCCCGCCGTCGACGGCGACGAAGGTGCGGGCGTCCTCCGAGCCGCCCTCCGCCGCGCCGGGGCCGTCCTCGTCCGGCGGGAACACCTTGTGCAGCGGCGGGTCCACCGGGATCTCCGCGAGGGCGAACCCGGTCTCGGAGACGGTCACGTCGAAGACGGTGGCCGTGTGGAAGGAGCCGTCGAGGGCCTCGATGGCCGCCCGGTCGGCGGGCCGGGCGGTGCGGTACTCGACGGAAGGGGTGCCGGTGCTCGTCATGCCCCCGACCGTAACGCCGGGGTGGGGCCGCCGGAGGGCGGATGCCCGGTGTCCGGCCGGTTCAGGCCCGGTTTCAGGCCGGAGCGCTGCCGTCGGGTGCCCGGGAGGCCTGGCGGTGCAGGGCCCGCGTGAGCGCGCCGCCGCCGACGATCAGGGCCACGCCCAGCCACCACAGGTCCCCGTCGAAGACCAGCACCGCGATGCCGGCCGGTACGAGCACTCCGGCGACCGGAGTCAGCAGGGCGGCCGGGGACAGCGGGCCGCCCTCGTGGCCCTGCGCCCGGGCGCGCACCACCTCCGGGTACCAGACCGTGAAGCGCACCGCCGCGACGATGGCGGCGATCTGGATGATCCAGCCCGTCCAGAGGTTGTTCGGATTGTGCAGCACCAGGTCGCCGTAGGCGCCGGCGAGGGCGGAGACCAGGAAGGCCAGCCCCCACACTCCGGTGATCACGTAGTTGGCGCGCAGGAACTCCGGGGAGTTCCAGTGCGCCCGGTCGACCTGTTCGCGTGCGTACTGGAGGGTGAACGGCGTCCGCAGCGCCATCGAGCCGAAGGCGATCACGACGAGCGCGATGTTGGACAGCTCTCCGGCGTACGTCTCCAGCCAGCGCAGGGTGCCGCTGTCCGCCAGCAGTCCCACCAGCGAGAGGGCCGCGAAGAAGATCAGGTCGGCGAGTTCCAGGAGTTTCCACGAGGTGCCGGGACGGGCGATCCGGCCGCCCACGACGAGCACGAGGGACACGCCGAGG
Organism: Streptomyces sp. NPDC006512; assembly: GCF_040611935.1. Lineage (NCBI taxonomy): Bacteria > Bacillati > Actinomycetota > Actinomycetes > Kitasatosporales > Streptomycetaceae > Streptomyces > Streptomyces sp. NPDC006512. The sequence continues at coordinate 84,108 of NZ_JBEXPG010000001.1, read as the reverse complement.
GCGAGCGCCACCGCGACCTCGAACCGGCCGGGGCCCACCAGCAGGGAGAAGACGATCCACGGGGCCATGCCGACGACCGGGTTGTCCAGGAATCCGGCGAACGCGCCCCGCGCCGTGGACGCGCCCTGTCCCGCGGCCGCAGACCGGCCCTCTTCCTCGGCCACTGCCGGGCCCCCTTCCGCGTCGAGGCGTCCTCCTCCCAGCCTGACTCCGGCGCGCCGGGTCCGCGAGACGGGCGGGCCCGTCGGAGCGGGGCCCGCCGTGATCTTGGCGTGCGAGACTTCTGCGGTACCTGGGGAGGGAATGGCACGTGAGGGTGAGGGTGGCGGCGGTCGCCGCGGTGCTGGCGGTGACGCTGAGCGGGTGCGTGACCCTGGGCCGGCCGGAGGCGCCGTACGGGGGACCGCCGGTCCCCGTGGAGACGGTGGTGGGCGACATGACCTCCGCCTTCGCCGAGGCGGGCGTGGCGCTGACGCGGATGCCGCAGGAGTACCTCTCCATCGAGTGCCACGAGTACCTGTACGCCGAGCACGACGCGGCCACGGCCGACGCCGTGCTGAAGGACGCCTTCAAGAGGGCGGAGGGCCGCGGCTGGAAGGTCCTGCCCCCGTACGCGGAGGGCGGTCACAGCCTCCGCAAGGCGAACTGGACCGCGCACGCGCAGCCCCTCACCCGGACCGCCGGCGAACCCACGACGGCGGTCAGCTTCATCCTCCAGTGCGACGGGGGCATGTCGAAGAAGCAGCCGGGCTCCGCGTCGACCGCCCCGGCACCGTCCTCCCCCGCCCCCTGAGGGACGGCCTACGCGGTGACGACGAGCGGGGCCCGCGGGTCCGTGCGCAGCGGGGTGGCCAGGGCCGTCAGGGCCAGTTCCAGCCCGTGCAGGTGGGCCAGGGCCGGTTCGGCGGCGGCGGGCCGGGGCAGCTCGGCCGGGGCGGCGGGCCGGCCCGGGCCGGCCGGGGCGGTGAGCGCCTCCACGGCCGCCTCGACCCGCCAGCAGGCGGCGGCCAGCCGGGCGTCGTGCGAGGCCTGCGGGTCGGCGGCGACCGCCACGAGGCCGCGCACCTCGCGGGCGCAGTCGTCGAGCAGCGCGAGGACCTGGCGGGCGCGGGCCTTGCGGGCGCGCAGCGGGCTCAGCGGGTGGACGAGGGGCGCGAGGGCCATCCGGACGCGGGCGAGCAGCAGTTCCAGTTCGGCGGCGTGCGGGCCGGGGTCGGCGGCCGGGTCGCCGGCGAGGCGGTCCAGGGTGGCCGCGGTGGAGGCCCGTACGCAGTGCAGGGCGCGCTGGATCCAGGCGTCGTTGGCGGCGTGGGTGGTCACCGGCAGCACCAGGACGACGGCGAGGGCCGCGCCGAGGGCGCCGACGGCGGTCTCCTCGAAGCGCAGGAGCAGCAGACCGGGGTGCAGCACACCGAGCAGGCCGTAGAGGAGTCCGGCCATGACGGTGACGAAGAACATCATCCAGGAGTACGAGGGGGCCGCCGTGTAGAAGATGCCGAAGACGCAGACGGCGACGAGGGCGGCGGTGGGCGCGGGCGCGCCGTGCAGCGGTACGGCGATCAGCAGTCCGGCGGCGATGCCGATGACGGTGCCGAGCACCCGGCGGAAGCCGCGGACCAGGGTCTCCCCGCGCGAGGCGGTGTTGACGAAGATCCACCAGGCGGTGCCGACGGCCCAGTACCAGCGGTCCTCGGACAGCAGCTGGCCGATGGCGAGGGCGAACCCGCAGGCGACGGTGGCCTGGAAGGCCTGCCGGGTGGTGGGCCTGGCCAGTCCGGTGCCCGGGAGGCCGGGCGGGGCGGCGGCGGGCGGGGTGCGGCGTTCGATGGGCCACAGCAGGAACCGCGCGGCGCCGGCGGAGAGCAGGGCGAGCGTGACGGCGGCGAACAGTTCGGGCAGTTGCGCGGGGACGGCGTGCAGGAACTGGGTGACGAAGAACATCATGAAGCCGAAGATGCCGAGGGCGTGGCCGCGAGGCCCCCAGCGGCGGGCGTAGACCCCGGCGAAGACGACGGCCAGGAAGGCGGCGTCGCGGGCGGGCGGCGTCCCGTGGAGGGTGGTGGCCAGCGCCAGGACGGGGAAGCCGGCCACGGGCAGCAGGGCGGTGGTGACGCGCTGGGCGGGCACGGTCGCGTCGAGGACGGTGAACAGGGCCAGCAGGGCCGCGAGCCCGCCGGTGATGGAGGCGGTCAGGGAGAGTCCCGCCAGTTCGGCGACGGCGACGGCGAGCCCCACGCCGATGACCGCGCGCAGCGAGTTCCTGAGTCTCATACGCCCCGGATCCGGAGCCACGAACATCCTCTTCACGGCGGTGTGCCGCCCCCCCTTGCGATGGAGCACGCCGGGCCGCCCGCTGCCCGGGGGTGGTGGGCTGCGTGGAGGCACGGCGAAGGCGCCACGGTCCGGACCGGCCTCGTTGCCGTCCGGCGCTGCGTGGCGCCGTAAGTACTTGGATACGCCACAGATAACCACCTGGAGGTGCAATGGCTCAAGTGAGGCCTCGAACGGTGGGCCAACGGCCCAGTCAGGCCCGGTGATCTTCGGCCAGATGAGGGCCAACGGACCTCTCCCCGCCCGGTCGCCCGTCCGGTGGCCGGACCGCCCCGGGCCGCGAATCATGGAAGCGTGAACGGCTACGCGACGGACGTCCTGATCGTGGGCGCGGGCCCGGTGGGGCTGACGGCCGCCGTCGAACTGCGCCGGCGCGGGGTGGCCTGTCGGATCGTGGACCGGTTGCCGGCCCGGCTGCCGTACGCGAAGGCGGTCGGGATCCAGCCGCGCACCCTGGAGGTCTGGGACCGGATGGGGCTGGTGCGGGCCGCGCTCGACGTGGCCGTCCCCCTGCGCGGGCAGCTGGTCTACGTCAACGGCGAGGAGCGGGGCCGGCTGGAGCTGTCGCTGCCGCCCGAGGTGCCCTACGGGTTCGCCTCGCTGCCGCAGTACGAGACCGAGCGGCTCCTGGAGGAGCACCTGGCGCGGTTCGGGACCCGGATCGAGCGCGGTACCGAGCTGGTGTCGTTCGACCAGGACGCCGACGGGGTCACGGGCCGGCTGACCGGCCCGGACGGCGAGGAGGAGCTGCGCACCCGGTTCCTGGTGGGCTGCGACGGGGCGCACAGCGCGGTCCGCAAGGGGCTCGGGCTCGCCTTCGAGGGCGGGGCCTTCCCGGAGGAGTACATGCTGGCCGACGTGCGGATCGGCTGGGACCTGCCGTACGGGTACGCGGTGCGGTCCATGCACCGGGACGCGGAGGGCCGGGTCGACGGCACCCTGGTGTGCATCCCGCTGCCCGGACCGGGCCGGTACCGCGTGTCGATGAACGTGCCGCCCGGACTGGCCGCGCCGCGGGACGGGGACGGGGGCGGGGACGGGGTGGCGCACGGGTTGCAGGCCGGGCGGAGCCCGGAGCTCACCCACGTCCAGGGGGTCCTGGACCGGCTGTCCCCGCAGCCGGTGACCGCCACGGACATGCGCTGGTCGTCGGTCTTCCGGATCAGCCACCGGATCGTGGACCGGTACGGCGACGGGCGGGTCTTCGTCGCCGGGGACGCGGCGCACATCCACCCGCCGACCGGCGCGCAGGGCATGAACACCGGCATCCAGGACGCCTGGAACCTGGCGTGGAAGCTCGCCGTGGCCGTCGGGGGGCGGGCGCAGCCGGGGCTCGCCGCCAGCTACGACGCCGAGCGGCGGCCCGTCGGCGAGGAGGTCGTCGGGCGTACCGTCCGGCACGCCGCCGAGGGCGTCCAGGCCGACCCGGAGGATCCGGCGACGCTGATGATGCGGGAGGCCCAGTTGCTCGTCGGCTACCGCGACAGTCCGATCGTCAGGACGTCCCCGCCGGACGGCGCCGGGCCGCGGCCCGGTGACCGGGCCCCCGACTGCGGCGGGCTGCTCGGGGACGTCCCGTCCTATCCCCTGCGGCTGTACGACCTGCTGCGGGAGCGCGAGCACGTGCTCCTGCTGTACGCCGACGGCGCGCAGGACCCGTGCGTCCCCGCGCTCGCCGAGCTGATCGGCGGGCTGCCCGGGGGACGGCTTGCGGCGTACGCGGTCCTCACCGAGGGCGGGACCGCGCCCGCCGGGGCCGCCGCCCTGCCGGTGTACCGCGACGGGCGGGGCGAGTTCCGCCGGCTCTACGGGGCCGCGGCGCCGACGGCGTTCGTGGTGCGGCCCGACGGCCATGTCGGGGCGCGGATCAGCCCGCCGACGGCCGAGGGGGTGGCCGCGTACCTCGCGGGGATCTTCCGGGACTGAGGTACCGCCGGGGGCGGGCCCGCAGGCGTACTGCACAATCGGGCCAGCACACGATCACGGGGGGCGGCAGCGGCATGCGCGGAACTTGGAACGGCCGGAGAGTGCGGAGCGTACGGACGGCGGCGGCCTGCGCGGCCGGGGCGGCGCTGCTGGCGGCGACGGCCGCGTGCGGGGGCGGCGGCCCGGCGGCAGCGGGGAAGGCCGCGTCCGGGGCGCCCTCGCCCACGGGGAGCACGAGCCCGAACCCGAGCGCCACCCCCGCCGGAACGCCCGCCGGAACCCCCGCCGGAACCCCCGCGGGAACGCCCGGGCCGGACGCCGGGCGGCTGAAAGCCCTCGTCCTCGCGGCCGGGGAGAAGGCGGGCCCGTACGAGGTGGGCGAGCCGGTGCTCGACGAGCCGTTCAGCGAGATGTACGAGGCCGACCCGGCGGTGTGCGGACCGCTGACCACCCTCGGCGGGGCGGGCCACACGGCCCAGGCCTTCGCGGTGGTGCGCGTACCCGGCAAACCCCTCGAAGTCGGCACCGAGGTCCTGCTGCGCTCCTACCGGGACGCCGCCGCGGCCGGATCGGCGATGAGGTCCCTCGCCGAGGCGGGCGAGCGGTGCGGGGGCGGCTACACGGAGGAACGCGCGGTGACCGACGCGAAGGTCCTGCGCGTGGAGCCGGTCGAGGCTCCCGCGCTCGGTGACGAGGCGCGGTCCTACCGGATCGTGACGCAGGACGTGAAGGAGAAGGACGTCTCCCTGTACCAGTACCTCACCCTGGTGCGCTCCGGTCCGGTGACGCTGTCCTTCTCCTCGGACATCATCGACACGAAGGACTTCGGCGGGGTGCCGCGGGAGATCGTCACAGCACAGTGGGAGAAGTTCTCCCGGGGCCCGCGCTAGGCGGCCCGGGCGGGCGCGGGTTGCGGCGCACGACGACGGCCATCGCGGCGGCGCCCAGCACTGCGAGGAGGGCGGCCGCGCGCAGGATCGATTCGATGGCGGGGCCGTCGGAGGCGGCGCGGGCGGCGGAGCCGCTGAGGGCCTCCAACACCGTGGAGGCCACGGCGACCGCGACGGCCCCGAGCAGGACCAGGGAGGTCAGGACGAGGCCGGACGCCGCCGCGAGCCGGCCGGCCTCGACGTAGGACTGGGTGGCCACGTTCGTCAGGGCCCAGCTGAGGCCCACACCGATGCCGACGACGGCGAAGACCGCGGTGTAGACGGCGAGCGAGGTGACCTGGGTCAGCGCGAACAGGCTGATCCCGCTGAGCAGCATTCCGGCGGCCATGAGGGTCTCGGCGCGCACCCGCAGGGCCAGGTGGCCCGACCAGTAGCTGGCGGCGCCGACGCCGACGGACAGGGCCAGGAAGATCAGCCCGGAGTCGAGCGGGGAGAGGCCGCGGGCCTGCTGGAGGTAGAGCGCGGAGAAGACGGCGACCAGGCAGTAGACGATGTTGGACAGGGATCCGGCGAGCGTGACGGCGACGAAGGGCCCGTTGCGCAGCAGGGCCAGGTCCAGCAGGGGTTCGCGGGAGCGGCGTTCGACGACGACGAAGGCGGCCAGCAGTGCGGCCCCGGCGGCGAGGCAGCCGAGGGTCTGGGGGGACGCCCAGCCCCAGTGCCCGCCCTGGTCGACGCCGATCATGAGCGCGCTGAGTCCGCCCGCGAGGGTCAGTACGCCCGGCACGTCCAGCCCGTGGCGGGACCCCTCGTCCCGGGTCTCGGGGACGTAGCGCAGCAGGAGCAGGGCGGCGGCCAGGCAGAACGGCACGTTCAGCAGGAACACCGCGCGCCAGCTGACGTGTTCGGCGAAGGCCCCGCCGATGAAGGGGCCGAGGGCTGTGCCGACGGCGCTGAAAGCCAGGACGGTGCCGACGGCGCGGCCCTGGCGGTCGTCGCGGAAGTAGGCGGTGACCACCGCGACGGAGACGGGCAGGACGAGCGCGGCGGTGCAGCCCTGGACCGCTCGGCCGGCGGTGAGCCAGGCGGTGTTCTGGGCGGCGGCGCACACGACGGAGACGACGCCGAATCCGATGAGGCCCGCGACGAGGACGCGTCTGCGGCCCAGCAGGTCGGCGGCCCGCCCGCCGGTGATCATCAGGGCGCCCAGGGTGAGCATGTAGCCGCTGACCAGCCACTGGAGGTCGGTGGTCGGGGTGTGGAAGTCCCGGCCGATGGCGGGGAGCATGAGGTTCAGGGCGAACCAGTCCATCTGCACCAGGAGCATGGAGATGGCGGCCGCCGCGATCACCGCGCGGTCCCGGGGCGAGAAGAGGCCGCGCCCCGGACGGGCTGCGGCGCGGGTGCTCATCAGGGGCCGTTCCCCGTGGGGACGCACAGCACCGGGACCGGCGAGAGGTGCAGGAGCTTGTGCGGGGTGGAGCCGAGGAGGGCGCCGCGCATCGGGCTGTCGCCCCAGCTGCCGACGATGATGACCCGCGCCCGGTGGCGTTCGGCGGCGGCGAGGAGGGCCTGGGCCGGTCTGTCGTCGACGATCTCCACGGTCGAGGGGACGCCCGCCTCGTCCGCGGCCGTGACGGCCCGGGCCAGCGCGCTGCGGCCGGCCTGCCGCACGGCCTCCCGGTGGGCGCGGTACTCCTCTCCCGTGGCGCCGGGGGCGTTCGCGCCGTAGACGAGGACCAGGGGCTCGCCGAAGGCGGTGGCGACCTCCAGGGCCACTTCCAGGGCGCGCTCCGCACCGGGCGACTCGTCGTATCCGAGGACCACGGACATCGGGGGACCCTCCTGCTTCGGTGCGTGGCTACTTCCGGGCGTGGACGAGTTCGGGGTCGGCCACCCCGCGCCGTTCCTGCCAGAACGTGCCGTCGCGCAGCCGCCAGAAGCACATGACGAGGACGCCGACGACGGCGATGGCGATCCCGATGACCAGGGGTGGGCCGAGACCGAACCAGGACACGCCGCCGGCGGAGTTCTCCGGGTCCGACATGTCCCCGATGGACTCCACCAGCAGCCAGGTGAGCAGTCCGGCGCCGACGACGGGGCCCAGACCGATGAGCACGAAGTTGTGCAGGTTCTCCAGCAGGTGCCGGCGGTAGTAGATGGCGCAGGCCAGGCCGGTGAGCGCGTAGTAGAAGGCGATGAGCAGGGAGAGCGCGGTCAGGGAGTCGAGGAGCGCGTTCTCGCTGATCCGGTTGACGACGAGGTACCAGCCGATGGCGATGCCCGCCACCCACCAGGTGCTCACGTCCGGGGTGCGGAAGCGGTGGTGGATGTGCGAGAGGCGCGGCGGCAGGGCGTGCCGGCGGGCCATGGACAGCGCGGTGCGGGAGGCGGGGATGATCGTGGTCTGGGTCGAGGCGAGCGCGGAGGTGCAGACGGCGAGGAGCACCAGCCAGTCCCAGCCGCCCAGCACCTCGTGGGCGAGGACGGCGAAGACGGCCTCCTCCTCCGTCGCGTTCTCCGCGAGGAACCGCGTGCCCGCGTAGGCGACGACGGCGAAGCCGACGGACAGGTAGGTGACCAGGAGCACCACGGTCGACCAGATGCCGGCCTTGCCGGGGGCGGTCGCGGAGTCCTCGACCTCCTCCGTCAGGTTGACGGCGGATTCCCAGCCCCAGTAGATGAAGACGCCCAGCAGCAGTCCGCCGGTCAGGGCGGCACCGCCGGCTCCGAAGGGGTTGAGCCAGGCGAGGGAGGGCCGCATGCCGTCGAGGCTGCTGGTCCCGGCGTAGACACGGTAGAGGGCGACGACGGCGAAGACGAGGAGGAAGAAGACCTGGGCGAGGATCAGGACGTTCTGGAGCTTGGCGGACATCTCGGTGCCGATGACGCAGATGGCGGTCATCACCAGGATCACCAGGACGGCGAGGGACTGGCGGACGAGCTCGTTCGCCGCCCAGCCGTCGAGGCCGGCGGCGAGCAGGCCGAAGTGGACGGCCACGTCGGCGAGGGAGCCGATGACGAGGACGCCGGTCATGGCGATGGCCCAGCCGCCGAGCCAGCCGGCCCAGGGGCCCATGGCCCGGGTCACCCAGGAGAAGGTGGTCCCGCAGTCCTGGTCGACCTTGTTGAGGTAGTAGAAGGCGGCGGCGATCAGCAGCATCGGGACGAACGACGCCAGCATCACGCCGGGCGCGTAGATCCCGGCCAGCGCCACGATCGGGCCGATGACGGCGGCCAGCGAGTAGGCGGGCGAGGTGGAGTTCAGGCCGATGACGAGCGCGTCGAGGAACCCGATCGCATTGGCCTTGAGTGTGTCTTCCTCGGGTACGGCGTCCCGGATCGCCCCGCCGCCCGGCCCGCCGCCGTCACCGTCGCCCATACACGCATGGTCACGCACGCGGCCCCGCCGCGCGAGGCGGGGCGGGGCCGGGCGGGCTACTCGGTGCCGGGGGTCTTGCGGGTGGTGACGTTCATCCGGTTCCAGACGTTCACGGTGAAGATCAGCGCGATCAGCTGGGCAAGCCGCTCCTCGCCGAAGTGGCGGGCGGCCTCGTCGTAGACGGCGTCGGAGACGCCCCCGGGCAGCAGGGTGACCTCCTCGGTCAGGGCGAGGGCCGCGCGCTCGGCGACGGTGAACAGGCTCGACTCCCGCCAGGCGCTGAGCTGGTAGATCCGCTCCTCGGACTCGCCGCCCTTGCGGGCGTCGGTGGCGTGGTAGTCGATGCAGTAGGCGCAGCGGTTGATCTGGGAGGCGCGGATCTGGACGAGCTCCAGCAGGACCGGGTCCAGCCCGCGCCGGGCGGCGCCGTCGAGGGCCAGGACGGCCTTGAAGACCTTGGGGGCGACGGCGGAGAAGTTCATGCGCTCGGGAACCTGAAAAGTGGTCATGTGAAGAACCTAGAAGGGGAATCGGCCCGCAGGAGGGTTCATTTCCCTGCGGGGATCCCGGGTCAATTCCGTGGCGGAGCCGGGTTTCAGGGGCGGGTGTTCCAGCCCGCGATGACCGGCAGTCCGTGTTCCGTCGACAGGGTGCTGACCGTGCCGGTGCGCAGCAGGAAGAGGCGGCCCTCCGTGGGGGGCAGGCCGAGGTAGCGGGCGGTCAGGACGCGCAGGAAGTGTCCGTGGGCGACCAGGACGACGTCGCCCCGGTTCTCGTTCAGGGCCTTGGCGGCCCGGGCCAGGACCCGGTCCGCGCGGACGCCGACCTGGGCCGCGTCCTCGCCCGGATGGTGGACGCCGCCCGCCGGAACCCCGTCGGTCCACAGCGACCAGTCGGGCCGGGTCCGCCGGATCTCGGCGGTGGTGATGCCCTCGTAGCCGCCGTAGTCCCATTCGTGGAGGTCCGGCTCGGGGACGCCGTCGCTCAGCCCGGCGAGCTGCGCGGTGGCCACGGCCCGGCTCAGCGGGCTGGTCAGGACGAGGGCCGGCTGCCGGCCGAGGAAGAAGGGGGCCAGGGAGATGGCCTCCTCGACCCCGCGGGCCGTCAGCGGCACGTCCGTCAGTCCGGTGTGCCGTCCGTCGGCGCTCCAGGCCGTCTCCCCGTGTCTCACCAGCAGCAGATCACTCATGTGCCGGACCTTACGGCCGCATGTCGGTGCCGGTCGCCCCGGGGTCGGCGTGTCACGCTCGGACGTCATGAACATGGGTGCGCGACCGGTCCGGCCCGCGCCGCTGACCGTGATGCTGGTGGTCCTGACCTGGGTGACGGGGCTGGTCGAGGCGGTCAGTCTGCTGGCCCTGGGTCCGGTGTTCACGGCGATGCAGACCGGCAACGTGCTGTTCCTCGCCTTCGGGCTGGCGCACGAGGGGAACCTGCCCGCGCTGGCCCCGGCGCTCTCGCTGGTCTCCTTCGCCGCGGGCACGGTGGCCGGGGCCCGGCTGGAGGCGGCGATGGAGGTCCGGGGGCAGCACTGGTTCGTGACCGGGCTGGGCGTCGAGGGGACGCTGATCCTGGGCGCCGCGTGCATCGGATGGGGCCTGGAACCGCGGTACGGGGATCCCGCCGCCCGGCACCTGTTCGCGACCTGCGTCCTGGCGGTGGCGATGGGGCTGCGCACGGTCACGAGCATGCGGGTCAACGTGCCGGGCGTGCCGACGACCCTGGTCACCCGGTCGATGGCCGCCTTCCTCGGCGGCTCCGCCCTCGGCCACGACATGGCCCTCGGGTACGGCACGGGCTCGTGGGGGCGGCGGGCGTGGGCGGTGACGGCGATGTTCACCGGCGGGCTGACGGGTGCCCTGCTCCTGCGGGCGGGCTGGACGGTGAACTGGCTGCTCCTGCCGGCGGCCGCGGTGGTCTTCGCCGTGGCGCTGGTGTACCTGGCGCGGCCCTCGCTGCACACCGGCGGGCGCTGAGTCCCCCCGCCGGCCCTCCCTTCGGGAGGCCCTGGGGAATTCGATGCGGAAACGCTGCAAGTTGGCCCGGGCGGCCGCGCCGGAGACGCTCGGGCCATGGACGACCACGACCCGAAGGAACCCGGGAGGCGGGACGCCCCCCGGACCGCCCCCCGGACCGCCCGCCGCGCCGGCGCGGTCGCCACCGCCGACGCGGGTGACACCGGCGCCCGCGGCCCCGGCGCCCCGGTCAGGCCGGCCGACGGGTCGCCGCCCGGTCTCGCGGCGGGGTTCGTGTCCGGGGACGAGCGCTGCGTGGAGGAGGTGTACCGGCGCTGGCGGCCCCTGGTGCACTCCCTGGCCCGGCGTTCGCTGGGGGACGACCGCGAGGCCGAGGACGTGACCCAGCAGGTGTTCCTCGCCGCCTGGCGCGGCCGGGCCGGCTACCGCCCCGGGCCCGGCGGACTCGGGGCCTGGCTCACCGGCATCACCCGCCACAAGATCGCCGACGCCCTGGAGGCGCGGACCCGGCGGGCCCGGGCGGTGGCGGCCGCCGCGGGCACCGTCCACGAGCTCGCCCCGTACCCCGGTGACCCGGGGCGGCCGGAGCCGGAGCGGGCCCTGGACCGGGTCCTGGTCCTCGGGGAGCTGGCCCGGCTGCCGTCGGCGCAACGGCGCGTGCTGTGCCTCGCGTTCTACGCCGACCTGAGCCAGACCCAGATCGCCGCCCGCACGGGGCTTCCGCTGGGCACCGTCAAGAGCCACATGCGGCGGGCGCTGCACCTGCTGCGCCGGTCGCTGGAGCCGGGCCGGCTGCCAGCGCCGAGATGACCTCCAGTCCCGAACGCAGCCCGAACAGCCGCTCGGTGCGCGGGGCCTGGGTGCCGCCGCCCCAGCCGGGTCCGGCGAGGAGGAGCGCCGAACGGCCCCGGGCTCCGCGCAGTCCCCATTCGATGCCGGCCACCGAGCGGGCCAGGGCCCGGTCGGCGGTGGTCCGGGACTGCGACCAGAGCACGGCCGCGCGGGGGCCGGTGCGCCGCACCGCGTCGAACAGCGCCTCGGCGGGCAGTGCGGCGCCGAACATCCGTACCGGCAGGCCCCGTTCGCCGAGGGCGGCGGCCAGTGCCTCGATCGGCAGGCTGTGCAGTTCGCCGGGGGTGCAGGCGAGCAGCACCGGGGCCGTTCCCGGCCGGGGAGGTGCCGGGCGGACGCGGTGCATGGCGGCGGAGACGTGCCAGGAGAGCAGGTGCTCGACCTCGATGTAACGCTCCCCCGCCGAGGCCCACTTGCGGCCGACCGCGTGCAGGGTCGGGGCGATGATCTCCTCCCAGGCGGTGACGAGGCCGTGCTCCGCCAGGGCGGCGTCGAGCAGTTCGGCCACGGCCGGCGCGTCCAGGCGTACGGCGGCCCGCGCGAGCCCCCGGCCCTCCGGCCGCGCCTCCCCGAGGGGGAGGGCACCGCGCCCGCCCGGCGTCGCGGCGGCCGGCCCGCTCGCGGCGGAGGTGCCGGGGGCTCCGCCGAGCGCGGCCCGGGCCGCCTCGGACGGGGGTACGCCCCGCGCGGTGAGCCGGCACATCAGGTCGAGGCGGGCGATGTCCTCGGGGGTCCAGCGGCGGTGCCGGCCGTCTTCGCGCCGGGCGGGGCCGATGGCGTAGCGGCGCTCCCAGGAGCGGAGCGTGGTCGGGGAGACCCCGAGGCGGCGGGCGACGGCGCCGGTGCTCAGGGCGGCGTCGGGGAGGTCCTGCGGGGGTCCGGGGGGCGGCGGCTCGGGGTCCACCGGTTCACGGTACGCCGTGGGACCGGCGCGGGGCGTCACGTACCGTCCCGTCCCCGCCGGAAGCGGTCGAGGCCGTCGGCGAGGTCCACCACCGGGTCCGGGTAGTCGTAGCGTGCCCGTTCCGGGGCCGGGAGCCGCCACGGCTCGTGGACGCGGGGGGCGGGCAGGCCGGCGAGTTCGGGCACCCAGCGGTGGACGTAGCTGCCGTCGGGGTCGTACCGCAGGCCCTGGCGGACGGGGTTGAGGACCCGGTTGGGCCGGGTGTCGGTGCCGGTGCCCGCCACCCACTGCCAGTTGAGCTGGTTGTTGGCGAGGTCCCCGTCGACGAGCAGTTCCAGGAAGTGCCGGGCGCCGGTGCGCCAGTCCACGTACAGGGTCTTGGCGAGGAAGCTCGCGGCCAGCAGCCGGCCCCGGTTGTGCATCCAGCCCTCGTGGCGCAGCTGGCGCATGGCGGCGTCGACGACGGGGTAGCCGGTGCGGCCCTCCTTCCAGGCCCGGACCTCTTCCTCGGCGTCGGCTCCGGTGCGCCAGCGGTCCTGGCGGGGCCGGTAGTCCTCGGTGGCGGCGGCGGGGCGGGCGGCGAGGACCTGGTGGTGGAAGTCGCGCCAGCACAGCTGCCGGACGAAGGCCTCGGCGCCGGGGCCGCCGGCCGCGCGGGCGCGGTGGACGGCCTCGGCGGGCGAGAGCGTGCCGAAGTGCAGGTGCGGGGAGAGGCGGGAGGTGGCGTCGCCCGCGAGGTCGTCGTGGACGTCCTCGTAGTGGGTGATGCCGTCGCGCAGCCAGTGCGTCAGGAGGCGGCGGGCCTCGCGTTCGCCGCCGCGGGCGAGGCCCGGGGAGGTGCCGGTGACGGCACCGCGGGCGGGCAGGGGGTCGGAGCCGATGTCCGGGGGGACGGGGACGGTGCGCGGGGCGGGGGCGGGGGTCCGCGCGGGCAGTTCGGACCAGCGGCGCAGGTACGGGGTGAAGACGGCGAAGTGGTCGGAGCCGGCCGGGAGGACGGCGCCGGGCGCGACCGCGGTGACCACGGTGTCGTGGACGTAGAGGCGGCGGCCGCGGGCTTCGAGCGCGGCGCGCAGCCGTTCCTCGCGGGCGTGGGCGTAGGCGCTGACCCCGGCCGCCATGTGCACCTCGTCGGCGTCGGTCTCCTGGACGAGGGCGCAGACCTCGGCCACGGCGTCCCCGGAGCGGATCACGAGGCGGCCGCCGCGTTCGCGCAGGCCGGCGTCGAGGTCGGCGAGGCAGTCGGCGAGGAAGGCCAGCCGGTTGGGGGCGGCGAAGCCCGCGGCTTCGATGGCGCGGTCGCGGACGAAGAGGGGGACGACGCGGTCGCAGGAGGAGAGGGCGGCGCGCAGCGGCGGGTGGTCGTGCAGGCGCAGGTCGGAGGTGTACAGGACCACCGCGATGTTCATGGCTGTCGGCTCCGCGTCAGGGCTGGGGACGGCTGTCGTGGGGTTCTTCGGCGGCGGGGGCCCGGACGGATGCGGGGGCCGGTGCCCCGTCGAGGCGTTCGGCGGCGCGGGCGATGTTGCGGGCCATGCCGCCGAAGACGACGGCGTGGAAGGGGGACACGCTCCACCAGTACAGGTGGCCGAGGAGGCCGTGCGGGTGGAACAGGGCCCGCTGGCGGTACAGCGTCCGCCGCCCCGGGCCGGTTCCGGCGTCCGTCTTCGGGTCGGTGTCCGCGTCGGGGGCCGGGTCGGCGTACATCTCCAGCCAGGCCAGGCCCGGCAGCCGCATCTCCGCGCGCAGGCGGAGCAGGCGGCCCGGCTCGATCTCCTCCACGCGCCAGAAGTCGAGGGAGTCACCGACCCGCAGCCGGGCGGCGTCGCGGCGGCCGCGCCGGATGCCGACGCCGCCGACGAGCCGGTCCAGCCAGCCCCGTACGGCCCAGGCCAGGGGGAAGGAGTACCAGCCGTTGTCGCCGCCGATGCCCTCGACCACCCGCCACAGGGCTTCGGGGGAGGCGTCGACGGCCCGCTCGCGCCGGTCGGCGTAGAGGCTGCCGCCCGCCCAGTCGGGGTCGGTGGGCAGCGGGTCGCTGGGGGCGCCGGGCAGGGAGGCGGAGGACCAGCGGGTGGTCACGTCGGCTTCCCGGACCCTCTGGAGGGCCAGGTCGAGGGCCCGGTCGAAGCCGATGGGGGTGCCCGGCGGGTCGGGGACGTAGGCGGCGATGTCGTGCTCGTCGCAGACCACCTCGTGGCGCAGCGATTCGGCGAGCGGGCGGGCCAGCGCCCGCGGGACGGGGGTGACGAGGCCGATCCAGTGGCTGGACAGGCGCGGGGTCAGCATCGGGACGCGCAGGATGAGCCGTCGGGGCAGTTCGGCCACGACGGCGTAGCGGCGCATCATCTCCTCGTACGTCACCACGTCCGGGCCGCCGATGTCGAAGGCGCGGCTGACCTCGGGCGGCATGCCGGCGCTGCCGACGAGGTAGCGCAGGACGTCGCGGACGGCGATGGGCTGGATGCGGGTGCCGACCCAGCTGGGGGTCACCATGACGGGCAGCCGTTCGGTGAGGTAGCGCAGCATCTCGAAGGAGGCGGAGCCGGAGCCGATGATGACGGCGGCGCGCAGCACGGTGGTGGGCACTCCGGAGGCGAGCAGGATCTGTCCGACCTCGGCGCGGGAGCGCAGGTGCGGGGACAGGTCGTGGGGCGGGATGCCGGTCGGGGTGAGCCCGCCGAGGTAGACGATGCGGCGGACCCCGGCCGCGCGGGCCTGCTCGGCGAAGATCCGGGCGGCCGTGCGGTCCCGGTCCTCGAAGTCGTGGCCGGTGCCGAGGGCGTGGACGAGGTAGTAGGCGACGTCGACGCCGCGCAGGGCGGACGCGACGGATTCGGCGTCGGTGACGTCCCCGCGCACCACTTCGGCCCGGCCCGCCCAGGGGTGGTCGCGCAGCCGTTCGGGTGAGCGGGCCAGACAGCGGACGCGGTGTCCGGCGTCGAGGAGTTCGGGCACCAGTCGGCCGCCGATGTAGCCGGTGGCGCCGGTGACCAGGCAGAGCGGTCCGGTCGTGGGTGTCGTGCCGGTCGTGGCGGTGTCCCCGGTCATGGGTGTCTCCCTCGTCGTGGCCGGTTCATCGTCGCCGGTCCGGGAGCCGGGCGCCCGTCGTACCCGGCCGTCTGCCGCGGGCGGCCGGCGCTCGTGGCCCCCGTCGGCGGTCGTACCCCGGGCGGGCGGCCTGCCCGGCGCGGCGGCCGTCGTACGGGATTCGCCCGGACCGCGCCGACCGGATGCGCGGATCCGCCCCGGGACACATCCGGAACCCCCTCCGGCTCCGAAGCAACGGTGAAGGAGGGAGCGAGATGACCGAACGAGGACGACCGCGCACCGCCGTGATCGGCGGGGGCGTGTCCGGGCTGACGGCGGCGTACGTGCTGGCCCGCAGCCACGAGGTGACCCTCTACGAGGCCGACGACCGGCTGGGCGGGCACGCCCACACCCACGAGGTGAAGGGCCCCGACGGCCGGGTCCGGGCCGTCGACTCCGGCTTCATCGTGCACAACGACCGGACGTACCCGCACCTGCTGCGGCTCTTCCGTGAGCTGGGCGTGGCCAGCCGCCCGACGACGATGAGCCTGTCGGTGCACTGCGAGGGCTGCGGGCTGGAGTACGCGGGGGCGCGGGGCCCGCGGGGGCTGTTCGCCCGTCCGGGGGGTGCGCTGCGGCCCGCGTACCTGCGGATGCTGGCGCAGGTCCCGGTGTTCCACCGGCAGGCCCGGCGGCTGCTGACGCTGCCCGAGGGGGCCCGTGAGCCGACCCTGGGCGAGTTCCTGGAGCGGGGCGGCTTCGGCGCGTACTTCACGGGGCACTTCGCGATCCCGCTGGTGGCCTCGGTGTGGTCCTGTCCCCCGGGCACCGCGCTGCGCTACCCGGCCCGCTACCTGTTCCGCTTCCTCGCCCACCACGGGCTGCTGTCGGTGGGCGGCTCGCCGAGCTGGCGCACGGTCGAGGGCGGTTCGGCGCGCTACGTCGAGCGGGTCCGGGAGGAACTGGGCGCGGGCGCGGTACGGGTCGCCTCCGCGGTGCGGGAGCTGGCCCGCACCCCGGACGGGGTGCTGGTCACGACCGCCGACGGGTCCCGGGCCCGGTACGACGGGGTGGTCGTCGCCGTCCACGCCGACCAGGCGCTGCGGATGCTGGCCGATCCGACGGACGCCGAGCGGGCGGTGCTCGGCGCCTTCCGCTACTCCCGCAACCGGACCGTCCTGCACACCGACGCCTCGGTGCTGCCGCGCGCGGCCGGGGCCCGGGGCTGCTGGAACTACCGGCTGTCCGGGTGCCTGCCGGACGAGGAGGTTCCGGTGCAGGTCAGCTACGACATGAACCGGCTCCAGGGGCTGGACGCGCCGGAGCCGTACGTGGTCACGCTGGGCGCCGACGAGCGGGTGCGGCCGGACCTGGTGCTGGCGGAGATGGTCTACGAGCATCCGGTGTACACGCCGGAGTCGGTCGCGGCGCAGCGCCTGCTGCCCGGGCTGTCGGGGCCGGTGACGGCGTTCGCCGGGGCCTACCACGGGTGGGGGTTCCACGAGGACGGCTGCCGGTCGGGCGTGGCCGCGGCGGCCGCGCTGGGGGTGGGGTGGTGAGGGCCGCGCTGTACGAGGCGGACATCCGGCACGTGCGGGCCGGCGTCCCGGCGTACCGGCTGCGGCACCGGACGTACCTGTGGCTGGTGGACCTCGCCGAGCCGCCGCGGCTGCCGTGGCCGGTGCGCGTGCTCGCCCGCTTCGACGCCCGCGACCACTTCGGCGGCGGGGAGCCCGGCATCCGCGCGGGCCTGGACCGTTTCCTGGCGTCGCGCGGGGTCGTGCTGCCGGCGGGGGCGCGGGTGTCGATGCTGGCGCACGCCCGGGTGTTCGGCTTCGTCTTCAACCCGCTCTCGGTGTACTGGTGCCGCGCCCCGGACGGCGCCCTGCTGCACGTGGTCGCGGAAGTGCACAACACGTACGGCGGCCGGCACTGCTACCTGCTGGGCCCGGAGGCCGCCGGGGGAACGGCCACGGTTCCCAAGGAGTTCCACGTCTCCCCCTTCCTCGGGGCCGACGGCGCCTACGCGATGCGGATGCCGGAGCCGGGGACGGAGCTCGCGCTGAGCGTGCGCCTGGCGGGCGGTGCGGACGGGGTCCGCCTCACGGCGACCGTGCGCGGCAGGCGCCGGCCCGCGGGCGTACGGGGAGTGCTGCGCGCGGCGCTGCGGCACCCCTGGTCGACCGCGGCCGTGGCGGTGGGCATCCGCTTCCACGGGGTCCGGCTGTGGCTGCGCGGGGCCCCCGTCCGCCCCCGACCGCCCCGGGTGCCCCCGGCGGGTGTGCCGGCGGCCGGCGCGAGGGGGACGCGGTGAACTGGGGCGGCTTCGGGATCAACCTGGCGGTGGCCGCCGGTACCGCCCTCACCGTCATGCTCGCCGCCTTCGCGGTGGGGGTCCGCACGGGCCTGCACCGGGTGGTCGACGTGGCGTGGGGCGCGGCCTTCGCGGCCGTAGCGCTGGCCACGTACGGGGTCTCGGGCGGCATCTCGGGCGCGGGCGGCGGCCGGGCCCTGCTGCTGACGGTGCTCACGGTGGTGTGGGGGCTGCGCCTGGCGGGGCACATCGCGTGGCGGGGCCGGGGGCACGGGGAGGACCCGCGGTACGAGCGGATGCTGGCCCGGGCCCCGGGGAGCCGGAACCTGTACGCCCTGCGCACGGTCTACCTGCTCCAGGCGGCGCTGGTCTGGCTGGTCTCGCTGCCGGTGCAGGCGGGCGCGTACGCGGACGGCGCCCCGGGCGGGCTCGCGGTGGCGGGGACGGCGCTGTGGCTGGGCGGTCTGCTCTTCGAGGCGGTCGGGGACCGGCAGCTGGCCCGGTTCCGGGCGGATTCCGCGAACCGGGGGAAGATCATGGACCGGGGCCTGTGGGCGTGGACCCGGCACCCGAACTACTTCGGCGACTTCTGCGTGTGGTGGGGGATCTTCCTGGTCGCCGCCGGGTCCGCGCAGGCGGCCGCGGTCTCCGTGGTGTCACCGCTGGTGATGTCGTACCTGCTGATCGGCGGCAGCGGGAAGCGGCTGCTGGAGCGGCACATGGCGGACCGTCCGGGATACGCGGAGTACCGGGCGCGGACCAGTGGTTTCCTGCCGTGGCCGCCGGCCCGGGGCGGCCGGACCCGATCCGGATGAACCGGGCCATTGGTACAGTCGCGGCATGGCCGTGGACGAGCTCGACACCCGGATCCTGCGCCTGCTGATCGAGCAGCCGCGCACCAGCGTCCGCGAGTACGCCCGGATCCTCGGGGTGGCGCGGGGCACGCTCCAGGCCCGGCTGGACCGGCTGGAGCGGACCGGGGTGATCACCGGGACGGGTCCGGCGCTGTCCCCCGCCGCGCTCGGGCATCCCGTACTGGCCTTCGTGCACATCGAGGTGACCCAGGGGCACCTGGACGAGGTCGGCGACGCCCTCGCCGCGGTGCCCGAGATCATCGAGGCCTTCTCCATCACCGGCGGCGGGGACCTGCTGACGCGGGTCGCGGCCCGGGACAACGCGCACCTGGAGGACGTGATCCAGCAGCTGATCCGGCTGCCGGGAGTGGTCCGGACGCGGACCGAGGTGGCGCTGCGCGAGCGGGTCGCGCACCGGCTGCTGCCGCTGGTCGAGGCGGTGGGCAGGGCGGCGGGGACCAGTGCGGCCGCGGACAGGGCAGCGGGCAAACCCTGACAGGATGGCGGGGACAGGCACACGACCGGCAGGACGGGCACAGCGGATGATTTCCGTCATATTCGATCTCGACGGCACCCTCGTGGACAGCGAGCCGAACTACTACGAGTCGGGCCGCCTCACCCTGGAGCGGCACGGCGTCCCCGACTTCACGTGGGAGCAGCACTCCCGCTTCATCGGGATCGGCACCCTGGAAACGCTGGAGGTCCTCAAGGAGCGGTACGGCCTGCGGGCGCCGGTCGAGCAGCTCCTCGCGGAGCAGAACGCCGCCTACCTGGAGCTGGCCCGCACCCGGACCGAGGCCTTCCCCGAGATGCGCGCCTTCGTGGAGCGGCTGCACGCGCGGGGCGTGCCGATGGCGGTGGCCTCGGGCTCCTCGCGCGAGGCGATCGACGCCGTGCTCGTGGGCACCGGACTGGACGCCCTGCTGACGACGGTGGTCTCCGCCGAGGAGGTCGCCCACGGCAAGCCCGCGCCGGACGTGTTCCTGGAGGCGGCCCGCCGGCTCGGAGCCGCGCCGGCCGACTGCGTGGTGATCGAGGACGCGGCGCCCGGAGCCGAGGCCGCCCGGGCCGCCGGGATGGCCTGCGTGGCGGTCCCGTACGTGGCGGCCACCGCGGACGACCCGGCCTTCGCGGGCGCGGGCCTGCTCTTCGCGGGCGGTCAGGCGCAGTTCAGCGCGGACGCGGCCCACGACTGGCTGACCGCGCACGGGGCGGGCCGCGGCGCGGCCTGATCTTCACCGCGGAGTCTGCCGGGTGGCTGGGCGCAGGTGTCCCGCCGGTGCGGGTTCCGGCAGCCGCCGTCCGGACCCTGGCGCCCTTCCGTTGGCGCTGGCACCATGCCCCGGTGACCGCCCCACCGCTGTCCCGGGGAGCCGAGCGCGGACCGCGCCGGTGGCCCCTCGTCGGGAACCTGCCGGCCTTCGCCCGCGATCCGCTGGCCTTCTTCGAGTCCCTGCGCGACGAGTACGGCGACTGGGTGCCGTGGGCCCTCGGACCCCGCCGCAACGTGCTGGTCTCCCGGCCCGAGCACGCCGGCGAACTGCTCGGCGCCGTCGAGGACACCTTCCGGCCGACCGAACTGGGCTGGGCGTTCCGCAGCCTCCTCGGGAACGGGGTGGTCGTCGCCACCGGGGACGACTGGCGGCGCAAGCGGGCGCTGGTCCAGCCCGCGGTGCGGCCGCGGCAGGTGCGCGCGTACGCCGCCACGATGGTGGAGTGCGCGGACGCCCTCGCCTCCGGCTGGGCTCCGGGTGCCCGGATCGACGTCCACCGGGAGATGGCCGGGCTCACCCAACGGATCGCGGTGCGCACCCTGTTCGGGGGCGACGCGGCCGGCCGGGAGGCTCCGATCAGCGCCGCCATGGCCACGGCGCAGCGGGAGCTGGGGGCGGAGTTCCGGGGGCTGACGCTGTTCCTGCCGCCGTGGGTGCGCACGCCGGGGCGGCGCCGGATGCGCGCGGCGGTAGCGGTCCTCGACCGGGAGATCGAGCACGTCGTACGGGAGCACGAGGCGGCCGCCGCGGCCGGTGAGGAACGCGACGACCTGCTGAGCCGGCTGCTCGCGGCCCGCGGTGCACACGGGGAGCCGCTGTCGCGCAGGGAACTGCGGGACGAGGCCGTGACCCTGTACATCGGCGGCCACGAGACCACCTCCACGACCCTGACGTGGGCCTGGCAGCTCCTGTCGGGGGCACCGGAGGCCAGGGCCCGGCTGTCGGAGGAGCTGGACCGGGTGCTCGGCGGGCGGCTCCCCGGGTACGAGGACTACGCCCGGCTGCCCTGGACGCGGCAGGTGGTCAAGGAGGCCCTGCGGATCTACCCGCCGATCTGGCTGATCTCGGCGGTGGCCGGCGAGGGCGCGCGGCTCGGCGGACGGCCGGTTCCGGCCGGGACCTCGGTGTGGACCAGCCCGTGGTCGGTGCACCGTGACGCCCGCTGGTTCCCCGAGCCGCTGGCCTTCCGGCCCGAGCGGTGGGACGCGGACGCCCCGCGGCCGGTGCCCGAGCACGCCTGGTTCCCCTTCGGCGGGGGGCCCCGGGCCTGTCTGGGGGCCCGGTTCGCGCTGGTCGAGGCGGCTCTGGTGCTGGCGGTGCTGGGGCAGCGCTTCCACCTCGACACCGGGCCGGTGCCGGCGAAGGTGTTCCCCGGCCTGACCCTCCAGCCGGTGGGGCCGGTCCCGGCGACGCTGCGGCCGCGCTGACCTCACGTCCGACCGCGCCGCGCTGAGCTGCGGCGGGGCCAACTGCCCCTGGGAACTGCCCCTTTGGGCCGAATTCCGCTCCTAGTCTCGGGCCTCGGCGGCGGCGGGAAGCACGCCGCCCCGGACCAGGAGAGGGCTCGATGGAGATGAAGAAGAACAAACTGGCGGCCGGCGGCGCCGCGGTCGTGATGGCCGCGGGGATAGCGATCACCGCGGTCGGCGCGGCGAACGCGGCCGACCGCACGTCGTCCGGCGCGCGGATCACGTCCGTGGAGCAGCTGCACGAGAACCTCGCGCAGGCGGTGGCGCACGAGCAGGCCCTCGGGCTCCAGGGCACCATAGGCGGCCCCGTGGGCCGTGAGGTGCTCGAGTCGTACGACGCGATCGAAGGCTGACGGGACGGTGAGCACCGTGGGAAGCGAGCAGAGCGCGGCCGCGGCGCCGACCTGGTGTCCGAGCGGCGAGGCCCGGGCTCCCGAGTCCGTCGTCCTCGGTGTCCGTTCGGCGGCCGACGGCCGGGTGGTGTACCTCGCCGATCCCGTCCCGGCGCCGGAGGTCCTGTCCACCCTGCCGGACGGGATCGAGCCGACGCGGGTCCTGCGCTTCGCCTCGCACTGCGTCTCGGCCTGCGTCAACCGGCGGGGCGACGACTGCGCGCTGGTGGAACGGGTCCTGGCCCTGCCCGCGGCCGACGCGGACACCCGCGCGGTCCCACGGTGCCACCTCCGCGCCCGGTGCCAGTGGTGGCAGCAGACGGGTGTGGACGCCTGCCACCGCTGCCCGGCCGTCACCACGGCCACCTTCCGGGAGGACGAACTCGCCACGCTGGTGGCGGACCCTTCGACCACCCCGGAGCAACTGGCGGCCTGGATCAGGGATTCGGCCTGACCGGTGCCCCCTCGACGGGCCGCCCGCCGCGGCGGCCGTCGGACGTTCACCCCCGCCGCGGGCGGGGCGGGCCGCGCGCCCGCCCCGCCCGCGGCTCGTCGCGTACGCGGACGGCCGCCCGTGTGGCCACACCCTGCGGACGAGGTCCGTTCCGCGGGTGTTCGCCCCGTTCAGACGGACCCGGCGTCCCGATATCGGAGACGCGGTGTCCAGTGGCCGAGACGGCATTGACCCCCCGGCGCCCGGGTGGCTACGTTCTGCCGCATGTTGCGTTCAGCCCTCCTCACCACGCGCGGTCACATCGACCTGCTGCGGGTGGCCTCCGCCGCGTGTCGCCGCGGCTGCTGACGCCCTTTTCCCGTTCGTGTCACGAGCGCTCCGCGCTCGGCCTCCGCACGCCCTGAACTCCCCGGCCGTACCGGTCCCGTAGCCCTGCGCTGCGGCGTACCGGTGCGGGGCCGGTGCGGGTGCGTGCGCCTCCTCGCCTCTCCCCTTCCGTGGAGCCTCCATGAGCATCGGCCACGCGCCGCCCGACATATCCCCCAAAACGGGATCCGGGGCGGCCGCTCAGCCCGCCGGTACCGCCACCGCCTCCGAACCCGACTCCGCTCCCGCCCTCGTACCCGTGGTGCCGTCCTCCGCGCGGCGCACACCGGTACCGCGCTGGGTGCGCCGGGCCACCGGACCGCTGCTCCTGCTCGCGCTGTGGCAACTGGCCAGCACCTTCGGGGTGTTGCCCGTGGACACGCTCGCGCCGCCGTCGACGATCGCCGACGCGGCCATCGGCCTGATCGGGGACGGGACCCTGCCCGCGGCCATGGGCATCTCCCTCCAGCGCGTGGCGGTCGGCCTGGTCATCGGCGGCACCGCGGGCACCGTGCTCGCCCTGCTGTCGGGGCTGTCACGGCTCGGCGAGGACCTGATCGACGCCAGCGTGCAGATGCTGCGCACGGTGCCCTGGGTCGGTCTGATCCCGCTGTTCATCATCTGGATGGGCATCGGGGAGGCGCCGAAGGTGGCGCTGATCGCCCTCGGCACGGCCTTCCACCTCTACCTGAACGTGTACGCCGGCATCCGCGGCGTGGACGAGCAGCTCATCGAGGCCGGCGGCGCCCTCGGGCTCGGCCGGTGGGGTCTGGTACGGCACGTGGTGCTGCCCGGGGCGCTGCCCGGGTTCATGACCGGGCTGCGCTACTCGCTGGCGACGGCCTGGCTGGCCCTGGTGTTCGGGGAGTCCATCAACGCGGACGCCGGGATCGGGTTCCTGATGAACCAGGCGCGGGAGTTCTTCCGTACCGACGTGATCGTCGTCTGCCTGGTCGTCTACGCCTTCCTCGGCCTCTCCGCCGACCTCGTCGTCCGTACTCTCGAAAGGCTGCTGCTGCAATGGCGACCGACGTTCAAGGGGCAGTGATCCCCCGGGCCGCCGTACGGGTGGAGGGCCTCACCCGGGCCTTCGACGGGCGGGCCGTCATCGACGGACTCGATCTGGCGCTGCGCGCCGGGGAGTTCACCGTGCTCCTGGGACGCAGCGGCTGCGGGAAGTCCACCCTGCTGCGGATCCTGGCCGGTCTGGACCGCGAGATCGAGGGCCTGGTGCTCGTCCCCGAGCGGCGGGCGGTGGCCTTCCAGGCACCCCGGCTGATGCCCTGGAAGCGGGTGTGGCGCAACGTCCTCCTCGGGCTGCCCGGGCGTCCCGAACGCGAGCGGGCCGAGCGGGCGTTGGCCGAGGTGGGCTTGCAACACCGCACCGACGCCTGGCCGAAGACGCTGTCCGGCGGCGAGGCGCAGCGGGCGTCGCTGGCCCGGGCGCTGGTGCGCGAACCCGATCTGCTGCTGCTGGACGAGCCGTTCGGGGCGCTCGACGCGCTGACCCGGATCAAGGCGCAGCAGCTGGTGGCCGAGCTGTGGCAGCGGCGCGGCTGTGCGGTGCTGCTGGTCACCCACGACGTGGACGAGGCCCTGCTGCTCGCCGACCGGGTGCTCGTGATGGACGAGGGCCGGATCGCCTACGACGCCCAGGTGCCGCTGGAGCGGCCGCGTTCGGTCGGCGACCCGGGGTTCGCGGAACTGCGGACCCGGCTCCTCGGTGAACTCGGCGTCGGCTGAACCCGGCTCCCCCTCCCCCACCCCCGCTTTCCTTCCGCCCGTGCACGAGAGACCGAAGAGAACCGACATGAGACGCAACTCCCTGCCCCTGCTCGCCTCCCTGATCCCGTTGTCCCTGGTCCTGACCGCGTGCGCCGGAGCCTCCGCCGACAGCGGCTCGGCGCCCTCCTCCTCGGACGGGGCCAAGGGCGGGGCCAAGGTCACGCTCAGCGTCGGTGACCAGAAGGGCGGCTACGAGTCCCTGCTGCGCGCGGCCGGTGAGCTGGACGGCCTCGACTACACGATCAAGTGGTCCACGTTCACCTCCGGTCCGCCGCTGCTGGAAGCGGTCAACGCCAAGGCCGTGGACATCGGCGGCGTGGGCAACACCCCGCCCGTCTTCGCGGCGGCCGCCAAGTCGAAGATCGCCGTCGTGGGCGCCACGCACGGCTCCTCGGCGGGCGAGGCGATCCTCGTGCCCAAGGACTCCGCGCTGCGGTCGGCCGGCGATCTGCGCGGCAAGAAGGTCGCCGTGGCCCAGGGCAGTTCGGCGCACTTCCAGCTGATCGCGAGCCTCCAGCAGGCCGGCCTGGCCCCGTCCGACGTGCAGATCACCCTGCTCCAGCCGGCGGACGCGCTCGCCGCGTTCAACAGCGGCAAGGTCGACGCCTGGGCGGTCTGGGATCCGTACACGTCCCAGGTGCTGCGCGGCGGCGCGCGCGTGCTCACCTCCGGCGAGGGGCTCGTCAACGGCCTCGGTTTCCAGGTCGCCGCGCCGTCCGCACTGGAGGACGGCGCGAAGAGCAAGGCCATCGCCGACTACCTCCAGCGGGTCCAGCGCGCCCAGGACTGGGTGTTCAAGCACCCGGAGGAATGGGCCAAGGTGTGGTCGAAGGAGACCGGACTGCCGTACGAGGTGGCCTTCGACGCGGTCAAGCGCAGCAACGGCACCCGCGTCACCGTCGCCGTGGACGACGCGGCCGTGGCCTCCGAGCAGAAGATCGCCGACACCTTCACCGAGCTGAAGCTGATCCCCGGCAAGGTCGTCTTCAAGGACTTCGTGGACACCCGCTTCAACCGTGACCTGCCGCCCTCCGACACCGCCCCCCGCTCGTACGGGAAGGACTCCTGATGACCGTCCGCCTGCACTGGTTCCTGCCGACCGGGGGTGACGGCCGCACCCTCGTCGACCGGCACGCCTACGCCGCCAACCGGGCGGCCGCCGGGGTGCGGGAGCCCGACATCGAGTACCTCGCCCAGATCGCCAAGGCGGCCGAACGGCTCGGTTTCGAGGCGGTGCTGACGCCGACCGGGACCTGGTGCGAGGACGCCTGGCTGACGACGGTGGCGCTGGCGCAGCACACCGAGCGGCTGAAGTTCCTCGTGGCCTTCCGGCCGGGGGTGATCTCGCCGACCCTGGCCGCGCAGATGGCGGCCACCTACCAGCGCATCACCCGCGGCAGGCTGCTGCTGAACGTGGTGACGGGCGGGGACTCGGCGGAGCAGCGGCGTTTCGGGGACCACCTCGACCACGACCGCCGGTACGAGCGGACCGCCGAGTTCCTCTCCGTCGTACGGGGCGTCTGGGGCGGGAAGCCGTACGACTTCCGGGGTGAGCACTACCGGATCGACGGCGGGCTGACGGCGCTGCCGCCCGACCCGCTGCCGGAGATCTTCTTCGGCGGGTCCTCGGCGGCGGCCGGTCCGGTCGCGGCCGAGCACGCCGACGTGTACCTGACGTGGGGGGAGCCTCCGCGGCAGGTGAAGGAGAAGATCGACTGGATCCGCTCGCTGGCCGAGGAGCGGGGACGGACGGTCCGCTTCGGCATCCGGCTGCACACCATCTCACGGGACTCGGCGAAGGAGGCGTGGGGCGCGGCGGACCGGCTGCTGGGGGACCTGTCCGACGCGGACATCGCCACCGCCCAGTCGTTGCTCGGGGTGAGCGAGTCGGTCGGGCAGCAGCGGATGCTGGCCCTGCACGGCGGCTCCCGGGACGAGCTGGAGATCTCCCCGAACCTGTGGGCGGGCGTCGGGCTGGTGCGGGGCGGGGCCGGGACGGCCCTGGTCGGCAGCCACGCCGACGTCGCGGACCGGATCGAGGAGTACCACGCGCTGGGCATCGAGCACTTCGTGCTGTCGGGCTACCCGCACCTGGAGGAGGCCTACTGGTTCGGCGAGGGCGTGACCCCGGAACTGGCGGCGCGCGGCCTCCTCGCCGGACGGGAAGACCGGGTGACCGTCCCGGGTTAGTAGAACCGTGAACGAAACGGCGCGGTACGCGGAAGCACCGGCAGAGGTGGACGTCGTGGTCGTCGGCGCCGGGCAGGCGGGCCTGTCCGGCGCCTACCACCTGGCCCGGGCCGGCATCGGCCACGTGGTGCTCGACCACGCGCCGCGCCCCGGCGGGGCCTGGCAGTTCCGCTGGCCGTCGCTGACCTACGGCAGGGTGCACGGCATGCACGCGCTGCCCGGCATGGAACTGACCGGAGCCGATCCGCTGCGGCCCTCCTCCGAGGTGATCGGGGAGTACTTCGCCGCGTACGAGGAGCGCTTCGGCCTGCGCGTACGCCGCCCCGTGGACGTCACGGCCGTGCGCGAGGGGGCCGCGGGCCGGCTCCTGGTGGAGTCCTCGGCCGGGACCTGGTCCGCGCGGGCCCTGATCAACGCCACCGGCACCTGGGACCGGCCGTTCTGGCCGCGCTACCCGGGCCAGGAGCTGTTCCGGGGGCGGCAGCTGCACACCGCCGGCTATCCGGGGCCGCAGGAGTTCGCCGGGGCCCGGGTCGTGGTCGTCGGCGGCGGCACCTCGGCGGTCCAGCACCTGCTGGAGATCTCCGAGGTGGCCGCGGAGACCACCTGGGTGACGCGGCGGCCGCCGGTGTTCCGCGACGGGGCCTTCGGCGAGGCCGAGGGCCGGGAGGCGGTGGCCCGGGTGGCGGAGCGGGTCCGCCGGGGGCTGCCGCCGCGGAGCGTGGTGAGCGTGACCGGCCTGGCGCTGACCGGGGCCGTCCGGGCCGGACTGGACTCGGGGGTGCTGGAGCGGCTCCCGGTGTTCGACCGGATCACCCCGTCCGGCGTCGAGTGGGCGGACGGCCGACGCGTGGACGCCGACGTGATCCTGTGGGCCACCGGCTTCCGGGCCGCCGTCGACCACCTGGCGCCGCTGCGGCTGCGCGAGCCCGGTGGCGGCATCCGCGTCGAGGGCACCAGGGCGGTGCGCGACGAGCGGATCCACCTCAGCGGCTACGGACCCTCCGCCTCGACGGTCGGCGCCAACCGCGCGGGCGGCGCCGCGGTCCGCGAGATCCGCCGCCTGCTGGCGGCCCGGACCCCGGCGCCCTCGCTCGCCCGGTAGCGGCCCGGCCGGGTCTCAGGTCCCGCGGGCGGGGGACGGCTCCGCCGCGGCACGCAGCCGGTTGAACTCCGCGACGTGCTTCTTGTGCTCGTCGTAGGTGGCCGAGAAGCGGGTGTCCCCCGGCTTCACCGTGACGAAGAACAGCCAGTCCCCGGGGGTGGGCGCGACCGCCGCCGCCATGGCGCGCAGGCCGGGGCTGTCGATCGGCGTGGGGGGCAGGCCTTGGCGCTCGTAGGTGTTGAAGGGGTGGTCGATGCGGGTGTCGCTGAGCTTGGTGTCCACGGTGCTGCGGTTCAGCGCGTAGTTGACGGTGGAGTCCATCTGGAGCGGCATCGACTTCGCGAGCCGGTTGTGCACGACCCGGGCGACCTTCCCCATGTCCGCCGGGGTGTCGGCCTCCGCTTCGATGATGCTGGCGAGGGTGGCCGTCTGGTAGGGGGTCATGCCGTGCGCCTTGCCGCCGTCGGCGACGGCGGGGGTGGCGAGCTTCTGGTGGGCGGTCCGCACCATGTACGCGAGGAGCGCGCCCGGGGTGGTCTCGGAGGTCACCGGGTACGTCGCGGGGAAGAGGTAGCCCTCGGGGTTGCCCTTCGCCTCCGGGGGCAGGTCCAGCCCGGCCGTGGCGACGGCCGCCTTGGCGGAGCCCGCCGGGAGCTTCAGCTCGCGGTCGATCGCGGCGTACACCTGCTGCGCGCGCCATCCCTCGGGGATCGCGAGCTGGCGCGGCTTCTCAGGCGCCTGCGCGCGCTGGAACAGCGGTATCAGGACCGCGGCCCCGAGCGCGATCAGCGTGCCGAGGAAGAGCGCCAGACGGCCCCGGCGGGTGAGCCGGGGGCGGCGCTGCGGCTGCCGGTACTCATGACGCATACGGGCACGCTAACCGGCGAAGTGTGGCATTTCCGGCATCGCACCCTGTGCCGGTCAGATGATCACACGTTCACCGGAGTCGGTACGGGCTCTTCGGCGGAGCCCCGTCCGGCGTCCCCGGCCGCCGTGCGGACCGCTCCGGGCGTCAGCGCGGCGTCCCGGTCGCGCCGGACCAGCGCGGCGTAGCGGCCCCCGGCCCCGAGCAGTTCCTCGTGCGTCCCGCGCTCGGCGATGCGGCCCCCGTCCAGCACCACGATCTGGTCGGCGTCCCTGACGGTGGAGAGGCGGTGCGCGATGGTGATGGTGGTGCGGCCGCGGGACAGGTCGTCGATGGCCCGCTGCACCGCGTGCTCCGTACGGGTGTCGAGGGCGCTGGTGGCCTCGTCGAGGATGAGCACCGGCGGATCGCGCAGGATGGTGCGGGCTATGGCCAGGCGCTGCTTCTCGCCTCCGGAGAACCGGTAGCCGCGCTCGCCGACCAGGGTGTCGTAGCCGTCGGGCAGGGACTGGATGTGGTCGTGGATCTGGGCCGCGCGGGCGGCCTCGACGATCTCCTCCTCGGTGGCGTCCGGTTTGGCGAAGCGCAGGTTGTCTGCGACCGAGGCGTGGAAGAGGTACGTCTCCTGCGAGACCACGCCGATGGAACGGGCGAGGGAGTCGAAGTCGAGGTCGCGCACGTCCACCCCGTCGAGGGCGACCCGCCCTCCGGTCACGTCGTACAGCCTCGGCACCAGGTAGCTCAGGGTGCTCTTGCCGGACCCGGTCGGGCCGACCACGGCGAGGGAGCCGCCCGCCGGAACCGTGATGTCTATGCCCGTGAGCGTGGGGCCGTTCTTGGCCTCGTACGCGAAGTGCACGTCCTCCAGCCGGATCTCGCCCTTCGCCCGCTCCAGCCGGACCGGCTCGGCCTTCTCGGTGATGTCCACCGGCAGGTCGAGGTACTCGAAGATCCGGGCGAACAGGGCGAGGGAGGTCTGGATCTGCACACCGGTCGACAGCAGGCTCACGGCGGGCCGGAACAGGCCCTGCTGGAGGGTGACGAAGGCGACGAGGGTGCCGACGGAGAGCGAGGGGGCGCCCGTCTGGAGCGCGATGCCGGCCGCCCAGTAGATGAGCGCGGGCATCGCGGCCATGACGATGCCGATGGTGGACATCCGCCAGCGCCCGGCCATGCTGGAGCGCACTTCGAGCCCGACCAGCTTCTCGGACTCGTCGGAGAAGGCCGCGGTGAGGGACTCCGAGCGGCCCATGGTGCGGCCGAGCAGGATCCCGCTGACCGAGAGGGACTCGGTGACCGTGGCCGCCATCGCGGCCATCTGCTTCTGCCGCTGCGTGGTGATCCGCTTGCGCTCGTGGCCGACCCGGCGGCTGATCCACACGAAGACGGGCAGCAGGAGCAGGGAAACCACGGTGAGCCGCCAGTCGAGGGCGAGCATCGCGACGACGGAGGCGATCACGGCGGTCAGGTTCGACACCAGGGAGGTGGCCGTCGAGGTGACGGTCGCCTGCATGCCGCCGATGTCGTTGGCGATGCGCGACTGCACCTCGCCGGTGCGGGTGCGGGTGAAGAAGGCCAGCGGCATCCGCTGGAGCTGGGCGTAGACGGCGGTGCGCAGGTCGTGCATCACGCGCTGGCCGACGGTGGTGGACATGTACGTCTGGATCACGCCGAACACGCTGGTGACCACGGCGGTGAGGATCATGCCCAGGGCGAGCAGGCTCAGCAGGCCGGTGCGGCCCTCGGGTATCGCGACGTCCAGGATCTCCTTGAGCAGGAACGGCGAGGCGACGCCGACCAGCGAGGAGGCGGCGACCAGCGCGCCCACGACGGCGAGCCGGGCGCGGTAGGGCCGGAAGAGCCCCACGATCCGGCGCAGCTCGCGCGGGCGCTCCGCGGGGCCGGGCAGGGAGGGGTCGAGGGCTTCGTTCGATGGTGTCCACTTCGGTTCTTCGGGGCGCATGGGCCTCCTTCTGGCGAGACTCCGATGAGCTTAGCTCATTGTTACCTATGCTCACAATGAATCGGGTCCTGGTACTGTTCCCAGTATGAGCACCGGGTCCGAGAGCGACACCTCAGACGGCGTCCTCGCCGAGCAGCTGCTGCGTCTGACGCGGCGGCTCCACCGCATACAGAAGCGCCACATGGAGCCGCTCGGGATCACCCCGGCGCAGGGCCGGCTGCTGCGGCTCGTCGCGCACCACGGCGGCGACCGGCCGCCCCGGATGGCCGATCTCGCCGCGCGTCTGGAGGTAGTGCCGCGGGCCGTGACGACCCTGGTGGACGGCCTGGAGGCCGCCGACTGCGTCCGCCGGGCACCCGACCCGGCGAACCGGCGCGTCATCCGGATCGAGCTCACCGAAACCGGCCGCGCCACGCTGCGCCGTCTGCGCAGCGCGCGAACCGACGCGGCAGAGGAGATCCTGGCTCCGTTGACCGCCGGACAGCGCGAGGTGCTCGGCGGCCTGCTGAACACGCTGACGGACGTACCGGCGGCGGAGCGCCCCTGCTGATCCGCGCTCCGGCGCCGTCACCGGGAGCGGTGCCGGCCGGGCACCGCCGGGACGGATCGGGGATCGCCCATGCCGCTGCTGGAACCGGACCCCGGCGCGCTGCGCCCGCGCGGCCCCGGGGTCCCCGCCCCCGACCGGGTGCCGGACCGGCTGGCCGCCGGCACCCCCCACGCCCTGCGCACGGAGCTGACCGAACTGCTCGGCGCCGAGAAGGTGCTGTGGAAGGTCTCCGACCTGGTCCGCTACTCCACGGACGCCTCGCCGTACCGGTTCGTACCGCAGGTCGTGGTGGTCGCCGAGGACGTCGACGACGTCTCCGCCGTCCTGTCGTACGCCCACGGCAGGCAGCGCGACGTGGTCTTCCGCGCCGCGGGGACCTCCCTCAACGGGCAGGCCCAGGGCGAGGACATCCTGGTCGACGTACGCCGCCACTGGACGGGCGTCGAGGTCCTCGACGGCGGCCGCCGCGCCCGCGTCCGGCCGGGCACGACCGTGCTGCGGGCCAACGCCGCCCTCGCCCGGCACGGCCGGATCCTGGGGCCCGACCCGGCCAGCGCCATCGCCTGCACCGTCGGCGGAGTCGTGGCGAACAACGCCTCCGGCATGACGGCGGGGACCACGAGGAACTCGTACCGGACCGTCTCCTCCCTCACCCTCGTCCTGCCGACCGGCACCGTCGTGGACACCGCCGACCCGCTCGCGGACGAGGAGCTCGCCCGCGCCGAACCGGCCCTGTGCCGCGCCCTGATGGCGGTCAAGGCGGAGATCGAGGCCGATCCGGTGCTCACCGCCCGGATCCGCGCCAAGTACGAGATCAAGAACACCACCGGCTACCGGCTGGACGCCTACCTCGACGGCACCACGCCCGTGGAGATCCTGCGCGGCCTGATGGTCGGCTCCGAGGGCACGCTCGGCTTCATCTCCGAGGTCGTCTTCGACACCGTCCCGCTCGACCGCGAGCTCACGAGCGCCCTGCTCTTCTTCCCCTCGCTGCCCGCCGCGGCGGCCGCCGTCCCGCTGTTCAACGAGGCCGGCGCGCTCGCCGTCGAGCTGATGGACGGCAACACGCTGCGCGCCTCCGTCAGCGTCGCGGGCGTGCCCGCCGACTGGGCGGACCTCCCCAAGGACACGGCCGCCCTGCTCGTCGAGTTCCGGGCTCCGGACGCGGCGGGCCGCGCGGAGTGCGAACGCCGCGCGGCCGCGGTGCTGCCCGCCCTGGAGCTCGTCGCGCCCGTCGCCTCCGTGACCAACGCCTTCACCCGCGACCCGGGGACGATCTCCGGCTACTGGAAGGCCCGCAAGGCCTTCGTCACCGCCGTGGGCGGCGCCCGGCCGCCCGGAACCACCCTGATCACCGAGGACTTCGCCGTGCCCCCGGCGCGGCTGGCCGAAGCCTGCGAGGCACTCCTCGCGCTCCAGGAGGAGCACGGGTTCGACGCGGCCGTCGCCGGTCACGCGGCCCACGGCAACCTGCACTTCCTGCTCGCCTTCGACGCCGCGAAGCCCGAGGACGTCGCCCGGTACGCGGCGTTCATGGACGCCTTCTGCCGGCTGACCGTGGAGCGGTTCGACGGCTCCCTGAAGGCCGAGCACTCCACCGGCCGCAACATGGCCCCCTTCCTGGAGCTGGAGTGGGGCCCCGAGGCCACCGCGCTGATGTGGCGCACCAAGCGCATCGTCGACCCCGACGGGATCCTCGCCCCGCGCGTCCTCCTCGACCGGGATCCGCGGGCCCACCTGCGCGGCCTGAAGACGATCCCGCGGGTGGAGGCGGTCGCCGACCCCTGCATCGAGTGCGGGTTCTGCGAACCCACCTGCCCCAGCGAGGACCTGACGACCACCCCGCGCCAGCGGATCGCGCTGCGCCGCGAGATGACGCGGCAGCAGCCCGGTTCCCGCGTGCTCGACGAACTGCTCGGCTCCTACGGCTACGACGCCGTCGACACCTGCGCCGGTGACTCCACCTGCAAGCTCGCCTGCCCCGTCGGCATCGACACCGGGGCGCTGATGCGGGACTTCCGCCACCGCCGGCACGGCCCGCGCGAGGAGCGGGCCGCGGCCCTGGCCGCCCGGCGGTTCCGCACCGTGGAGGCCGCCGCCCGGCTGGCCGTGGCCGCCGCCGGCGCGGTTCCCGACGCGGTCGCGGACCGGCTGCTGGGGGCCGCGACGGCGCTCGCGCGCAAGGCCGTCCGTCCGGACCTGGTGCCCGCGTGGCTGCCGCAGATCCCGGGAGCCGCCGCCCGCCGGCTGCCGCCCACCCGGCGGGCCGGCGCCGCCGCCGTCTACTACCCCGCCTGCGTCAACCGGATCTTCGGCAACCCCGACGGGCATCCCGGGCCCTCCCTCCCGGAGGCGGTGGTGGCCGTGTCGGAGCGGGCCGGGATGCCCGTGTGGATCCCGGAGGACGTCGCGGGCACCTGCTGCGCGACGATCTGGCACTCCAAGGGCTACGCGGACGGCAACCGGATCATGGCCAACCGGACCGTCGAGGCCGCCTGGGGCTGGACGGCCGGGGGCCGGCTCCCGCTGGTGGTCGACGCCTCCTCCTGCACCCTGGGCCTCGCCCGCGAGGTCGTCCCGTACCTGACCGACGACAACCGCGCGCTCCACGCCGGGCTGCGGATCGTCGACTCGGTCGTCTGGGCGGCCGAGGAACTGCTGCCGCGTCTGGAGGTGCTGCGCACCGTGGGATCGGCCGTCCTGCACCCCACCTGCTCCATGCGGCACCTGGACGACGAGGCGCAGCTGCGGACGGTGGCCGAGGCCTGCGCCGAGGAGGTGGTCGTCCCGGACGACGCGGGCTGCTGCGCCTTCGCCGGTGACCGGGGCATGCTCCACCCGGAGCTGACGGCGTCGGCGACGGCCCCGGAGGCGCGGGAGGTGACGGCGCGGCGGTTCGACGCGCACCTGTCGGCGAACCGGATGTGCGAGGTGGGCATGGACCGGGCCACCGGGCGCGGCTACCACTCGGTGCTCCTCGCCCTGGAACGGGCCACCCGGCCCTGAGGTCCTCCGGATCCACACCCTTCCCGTACGCCGTCCGCGCGCTCCGGAGCGCGCGCCCCGGAGCGGCAGGGACCCCGGCCGGACCCCGGCCCGGGCCGGAAAATCGATTGCCCGGGCCGGGTCCGGAAGGCGAACCTTGCGTGGTTTGGACTACTCGACCAGTCATGGGGCGTCATGCAGATCAGCGATCTTCCGTATCCGGACCCCGGGGTACCCGACGCCCGCTCCGGCCCCCGTTTCCTCCTGTGGCTGGGGAGGGGACAACTCGGCGGACAGGCCAAGAGCCTGGGCTGGGGACTGCTGCACCACTGCGGCATCGCCGGCCTGCCCTTCGCGGTCGGGTTCGGCGTCGAAGCCGTCGTCGACGGCGACGGCCGGCGGCTCCTGCTCGTCGGGGCGGCGATCGTGCTCCTCGGCATCGCCATCTCCGTCGGCGATGCGATGCTGCACCGCACGGCCGTCACCAACTGGATCACGGCCGCCGCCCGGGTGCAGCAGCTGCTGGCCCGCAAGACGGCCGACCTTGGCGCGGCCCTGACCCGGCGGGTCGCCGCCGGTGAGGTCGTCGCCGTCTCCACGGGTGACGTGGAGAAGATCGGCTGGTTCGTGGAGGCCGTCTCCCGCTTCCTGGCGGCCGTCCTCGCGATCGTGATCGTCTGCGTGGGCCTGGTCTTCTACGCCCCGACCCTCGGCGTCGTCGTGGCCGTGGGCATGCCGGTGCTGGCGCTCGCCGCCCTGCCGCTCCTCCCCCGGGCCACCCGGCGCGCCGACTTCCAGCGCGAGAAGGCCGGCAAGGCCACCGAGCTCGCCTCCGACACCGTCGCGGGGCTGCGGGTGCTGCGGGGCATCGGCGGCGAGGAGCTGTTCCTCGGCCGCTACCGCGAGGCCTCCCAGCAGGTCCGGGCCGCCGCCGTGCGCAGTGCCCGGATGTGGGCGCTGATCTCGGCCATCCAGGTGTTCCTGCCGGGCCTGCTGCTCATCTCGGTCGTCTGGTACGGCTCCTCGCTCGTGCTGGACGGCCGGCTGGACGTCGGCGAACTCGTCGCCGTGTTCAGCGCCGTGTCCCTGATGCTCTACCCGCTCAGGAACGTGGAGGAGATCGCCATGGCCTACTCCTTCTCGCGTCCCTCCGCCCAGCGCGCCGCCCGGGTGCTGTCGCTGACCCGTACCGACGCCGACGCCGACGCCGACGCCGGCACCGGCCCGGACGCCGCCGTGCCGGACGCGCCCGCGCCGGGCGGGGACCTGTACGACCCCGAGACCGGGCTGCTGGCTCCGGCCGGGCGGTTCACGGCCGTCGTGTGCGGGGATCCGGACGTGGCGGGCCGGCTCGCGGAGCGCCTCGGCGGGCAGCCCGTACCGGCCGGCGACACCGCGGCCGAGGGGCCCTCGGTGCTGCTCGGCGGGGTGGCGCTGGACGAGCTCGCGCTGGACACGGCGCGCACGCTGGTCCTCGTACAGGACAAGGACCCGGTGCTGCTGTCCGGGACGCTGCGCGAGCTCTTCGACGTACCGGCCTCCGGTGCGGTGGAGCCCGCGGCGGCACTGGCCGCGGCGCAGTGCGCTGACGTGCTGGACGCCCTGCTCCAGTCGGCGCCCGACGGGGTCACCGATCCGATGGACGCCCGGATCACCGAACGCGGCCGGTCCCTGTCCGGCGGGCAGCGCCAGCGCCTCGCGCTGGCCAGGTCGCTGGTCACCGACCCGGAGGTACTGGTGCTCGACGAACCGACCTCGGCCGTCGACTCGCACACCGAGGCACGCATCGCCGACGGGATCACGGCCCTGCGCAAGGGGCGGACCACGGTGGTGCTGGCGTCCTCGCCGCTGCTCCTGGACCGGGCCGACCGGGTCGTCCTCGTCCACGAGGGCCGGGCCCTCAAGGCCGGCACGCACCGCGAGCTGCTGCGCGACGATCCGCGCTACCGCGCGGTCGTCACCCGCGAACCCGACGGGCCCGACAGGACCGGCGGGACGGACGGGACCGGCGGGACCGACCGGACCGGCGCCGCACTGGTCCGGCTGGAAGAAGCACTCACAGAGATCGAGGGATCCGCATGATCGGCGTGGCGCCACCGGAATACGATCCGGCGGCCCCCGAGACGGCCGCGACGCTGCCCGTGGGCTCGTCGGAGACCGTACGGGGCTACGTGCGCGGCCTGTTCCTCCGCCACCGGCGGGCCTTCGTGGTCCTGGTGACGGTCAACGCGGTCGCCGTGGTCGCCTCCATGACCGGCCCGTACCTGCTGGGCCGGGTCGTGGACGACCTCGCGGAGGGGGCGCGCGAACTCCATCTGGGGCGCGTGGCACTGCTGTTCGCGCTGGCCCTGGTCGTCCAGACCTGCTTCGTGCGGCTGGTTCGGCTGCGCGGGGCGATGCTCGGCGAGGAGATGCTGGCCGACCTGCGCGAGGACTTCCTGGTGCGCTCGGTCGGCCTGCCGCCGGGCGTCCTGGAGCGGGCCGGCACCGGTGACCTGCTGTCCCGCATCACCACCGACATCGACCGGCTGGCCAACGCGATGCGCGAGGCCGTGCCCCAGCTCGCCATCGGCGTGGTGTGGGCCGGGCTGCTCTTCGGCGCGCTCGCGGTGACCGCGCCGCCGCTGGCCCTGGCCGCGCTGGTGGCGCTGCCGGTGCTGGTGATCGGCTGCCGCTGGTACTTCCGGCGGGCTCCGTCGGCGTACCGCTCGGAGGCGGCCGGGTACGCGGCGGTCGCGGCGGTGCTCACCGAGACGGTGGACGCGGGCCGCACCGTCGAGGCGCACCGCCTGGGGCGGCGCCGGATCGCCCTGTCGGAGCAGCGGATCAAGGAATGGACGGCGTGGGAGCGGTACACGCTGTACCTGCGGACGGTCCTCTTCCCCGTCATCAACGTCACCTACGTGACGATCCTGGGTTCGGTGCTGATGATCGGCGGCTACTGCGTCCTCCAGGGCTGGATGTCGGTGGGACAGCTGACCACGGGCGCCCTGCTGGCGCAGATGATGGTCGATCCGATCGGCCTGATCCTGCGCTGGTACGACGAACTGCAGATCGCCCAGGTGTCGCTGGCCCGGTTGGTCGGCGTCCACGAGATCGAACCGGCGGCCGGCGACGGCGCGCTCTCCCCGGAGGGACGCGAGGTGCGGGCCGACGAGGTCCGCTTCGGTTACCGGGAGGGCGTCGACGTCCTGCACGAGGTGTCGATGGCCGTGCCGCCGGGCACCCGGATGGCGCTGGTCGGCCCCTCGGGCGCGGGCAAGTCCACGCTGGGCCGGCTGCTGGCGGGCATCTACGCCCCGCGGACGGGCGAGGTGACCCTGGGTGGTGCGCGGCTGTCGGGGATGCCGGCGGAGCGGGTCCGCGAGCACGTGGCCCTGGTCAACCAGGAGCACCACGTGTTCGTGGGGTCCCTGCGGGACAACCTGCGCCTCGCCCGTACGGACGCCGGGGACGCCGAACTGTGGGCGGCGCTGGGCGCGGTGGACGCGGAGGGCTGGGCGCGGGCCCTGGAGTCCGGGCTGGACACCGACGTCGGCTCGGGCGGCAGCGCACTGACCCCGGCGCAGGCGCAGCAGGTGGCGCTGGCCCGGCTGGTGCTGGCCGACCCGCACACGCTGGTGCTGGACGAGGCGACCTCGCTGCTGGACCCGCGGGCCGCCCGGCACCTGGAGCGTTCGCTGGCCCGGGTGCTGGACGGCCGTACGGTCATCGCGATCGCCCACCGCCTGCACACCGCGCACGACGCGGACGTGATCGCGGTGGTCGAGGCGGGCCGGATCAGCGAGCTCGGCTCGCACGACGAGCTGGTGGCGGCCGACGGGGCGTACGCGGCTCTGTGGCGCTCCTGGCACGGCTGACCGGGCCGCCGGCCCGGCGGGGTCTACGGGGCCTTCGCCGGGCCGGCGGGGCCTACGGGGCTGCCGCCGGGCCGGCGGGCCGGCGCGACGGGCTCGTACGCCTGACGGCCCGCGCAGGTCCACACGACCGGGTGCGCCACGTGCGCGGCGTCCAGCGCGACCCCGCCGACGCGGTCGTCGTCCCCGACGGCGTAGGCGGCGGAGTAGCCGGTGGGCGTGAGTCCGGGGAGGACGCGCATCGGGCCGCCGCCGGACCGGTACTGGGCCCGGACGACGGTGTCCTCGGGCGGGTCGTAGGTGGTGGCGGCGCCGACCGAGACCCCGGTGCGGGGGCTGATGTCCTCGAAGGTGCCGCTGGTGCTCCCGGCCGGCGGGGGCACGTAGGAGGGCTCCGTGTACGGGGCCGTCCACAGGAGCGGGGTCTCCTGCATGGCCCGGGTGTACCAGTGGTGGCCGACGATCCGGCCGCTCTCGTCGATGGCCTGCGGCCTGTAGTACTCGTAGTTGCCGCCGACCGGCTGGAGCAGGGTGGGGGCGGCCGTGGTGTCGGCGGACCAGAGCAGGCCCGGGTTCATGTCGTAGGGCTCGTCGTCGTCGCCGGTGGGGCCCGAGCCGTGTCCGGTGATCTGCCCGGCGTTGTTGATCCCGGTGACCTCGTCGAGCCGGAAGCCGGGCGGGACGGGCAGTTCCCTGCGCAGGGCCGGGCCGGACCATTCGAGGCCGGTGCTCGCGCCGGTCGAGGCGTCGTGGCGGCGGCCGACGACGTGGCCCCGGTCGTTGACGGCGGTGGCGTACTGGCCGCCGGGCAGCAGCGTGACCGCCTTCGCGCCGGGCCGGTAGCTGAAGGCCTTGCGGCCACCGGGTCCGGTGAGCGTGCCGACCATGAGTCCGAGGCGGTTGACGGCCTCCACGCTGCCCCCGGCGGCTCCCGCCGGCAGCGGCACGGCGTGCACGGCGGTGCCGAGCCAGTAGGCGGGCCTGTCGTGGGACACCCCGACGGACAGGCCGAGCGGGCCGATGCCGTTCACCTGGTCGGTGTGCAGCCACGGATTGCCGCCGTCGGGCCCCGGCAGCGACTTCAGGACGCGCAGCGCCGGTGCGCAGGCGGCCCCGGTGTCCGGCGCCGCGGCGGTGTCCCCCGAGTCCGCGCGTACCGGTGCGGCGAGCGCGAGCGAGGCGAGGACCGCCGCCGCCACGCCCGCGCCGACGGCTCTGCTGGTGTTGCCCATGGGTCCCCCCGGACGTCATGCGGGCCGACGGCTCCGACGGCTCGTCGGCACACATGATGTCCGTCCGGGTCGGCTGTGAAC
Organism: Streptomyces sp. NPDC006512; assembly: GCF_040611935.1. Lineage (NCBI taxonomy): Bacteria > Bacillati > Actinomycetota > Actinomycetes > Kitasatosporales > Streptomycetaceae > Streptomyces > Streptomyces sp. NPDC006512. The sequence goes on along the minus strand of NZ_JBEXPG010000001.1, from coordinate 45,081 downwards.
AGACGGCCCGGGAACTCCCCGGAGAGCCCGGGACGCGCAGGGCCCGGGGCGCTCAGAAGAAGCCGAGGGCGGAGGCGCCGCCCACTCCGCCGAGCAGCATGAACGCGGGCATGAGGACCTTCAGCTCCACCCAGCTGCCCGCGCGGAAGCGCATCATCTTGGGCGGGCCGATCGGGTACCAGCGCTTCCCGGCGATCGGAATGGGCCACAGGATCGGGCAGCCCGAGACGGTCAGGGCGTCGCCGATGTCGTGGACCAGGGCGCCGAGCAGGATGGGCAGGCCCAGCCACAGGTACTCCTGGCCCGGCGCGGTGAACAGCCAGCCCGCGCCGTTGCCCGGCTGGTCGAGGACCCCGGCCAGGATCCAGGCGCTGGTCGCCCCGAGCAGCCAGACCAGGACGTCGCTGGACATCCGGGCCGCCCGCCACAGCAGGCCTTCGACGGCGAGCACGAGGTGGACGAAGAGCAGCGCGAGGACGCCCCAGCGGTCGGCGGTGACCGCGAGGGCGGAGGAGCCCCCGCCGATGAGGACGGCCCAGAGCCAGGTGTGGGTCAGGGTGCGGTGGCCGCCGGTGCGGCGGGCGTCGCGGGGTGAGCGGGTCGCCTTGTAGACGGCGTAGGAGATCTTGTCGACGACCTCGCACAGGCCCCGGGACAGCGGGCCGAAGGCGCGGGAGATCGTCGCCGACTTGTGGTCGAGGTCGGGGGCGAGGGCGGCGCCCGCGCAGATGAGCGCGCCGACGACGAGGACGGGCCACGGCATCGGGTGCCCGGCGGCCGCCGCGGCGGCGCCCACCCCCAGCCAGGCCGCTGCCCCCGACAGTGAGTGCGCCGGACCCATCATGCTCGTTCCCGCCCCAGTGCCGTGGTGATGGGGCCCTGTTGAGGGAATCGATCGGGCCGCCCGGACGGCTCAGCGTACCGTCGGTGATCTTCCTCCCGTCTGCCGGTTCCCTCATCCGGGGTGAAGCCAGGCAAGATGGGGGGTGTGACCCTCATTGATCAGCTCCCGCCGAACGCCGACCCCGACGCCCTCTTCGAGGCTTTCTCCTCGTGGGCGGAGGGCCAGGGCATCACCCTGTACCCGGCGCAGGAGGAGGCACTGATCGAGGTCGTCTCCGGGGCGAACGTGGTCCTTTCCACCCCGACCGGCTCCGGCAAGAGCCTCGTCGCGGCGGGCGCCCACTTCACGGCGCTGGCCCAGGACAAGGTCACCTTCTACACCGCTCCGATCAAGGCGCTGGTGTCGGAGAAGTTCTTCGACCTGTGCAAGCTGTTCGGCACCGAGAACGTCGGCATGCTGACCGGTGACGCCTCCGTGAACGCCGACGCCCCGGTGATCTGCTGCACCGCCGAGGTCCTCGCCTCCATCGCCCTGCGCGACGGCAAGTACGCCGACATCGGCCAGGTCGTCATGGACGAGTTCCACTTCTATGCGGAGCCGGACCGCGGCTGGGCCTGGCAGATCCCGCTGCTGGAGCTGCCGCAGGCGCAGTTCGTCCTGATGTCGGCCACGCTCGGCGACGTCAAGCGCTTCGAGGAGGACCTGACCCGGCGCACCGGCCGTCCCACCTCGGTGGTCCGCTCGGCGACCCGGCCCGTCCCGCTGTCGTACGAGTACGTGACGACGCCGATCACCGACACCATCACCGAGCTGCTGGAGACCCGACAGTCCCCGGTGTACATCGTGCACTTCACCCAGGCCCAGGCGGTCGAGCGGGCGCAGTCGCTCATGAGCATCAACATGTGCACCCGCGAGGAGAAGGACAAGATCGCGGAGCTGATCGGCAACTTCCGGTTCACCACGAAGTTCGGTCAGAACCTCTCCCGCTACGTCCGGCACGGCATCGGCGTCCACCACGCCGGCATGCTGCCCAAGTACCGGCGCCTGGTCGAGAAGCTGGCGCAGGCCGGCCTGCTGAAGGTCATCTGCGGTACCGACACCCTCGGCGTGGGCGTGAACGTCCCGATCCGCACGGTCCTGTTCACCGCGCTCACCAAGTACGACGGCAGCCGCGTCCGCACGCTGCGGGCCCGTGAGTTCCACCAGATCGCCGGCCGCGCCGGCCGGGCCGGCTTCGACACGGCCGGGTTCGTGGTCGCGCAGGCGCCCGAGCACGTCATCGAGAACGAGAAGGCCCTGGCGAAGGCGGGCGACGACCCGAAGAAGCGCCGCAAGGTGGTCCGCAAGAAGGCCCCCGAGGGCTTCGTGGCCTGGTCGGACACCACCTTCGAGAAGCTGATCGCCGCCGACCCGGAGCCGCTGACCTCGCGTTTCAAGGTCACCAACATCATGCTGCTGTCGGTCATCGCCCGGCCGGGCGACGCCTTCAAGGCGATGCGCCACCTGCTGGAGGACAACCACGAGCCGCGCAAGGCTCAGCTGCGGCACATCCGCCGGGCCATCGCGATCTACCGTTCGCTGCTCGACGGCGGCGTCGTGGAGAAGCTCGACACCCCGGACGCCGAGGGCCGCACCATCCGGCTCACGGTCGACCTCCAGCAGGACTTCGCGCTGAACCAGCCGCTGTCGACCTTCGCCCTGGCCTCCTTCGACCTGCTGGACCCGGAGTCCCCCTCCTACGCGCTGGACATGGTCTCGGTCGTGGAGTCGACCCTGGACGACCCGCGCCAGATCCTCGCCGCGCAGCAGAACAAGGAACGCGGCATGGCGGTCGGCGCGATGAAGGCCGACGGGATCGAGTACGAGGAGCGGATGGAGCGGCTCCAGGAGGTCACCTATCCCAAGCCCCTCGAAGAGCTGCTGCTCCACGCCTACGACGTGTACAGCAAGAGCCACCCGTGGGTCCGGGACCACCCCGTCTCCCCGAAGTCGATCATCCGCGACATGTACGAGCGGGCGATGACCTTCACCGAGTTCACGTCCTACTACGAGCTGGCCCGCACCGAGGGCATCGTGCTGCGCTACCTGGCCGGCGCGTACAAGGCGCTGGACCACACCATCCCGGACGACCTGAAGTCCGAGGACCTCCAGGACCTCATCGCCTGGCTGGGCGAGCTGGTCCGTCAGGTCGACTCCAGCCTGCTGGACGAGTGGGAGCAGCTGGCGAACCCGGAGGTGGAGACGGCGGAGCAGGCCCAGGAGAAGGCCGATCAGGTCAAGCCGGTCACGGCGAACTCCCGCGCCTTCCGCGTGCTGGTCCGCAACGCCATGTTCCGCAGGGTCGAACTGGCGGCCCTGGACCACGTCAACGTGCTGGGCGAGCTGGACGCCGAGTCCGGCTGGGACGCCGACGCCTGGGGCGACGCCATGGACGGGTACTGGGACGAGTACGACGACCTGGGTACCGGCCCCGACGCGCGCGGCCCCAAGCTCCTGCAGATCGAGGAGGACCCGGCGCACGGTCTGTGGCGCGTCCGCCAGACCTTCGCCGACCCGAACGGGGACCATGGCTGGGGCATCAGCGCCGAGGTCGACCTCGCGGCGTCCGACGAGGAGGGCCGGGCCGTCATCCGGGTCACCTCGGTCGGTGAGCTCGGCCAGCTCTGACCCGGCCCCGCGCGACGTACCCGCAGCACCCGACGGACCCGACGGACCCGACAGTGGAGAACCCCTGATGACGAACCCCGCCGAGAGACTCGTCGATCTGCTCGACCTGGAGCAGATCGAGGTCAACATCTTCCGGGGCGCGAGCCCGCAGGAATCCCTCCAGCGCGTCTTCGGCGGGCAGGTGGCCGGGCAGGCGCTGGTGGCGGCCGGCCGCACCACCGAGAGCGACCGCCCGGTCCACTCGCTCCACGCGTACTTCCTGCGCCCGGGCATCCCCGGCGTGCCCATCGTGTACCAGGTGGAGCGGGTGCGCGACGGGCGTTCGTTCACCACGCGTCGCGTCACCGCGGTCCAGCAGGGCAAGACCATCTTCAATCTGACCGCTTCCTTCCATCATCCGGAGGAGGGCAGCATCGAGCACCAGCTGCCCCCTCGCCTCGACTTCCCGCACCCGGACACCCTCCCGAAGGTCGCGGACGAGATCCGCGAGCACCTGGGCGCGCTGCCCGAGGCGCTGGAGCGGATGGCCCGCCGGCAGCCCTTCGACATCCGGTACGTGGACCGGCTCCGCTGGACCCCGGAGGAGCTCAAGGACGCCGACCCGCGCAGCGCGGTGTGGATGCGGGCGGTCGGCCCGCTGGGCGACGACCCGCTCGTGCACACCTGCGCCCTCACCTACGCCAGTGACATGACCCTCCTCGACGCGGTGCGCATCCCCGTGGAACCCCTGTGGGGCATGCGCGGTTTCGACATGGCCTCCCTGGACCACGCCATGTGGTTCCACCGGCCCTTCCGGGCGGACGAGTGGTTCCTGTACGACCAGGAGTCGCCCATCGCCCACGGCGGCCGGGGTCTGGCCCGCGGCAGGATCTACGACGTGGAGGGCAGGCTGCTGGTCTCCGTCGTCCAGGAAGGCCTGTTCCGCCCGTACGCACCCGACGCCGGCAAGCCGGCCGTGTCACCGCAGTAGTTCCCGTCCGCCCTCCCGAACCGAAGAGCTGAGCACGCGCATGCCCACCCCGGCCCTCCCCTGTCCCTGCGGGCTGCCCGCCGCCTACCCGGCGTGCTGCGGCCGCTTCCACGCGGGTACCCAGCAGGCACCCACCGCCGAGCTGCTGATGCGCTCGCGCTTCAGCGCCTTCGCGGTCGGCGACACCGCCTACCTGCTGCGCTCCTGGCACTCCTCGACCCGTCCGGGCCGGCTAGACCTGGATCCCGGGCAGCGCTGGGAACGGCTGGAGATCCTCGCCACCGAGCGGGGCGGCATGTTCGAGACGGAGGGCTCCGTGGAGTTCCGCGCGCACTACCGCGAGGGCGGGCACACGGGCTCGCTGCACGAGCACAGCGCCTTCTCCCGCGAGGCCGGCGCCTGGGTCTACGTCGGCCCCCTCTCCCCCGTCGAGTTCGACTGACCGCGGGCTCCGGCCAGGGCGAGGTCCAGGCCGGCGCGGTACCGCTCCACCTCGTCCGGCGGCTGCGCCCGCAGGAGGGGCCGCGCCACCGCCGCGGCCGCCGGGGCCTGCGGGTGGCCGTAGGGCGGGGGCGGCGCGAGCGCGGCCAGCACGATCCGCTCGGCCGGGTCCGGTACCGCGGTCCGCACCTTCTCCTCGGGGAGCACGGAGGCCAGTACGGCCGCCCGCTCCCACGGGTCGGAAGTCCGTCTCAGCAGCAGGCCCACGTGCCGGCCGCGCCAGCCGCTGGGCCTCAGGTCTCCCCCGGCCGCGATCAGTTCCCGGTCCCGCGCGGGCGCGGCCCCGCGCAGCAGCCCCGGCTCCGCGGCGGCGAACTCCCGTAGTTCCGCACCCAGGTAGAGCCATACGACGACTCGGTAGCGGTTGATCCGGTAGCCGACGGGGGTGAGGTGCCCGCAGCGCGCGAGGCGGGTGAACCGGCTCGGCCCGGTGCCCAGCACCCTCGCCCCGGCGTCGGCGCCGGCCACCGTTTCGACGCGGGCGCGCAGGGCCTCCGGGAAACCCCCGCCCGCCTTGACCCGTTCCAGCTCGGACCGGGTGAAGCGGGCAGCTCCGCCCGGGGCCCGCGGACCCGCCCGGACCAGGCCCAGTTGCACGGCGCGGGCGAACTCGGCCCGGCCCAGACCCAGTTCCCCGGCGGCCCGGGGCGCGGCGAGCAGGTCATCCTGCCGCGGGTCCCCCGGTAGCGCCTGCACGGCCGTCGTCTCCGGTCGCGCGCACACCTTCACAGCCTTCTTCATCACGGTCCTCCCCCACGAGTGGCGATCACTCTGTGCAAAGACCGTAACTCAGCGCGACGAAACCGGCCGAGGCCTGTGGATAACCTCCGGACGGACCCGCGAAGGGCCCCGGACGGCTGGGAAACCAGACCCGCCCTCAGACCCGCCCTCAGGCTCGGGGGATCAGCCCCCGGTGATCCGCCGCTCGGCGACTCCCAGGTGCTCGCCCACCCGGTTGACCAGCAGCGTCATCTCGTAGGCGACCTGCACGATGTCGGCCTCGGCGGCGCTGAGCGCGCACAGGCAGCTGCCCGATCCCGCCGCCACCACGAAGAGGAAGCCCTCGTCGTACTCCACCATCGTCTGGCGCACCTCACCCGCCCGGAAGTGCCGTCCCGAGCCCTTCGCCAGGCTCTGCAACCCGGCCGCGACGGCCGCCAGGTGCTCCGCGTCCTCCCGCGCGAGTCCCGCGGTGGCCGCCGTCACCAGTCCGTCGTTCGACAGCACCACCGCGTGCCGGACCTGCTGGACCCTGCGCGTCAGATCGTCCAGCAACCAGTCCAGCTGCTTGTCCAGTGCCATTTCCAGCCCCTCCCCGTCGCCGCGGCCGACATGGCCGCGCCCCGCCCCGCGTAGTCGTTCCGCCAGCCTTCCCCACCAGGGGCTTTCCGGCAAGGAGGATGGGCCCATGGCACAGAAGATGACTCAAGAGGAATGGCGGGCGTTCGTCTCCCACGGCACCCGTACCGGGAAGCTGGCCACGGTCCGCGAGGACGGAAGCCCGCACATCGCTCCCATCTGGTTCGTACTCGACGGCGATTCCTTCGTGTTCAACACCGGCAAGGACACCGTCAAGGGGCGGAATCTGGCCCGTGACGGCCGGGTGTCCCTCTGCGTGGACGACGACCGTCCGCCCTTCTCCTACGTGGTCCTCCAGGGGCGCGCCACGCTCAGCGAGTACGCCGACGACGCGCAGGAAATGCTGCGCTGGGCCACCCGGATCGGCGGCCGCTACATGGGCGAGGAACGGGGCGAGGCCTTCGGCCGGCGCAACGCCGTGCCCGGCGAACTCCTCGTCCGCGTCCCCATCGAGAAGGTCATCGCGACGGCCGGTGTCGCGGACTGACGCTCACGCGGGGCCGGGCTGCGGCCCCACCGAGTCCAGCAGCCGGGCGGTGTGCATCCGCCCGGCGTACTCGACGAGCCGGATGAGCACCTCCTTCCCCGAGTCCTTGTCCCGCGCGTCGCACAGCACCACCGGCGTCCCCTGGTCCAGGTCCAGCGCCCGCGCCACCTCGTTCGACCCGTAACGCCGGGCGGTCGAGAAGCAGTTGACGGCGACGACGAAGGGGATCCGCCGGTGCTCGAAGTAGTCCACCGCCGGGAAGCAGTCCTCCAGGCGCCGGGTGTCGGCGAGGACGACCGCGCCCAGCGCGCCCTGCGACAGCTCGTCCCACAGGAACCAGAAGCGGTCCTGTCCCGGGGTCCCGAACAGGTACAGCGACAGTCCCGACCGGATGGTGATCCGGCCGAAGTCCATGGCCACGGTCGTCGTCGTCTTCTGGTCGACCCCGCCGGTGTCGTCGACCAGTTCGCCCGCCTCGCTCAGCAGTTCCTCGGTCCGCAGGGGCCTGATCTCGCTGACCGCGCCGACGAGCGTGGTCTTGCCGACGCCGAAGCCGCCGGCCACGAGGATCTTCAGCGCGAGCGCGGTCAGTTCCCCGTCCGTCCCCGAACCGTCGGCCCGCGCGGGCCCGTTGTCGTGCAGTCCCATCACAGCGCTCGCAATCCTTCGATGACTTCACGCAGAATCCGCTCGTCCGGCAGCTGGGCGGGGGGCACCGGCCGGCTCACCTTGACGTGTCCCGCCTCCAGGAGGTCCCCCAGCAGCACCCGCACCACACCCACCGGCAGGTCCGCGTCCGCGGCGAGTTCCGCCACCGACTGCGTTTCGGAGCGGCACAGTCCGAGCAGGGTGCGGTGCTCCGGCCCCAGCAGTGAATCGTCCGCGTCCCCGGAGGCGTCCGGGTCGACCACGACCAGCGCGATCAGGTCGAAGCGGACCCCGTGGGGTCCGGGTTTCGTACGCCCTCCGGTCATGGCGTACGGGCGGACGAGGGGCCCCGCCTCGGCGTCGTACCACTGGCCGTCCACGTTCCGGGCCCCCGCCCTCACCCGGCGGCCGGCGGGTGGGCCGCGAACCGGGCGGGCGTGTAGAGGTGTTCGCCGACCCGCTTGACCAGGCGGGCCATCTCGTAGGCGATCAGCCCGATGTCGGCGCCGGCCGCGCTGAGGACGGCCAGGCAGGAGCCCTCCCCGGCCGCCGCGACGAAGAGGAACCCCTCGTCCATCTCCACCATGGTCTGGCGCACCTCCCCTGCGTGGAAGTGCCGTCCCGCACCCTTGGCGAGGCTGTGGAACCCGGAGGCGACGGCGGCCAGGTGCTCGGCGTCCTCCCGGCCGAGCGCTCTGGAGGAGCCCACCGCCAGCCCGTCGTTGGACAGGACCACCGCGTGCCGGACCTCGCGGACCCGCGTCACCAGGTCGTCCAGCAGCCAGTCCAGTTCGCCGTTCCGGCGGACGCCGTCGAGGTCGGTTCCGTGGTGCTCGATCATCACGCTTCTCCTTCGCTGCCTGCGTGGGGGGAGTTCTCGCGGGTGCCGCGCGCCCAGCCGTCCCGGTAGGCGGCCATGCGGTCCCGGGCCTGCTCGGGGCTGCGGCCGGGCGGCTCCCCGGGGCCCCCCGCCCCTGCCGCAGCCTTCGGTACGGGGGCCTCGCGCAGCTGCGGGACGAGACTCGCCTGCCGTACCCGGCGGGGCAGTTCGGTCACCGAGGCACCGGGTACGGACACGGATCCGGAGGCGGGGGCGGGAGGGGCGCCGGGGGCCGGGTCGGCGGGGCCCGGCAGCGGCCCCGGGTCCGGTACGGACGCGGAGACGGGGGCGGGTGCCTGGTGGGTACGGGTGGCCGTGCCGCCGGAGCCGCGCGGCCGCAGCGAGGCCACCGGGGCGGGCCGGTGCCGCTGCGGGGCGGGGCCGGAAGCCGGAGCCGGAGCCGGAGCCGGAACCCGGTCACGGTCCGGGGCCGGGGCAGGACCCGGAGCCGTGGCCGGGAGGCCGCGCACGGACTCCCGTACGACGGTCATGGCCGGGGCGGGCGACGGCGCGGGGCCGGCCCCGGGTACCGCCCCGTCCGGGGCTCCGGGTGCGGCCGCGGCGGCCGGCGGTCCGGCGATGGCGCCCTGGAGCAGGGAGTTCGGCAGCAGGACCACCGCGGTGGTGCCCCCGTAGGGCGAGGTGCGCAGGTGCACCTGGATCGCGTGGCGGGCGGAGAGCCGGCTGACGACGAAGAGCCCGAGGCGGTCGCTGTCGAAGAGGTCGAGGTCCTCGGAGTGTTCGATGCGCCGGTTGGCCTGCGCCAGTACGTCGCGGCCCATGCCGAGGCCGCGGTCCTCGACCTCCAGGACGTAGCCGGCGCCGACGGGCTCGCCGCTGACCCGGACCTTGGTGTGCGGGGGCGAGAACTGGGTGGCGTTCTCGATCAGTTCGGCGAGGAGGTGGGTGAGGTCCGCGACCGCCCCGCCGGCGACGGCCGCCTCGGCGAGCCGGCTGACCTCGACGCGCGGGTAGTCCTCGATCTCGGACACGGCCGCGCGGACCACGTTGGTCAGCGGGACCGGCGTCCGCCAGGCACGTCCGGGGGAGGCCCCGGAGAGGATGATCAGGCTCTCGGCGTGCCGGCGCATGCGGGTGGTGAGGTGGTCGAGCCGGAAGAGGTCGCCGAGCTCGCCCGGGTCGTCGGCGCGCCGCTCCATGGAGTCGAGGAGGGTGAGCTGTTTGTGGACCAGGACCTGGCTGCGGCGGGCGAGGTTGACGAACACCCCGCTCACTCCGCTGGCGAGTTCGGCGCGCTCGACCGCGGCGCTGAGGGCGGCCCGGTGGACGGTGGACAGCGCCTCCCCGACCTGGGTGATCTCGTCGTCGGCGGGCGGCCCGGGCGGGGTCTCGGCGTCCACGTCGACGGTCTGTCCGGCGCGCAGCCGGTCCATGGCGTGCGGGAGTTCGCGGTGGGCGATCTCCAGGGCGGTGTTGCGCAGCGAGACCAGCTCCACGACCAGGGCGCGGCCGATGCGGACCGAGATGACGAGCGAGGCGGCGACCGCGGCGAGGCCCAGCAGCACGGCGGCGCCGGCGGGGCTGAGCGCGCCTTCGGTGAAGGGGTCGGCGCGGTCGGCGGCTTCGGCGTGCGCGGTCCGGCGGATCTCCTTCATCGAGGCGCTGATCTCCGTGTACGCGGCCTCCCAGCCGGCGGGAGCGGCAGACGCCTCGCGCGCCGCGCCCGCGTTGCCGTTGCCGTTGCCGGGGGCGGCCGGGGTGGGCGTGCCCGGGGTGGCGGCCAGGGCCCGGTCCTCGGCTGCGGTGAGGTCGGCGTACGCGGCGCTCTTGGAGGTGGCCTCCCATACGGCCCGCTGGGCGGCGGGCAGGTCCCGGGCGGCGGCGGAGGTCAGCGCGCGCCGGGTTTCGACGGTCCCGGCCAGGCGCCGAAGCGTTTCGGCACTGCGCTGGCCGGGCACGGCGAGCAGGACGTCCTCCCGGGCCAGCAGTTCCCCGGCGCGGGCGAACTCCAGCAGCACGCGGGCGTCGGAGCCGAGTTCGGGGTCGCGGCCACCGGAGAGGGCACCTTCGACGGCGAGGGCGGAGTCGGCCACGCGCGTGTAGGTCTCGTAGGCCGCGTCGGGGGCGGCGCGGCGGTCGGTGACGTCCTTGCGGGCGGAGCCGAGGGACTCCGCGGCGGTGACGAAGTCGCGGAGCCGGGTGACGACGTCGGCGCCGTGGTTCCCGGAGTCGGCGACGGTGTGGCGGTCGCCGAGGCGCAGGCTCCGTACGGCGTCGTCGGTGCGCCGGACCTGCTGTGCCAGGGCGGATCCCTGGTCGGAGGGATCGGCCAGGAAGCGGACGGCCGACCGGCGTTCGGCCTGGAGCTCGGTCAGGGCGGCGGCGACGGGGGTGCGTATCTCGGCGTCGACCTGGCGGATCCGGCTGAGGCGGGCGATGTCCTGGGCGGTGCTGACGGTGGCGAAACCCCAGAGGGCCAGCAGCGAGATCACGGGGACCATCAGCAGCGAGACGATCTTCGCGCGGACGGTGGCGGGCCGCAGCCGGATCCGGGGCCGCACCCCGCCCGCAGCGGCTCGGGCCGGGGCCGCACCGGGGAGGGGGGCCCGGTCCTGCTCGGGTTCCTCGGCCGGGGGCCCCGCGTGCGCCCGGCGGCCGCGCGCAGGGGGCACGGGCGGCCGCTGTGCCGCTGCTTCCGGTCTGGTGCGGGGTCTGCGCATGGGCTCCTCGTTCCGGGTGGTGCGTGCGAAGGTCGGGGGCGGACGTCGGGGGGCGGCGGGGCCGGATCAGCGGGCGGGCAGCGCGCTCTCGCCCAGGTTCCGGGCGGAGGCGGAGGCCGCCCGCTCGTCGGCGGTCGGGGAGAGCGCGACGAAGGCGGCGGTGATGAAGAGGTAGGAGCCCAGGCCGACCGCGAGCGGGAAGATGAACTGCATGGCCGTGGCTCCGGAGAGCGCCGTGTCCGAGGGGGTGACGCCGACGGCGACGGCGGCCATGCCCGTGTAGTGCATGCTGGTGACGGCGGCGCCCATGACCAGCGAGGCCACGGCGACGGCGACGGGTGCCTTGATGTTGAGGGCCGCCCAGAGGGCGGCGGTCGCGGCGAGCACGGCGATGGCGACGGAGAGCGCGACGACCAGCGGCCGGTAGGTGACCTCGCCGTGCAGGCGCAGGGCGGCCATGCCGAGGTAGTGCATGCTCGCGACGCCCAGGCCCGTGGTCAGGCCGCCGAGGACGAGGGCCCTGCCGCGGTTCCTGCCGTAGCCGACGGCGAAGACCCCGGCGCCTACGACGAGCACGGCGACGAGCAGGCTCAGGATGGTCAGCGGCACGTTGAAGCGGACCTCGGTACCGGTGACGTGGAACCCGAGCATGGCGATGAAGTGCATCGTCCAGATGCCGGTGCCGATGGCCGAGGCGGCGGTGAGGAGCCAGTTGCGGCGGGAGGTACCCGTCGCGGCGAGCGCGCGGACGGTGCAGCGCAGCCCGAGGGCGGCGCCGATCGACGCCATCACGTATGACAGTACGGGTGTAAGCCAGCCATAGGCGGCGTGGTCCAGGTGTCCCATGGCCACGGGACGCTAGTCCGGGTGAGGGGACGAACAAGGGGAGCATTTCGAAAGCCGCTGGAACTGCTGGAATATGACAGAGCTACGTTCGTCTTCGATCACACCACGTACCACCTTGTGCACGCACCGCAGGCAGCCTCGGAGGGCGGTAGGTGGCCAGAACCCCGCGCGGCGCCGTGGGAACGCCGCCGTGCGGGATCATGGGCGCATGAGCGGAGACCACACGCATGTGCAGGAGTTCTTCGGGGTGCGCGCCGAAGCCTGGGACCGGAAGTTCCCGGAGGACGGGCCCGCCTTCGTCGCCGCCGTGGCCGAGTCCGGGCTGCGCCCCGGGGACCGGGTGCTCGACGCGGGCTGCGGCACCGGCCGGGCGCTGACCCCGTTGCGGGCCGCCGTCGGGCCCTCCGGAACCGTGCTGGGCGTCGACCTCACCGAGGAGATGCTGGCCGCCGCGCGGCGGGCCGGGCGCGGGGCGGACGGGACGCTGCTGCGGGCGGACGTGGCCCGGCTGCCCCTGCGGGACGGCGCCCTGGACGCGGTGTTCGCGGCCGGGCTGATCGCCCACCTGCCGGACCCGGCGGCCAACCTGCGCGAACTCGCCCGCGTGGTGCGCCCCGGGGGCCGGCTCGCGCTCTTCCACCCGATCGGGCGCGCCGCGCTCGCCGCGCGCCACGGCCGGGAGCTCACCCCCGACGACCTGCGGGCCGAGCACAACCTCGGCCCGCTGCTGGCCGGTTCGGGCTGGGACATGACCCGCTACGCCGACGAGGACGCCCGCTTCCTGGTGCTCGCGGACCGTCGCGCCTGAGCCCGCACGCCCCGGCCGGCCGGTGCTACGCGGGCGGCTGGGCGTCCGCCCCGGCCGGACGGCGGGGGTGGGGTACGGGACAGCCGCCCGCGCCCGGCACCGGGAAGGTGCCGAGTTCGCCCACGTCGTAGCCGCCCCGGTACCCCTTGACCTCCGGGTTCTGACGGGCGTGGTGGGGGCTTCGGCGCGGGGGCAGCAGGCGTACCGCGCGGCCCCGCAGCCGCAGGGCGCCCCGCACTAGCCGCCGGACGCCGGGGCGCGGGAACTCGTAGCGGAAGGCGCTCAGCAGCGGCTCGTCGAGGAGGGCGAGGCTCGCGCCCCGCACGGCGGGGGCGAGCGGCGCCGGATACCAGGAGGCCATCAGGCCGAGGGTGGAGTCGGCGACCGCGCGGCCCCCTTCGTCCCAGCCGAAGTGGGCCGCCTCGTAGGCCTCCAGGGTGCTCTCGAACTCGTCGAAGGAGTCCGGAATGTCCTTGATGCCCAAGTGTCGGCCCAGGGTCGCGTAGTAACGGGCGCAGGCCGTGCGCTCGTGCCGGGTCAGCGGGCGCCAGCCGTAGGCGTCGATCCAGCGTGCGGGGATCACCACGAACGTGCACAGGACGTAGCGCATGTCGTCGTCGGAGATGTCGTAGCTGCGGTGCATCTGGTTGACGCGGCGGATCGCGGTGCGCGCCGTGTCGCTGTCGAAGCCGTGCTCGACGACCGCGTCGAGGAGCAGCACGGTGTCGTCGTACCGCTTCTGCGTGCGCTCGGTGAACTCGGCGGTCTCGGCGAGGAGGCCGCCGATGGAAGGGACGGCGTAGGTCCGGAAGAGGGCGAGCTCCAGGGCGCGGGTGAAGTCCCAGGGGAACTCGTAGGTGGCGGTGAGCCGGTAGATGGCGAGGAAGTCCTTGTCGGGATCGAGCCGGAGGATTTCCCTCAGCCGGTCGTAACGCTGCACCGGTATCCCTTTCTGTGGCGGGTTCCCAACTGTACGTACAGGTGGCGGGCTTGGAAATCGGACTCCTCCTGCTCTCGACGTGCGTGTTACCCGCTGGTTAAGGTGCGCCGACGAGAGAGCGATCGGGAGGCCACGTGTCAGACGAGGAGGACGGGGGCTCGCTGTACGTGCTGACCGCCGTGCTGCTGACCCCCACGCAGTTCCCGGCCGTCCTGGGCGACGACTTCCCGGAGGCCTGTGCGCTGCTGGGCGTACGGCCGGTCACGGACGGGTACGGGCTGGTGCTCGGGCAGGACGAGGAGGGGGCGCGCTGGACGGTCGTCGTGGACGACGTCTCGCTGGTGGCCGCCGCCATCGCCTCCTGGGACTGCGGCATGGAGTACGACCTGTCGCCCGACGAGCGGACGATCGTGGTCTCCCTCGCGGGCTGGCCGCTGGAGCTGACGGTGTCCGCGCCGGGTGTTCCGGAGCCGCACGATCCGGAGCAGGGTGCGGACGGCACCGGCCGGGTGCCGCTGACTCCGCCCTCGGCGGAGGCCTGGGGGCCGGTGCAGCGCCGCATGGGTGCGGACCAGATCGCCCGGGAGTGGGCGGACTGGCGCGAGCGCGTGGCGACGGACGGCGGGGCGGCGGCTGCCGCGCACCCCGGTCTGGCGCGGGCGCTCAAGGAGGCGACGGGATACACCCGCGAGGCGCCGCCGGCGGGCCGGGTGCGGTCCTCCTTCGCCGCCGAGGGCGCCCGTACCGTACGGGCGGACGGGCCCGGCTGGTCGCTGGTGGCGCGGACCGACGACACGGCCTTCGTCCTGCTGGACGAGGAGCCGGGCGAGGTCCTTGCCGTCCCCCGCGAGGGGGAGGTCGACCTCCGGGAACTGTTGGCGGCGCTGGACCGCGTGGCCGCGCGGCCGGCGTGAACTCACGAGAACGAGAAGTGCGTACACGAGGGGGACGGCATGACGGAGCGAGCCGGCGCTGAGGATTCAGTGGAGTCGGAGAAGTCGGTGAAGTCGGTGGAGTGCGAGCCGGTGGGGGTGGTCCTGGGAGGCCGCGCGGAGGTGGCCGACGACGACTGGGGACGGGAGACGGCGGTCATCCGGCTGGACGCGCGGCGGTTCGGTCCGGAAGCCCTGTACGGGCTGGAGGACTTCTCGCACCTGGAGGTCGTCTACCACTTCGACCGGGTACCGGTGAAGAAGATCGAGACGGGCGCCCGGCATCCCCGGGGCAACACGGACTGGCCGCTGGTCGGCATCTTCGCGCAGCGCGGGAAGAACCGGCCGAACCGGCTCGGCGTCTCGCGCTGCCGGGTGCTGAAGGTGGACGGCCTGGACGTGCACGTGGCGGGCCTCGACGCGGTGGACGGCACTCCGGTGCTCGACCTCAAGCCGTACATGGAGGAGTTCGGGCCTCGCGGCGGGACCCGCCAGCCGCAGTGGGCCACGGCCCTGATGCGGGACTACTACTGACCCGAACCGGGGTCCGCCGGCCCAGCCGCGCCGGAACGGGTCCGGGGTGCTCCGCGTCGACGGGACGCCCCGGCACCGGGTGCGGGCCCGACGCCGGGCTCTGGTGCCGGTCCGCGTCGGCCCGTCCCTTCAGACCCGTTGGATCAGACCCGTTCGAGAGGGACGTGCGGGCGTGCCGGAAGGGTGACCGTGATCGTGTCGCCGGGGCGGATCGTGCCGCCGCGGTGGACCACGGCCATGATTCCGGCCTTGCGGACCAGCCGTCCCTCCTCGTCCCGCCCGACGACCTGCTTGAGCAGCCCGCTCCGGAAGTTGTCGATCTGCAGGCACGGGTTGCGCAGACCGGTCACCTCCACGACCGCCTCCTCGCCGAGCGTCAGCAGCGTTCCGGTCGGGAGCGCGAGCAGGTCGATCCCCTGCGTGGTCACGTTCTCCCCGAGCTCGCCCGGCGCGACCTCGAAGCCCTGGCCCGCCACCTCGTCGAACAGCTCGCGGTGGATGAGGTGCACCTGCCGCAGGTTGGGCTGCGTCGGGTCCTGCGCCACGCGCGAACGGTGCTTGACCGTGACCCCCGCGTGCACGTCCCCCTCCACACCGAGGCCGGCGAGCAGCGTGATGCTCTCCCGGTTCGGCTTCGTGAACGAGTACGCGCCGTTGCTGCTGACCGCCGCGACCTGTGCGGTGTTCATGAAAAACGTCCCCCTTGCCGCCCTCAGCGGCCGAGCTGCTTCCTGGATATGCCCCGCAGTCGACGGCGCTGGGAGGTGTCCAGCAGGAGGTACGCGACGGCCGGGACCGCGACGAGGGCCACCAGCCCCCACACGCCGAACACGTAGAACAGCACGATGGCTGCAGCGACCGCGGCAACCGCGACCTTTCCGCTCCTCGACATCTACGGACACCTCCTCCTGCGTCGGCTACTGACCTCTCAACGCTCCGCCCCGACCGCGCGTTCCCGCGTGACCCAGGTCACCGCGTCGCTGACACCGCCGGGGGCCGGGCATGAGGTACTCTCGGCCGCCCCGTACCCGGTAGTCAAGTTTGAGGAATGCGTGCGCTCCGAGATCTCCGGCCTCCTCCGCCACTCTGCGGTCTTCCTGCCCGCCGACCCGCCGCGGAACGGCCGCGTCGCCTTCTGGCAGACGGGATCTGGCGGCTCCCAGGGTTCCGGGGGCTCCCAGGGCTCCGGCGGCTCCCGGGGCTCCGGCGGCTCCCGGGGCTCCGACTGCTTCGAGCACCCCGACGGCGTCGTGGAGGAGCTGACCGTGGTCACGCCCGCGCTGCGCCGGGTGCCCGTCCAGGCCCTGGTGCTGCCCGTCGCCGCCGCCCTGCCGCTGCTCACCCGGGCCCGTACCGCCCCCGGCGCGAGCGGCCCGGCCGCGTTCTGGGGAGCGGCCGCGCTGCTCGCCCTGCGGTTCACCGCCCGGGGGCTCCTGCTGCCGGGACTGAGCCCCGCCGGGTACGACGCGTGGCGGGCCGGTCCGCTGGAGGCCGCCGACCTGGGGGCGGTCCGGGAGCTGGCGTCCGCCATGCCGCCCGAAGCCCACTGCGTCCCCCTGGAGGCGGACGGCCCGCTCCGGCTGCCCGCCCCCGAACCCCTGCTGCGGGCCTTCCTCGACGCGGTCGCCGACACCCTGCCCCGGTCCCCCGCCGCACCCGCCGCCGCGGGCGGCCCCGCCTTCGCGGCGCCCGCGGGCTCCCTGCCCGCCCGGCCGGGTCCCGCCCTGCGGGCGTGGGCCGACGAGGTCGCTGCGGGCCACGACGCGGGAGTACGCATCTCCCTGCGCATCGAACTCCGCGACACCGGCCCGCACCGGCCCGACGGCGACCGCTCCACCGCCGGCTCCGCCCCGAACTCACGGAACTCCCCGGTCTCCCCGTTCTCCCCCGACGCCGCTACCACGGACACGGAAACGGAAACGAACGCCACGGACTCCCCCGGATCCGAGGCCCCGCCGGCCCTGCGCGCCGTGCTCCAGATGCACAGCCTCGCCGACTCCGGCCTCGTCGCCGACGCCTCCGACGTCTGGGCCGCCCCGACGGCGCCCCCGGGAGCCGCCCCTGCCCCCTTCCCGCCCCGCGCCCGCCTCGACGCCCTGCGCGCGCTGCGCCGCGCGGCCCGGATCTGGCCCGCGCTCGCCCCGCTGCTCGGGGCCGCCGTACCGGACGCGGTCGACCTCGCCGACGAGGACGTGACGGAGTTGCTCGGCGGCGCCGCCGCGGCCCTCGCCGCCGACGGTGTCCAGGTGCACTGGCCGCGCCGGCTCGCCCGTACCCTCACCTCCCGCGCCGTCATCGGCTCCCCTCCCGCGCACGCCTCCGGGACACCGCCGGTACCGGGCCTCCTCTCCCCCGACGCCGTGCTGTCCTTCGACTGGCGCCACTCCCTCGGCGATCAGGCGGCCGACCTGACCCCGGCGGAACTCGACCGCCTGGCCGAGGCGAAGCGCCCCCTGGTCCGGCTGCGCGACGAGTGGGTGCTGGTCGACCCCGCCGAGGTCCGGCGCGCCCGCGCCCGCGCGGAACGCCCCGTCACGGTCGGCGCCGCCGACGCGCTGGCCGCCGTACTCACCGGTTCCACCGAGGTCGACGGCACGCGGGTCGAGGTGACGGCCGCCGGAGCGCTCGCCGAGCTGAAGGCACGGCTCACCGCCGACCCCGCACACGCCGCCCTCCCCGAGGCACCGAAGGGCCTCGCCGCAACCCTGCGCGACTACCAGCTGCGCGGGCTGGCCTGGCTCGACCTGATGACCTCGCTCGGCCTCGGCGCCTGCCTGGCCGACGACATGGGCCTCGGCAAGACCGTCACCCTGATCGCCCTGCACCTGCACCGCGACCGCCCCGAGCCCACCCTCGTCATCTGCCCGGCCTCCCTCCTGGGCAACTGGCAGCGGGAGATCGAGAGGTTCGCGCCCGGCACGCCCGTACGCCGCTTCCACGGCGGCAGCCGCACCCTCGACGGACTCGAAGGCGGCTTCGTCCTCACCACGTACGCCACCATGCGGCTCGACGCCGCCGAACTCGCCGCCCGCCCCTGGGGGATGGTCGTCGCCGACGAGGCCCAGCACGTCAAGAACCCGCGCTCCGCCACCGCCAGGGCGCTGCGCACCATCCCCGCGCCGGCCCGCGTCGCCCTCACCGGCACCCCCGTGGAGAACGACCTCTCCGAACTGTGGGCCCTGCTCGACTGGACCACGCCCGGCCTCCTCGGCCGGCTCGGCACCTTCCGCGCGCGCTACGCCGAGCCCGTCGAGAGCGGCCGCGACCCGCGGGCCGCCGCCCGGCTGGCCGCGCTGGTGCGGCCGTTCCTGCTGCGGCGCAAGAAGTCCGACCCGGGCATCGCCCCCGAGCTGCCGCCGAAGACGGAGACCGACCACCCGGTGTCCCTCACCCGCGAACAGGCCGGGCTGTACGAGGCGGTCGTGCGCGAGACCCTCGCCGCGATCGCGGCCGCGGACGGGATGGAGCGACGCGGCCTGGTCGTCAGGCTGCTGACCTCCCTCAAGCAGATCTGCAACCACCCCGCCCAGTACCTGAAGGATCAGGACCCCACCGGGGCCGGCGGCCGGGAGGCGGCGCAGGACACCGCCCGTTCCGGAAAGCTGGAGCTCCTCGACGAACTCCTCGGCACGATCCTCGCCGAGGGCGGCTCCGTCCTGGTCTTCACCCAGTACGTGGCCATGGCCCGGATCCTGGAGCGGCACCTGGCGGCACGCGGGATCGCCTCGCAGCTCCTGCACGGCGGGACGCCGGTCCCGCGCCGCGAGGAACTCGTCGACCGCTTCCAGTCCGGGGAGGTCCCGGTGTTCCTGCTCTCCCTCAAGGCGGCCGGGACGGGCCTGAACCTGACCCGGGCCGGACACGTCGTCCACTTCGACCGCTGGTGGAACCCGGCCGTCGAGGAACAGGCCACCGACCGCGCCTACCGCATCGGCCAGACCCAGCCCGTCCAGGTCCACCGGATCATCGCCGAGGGCACCGTCGAGGACCGCATCGCCGAACTCCTGGAACGCAAGAGGGCCCTGGCCGACTCCGTCCTCGCGGGCGGCGAGGGCGCGCTGACCGAACTGACCGACGCCGAGCTGGCCGAGCTCGTGGCCCTGCGCCCGGCCCCGGGGAGCAACCGATGAGCAGCGCGCACGACCCGTACGAGAAGACGTTCCCCGCGCTGCCGCCGCACGCCGGCCGGGCCTTCGCCACCACCTGGTGGGGTCACGCCTGGCTGCGCGCCCTGGAGGACGGCGCCCTCGACGCGGAGCAGGTCAGGCAGGGCCGGCGGTACGCGCGCACCGGCGCGGTCGGCGCCGTATCGGTGCGCGCGGGCGGGCTGACGGCCGTGGTGCGGGACCGGGACGGGACGGCTCACCGGACGGACGTGCTGGTCCAGGAGTTCACGGAAGCGGAATGGGACCGGCTGCTGGGTCTGGCGGCCGCGGAGTCGGGGCACATCGCCGCGCTGCTGGACCGTGAGGTGCCGCCGGAGCTGGCCGAGGACGCGGCGGCGGCCGGGGTGGACCTGCTGCCGGGCATCGGCGAGCTCGACCCGCGCTGCGACTGCGGCGAGTGGGACCACTGCCCGCACACGGCGGCGCTCTGCTACCAGATGGCGCGGCTGCTGGACGGGGACCCGTTCCTGCTGCTGCTGTTGCGCGGGCGTGCGGAGCGGGACCTCGTGATCCAGCTGGAGGACCGCAGCGTCGCCGGAGCGGAACCGGAACGGGAACCGGAACCGGGTGTCCGGCCTGCCGACACCGGCGTCCCGGCGGCCGAGGTGTTCGCGGCCCGGGCCGGCCTGCCGCCGCTGCCCCCGCCGCCGGAGCTGCCGGACGCTCCGGGTCAGCCGCCGACGCTGGACACCGAGGCGCAGCCGGAGGGACTGGACGTGGACGCCGTGGAGTTCCTCGCGCAGGCGGCCGCGTCCGAAGCCCACCGGCTGCTCGCGGAGGCCCTGGCCGCGGGCGGCGCCGAGTACGCGCGGCGGGCCCCGCTGACCGCCACGGAAGACGCGGTACGGCTCACCGCCGGGGCCCGCCACTTCCGGCTCCGTTTCCGCCTGGCGGCGGCTTCCGGCCGCGACGGCCCGGCGATGGCCCTGGCCGTACGGGCCTGGGGCTTCGGCGGGGCGCCCGCCCTCGCGGTGCTGGAGGACGACTGGTCGCCGGACCGGGAGGCTCTGGCCCGGGCCCGCTCCGCACTGGCGGCGGCCTGGCCGGACGAGGATGCTCCGGAGCTGCGCCGGGTCCGCGCCCGCTGGACGGCACCGGGCGCCCGGCAGCAGCTCCGCCTCGGCCGGGACGGCCGCTGGTGGCCGCTGCGCCGCGAGGCGGGCCGGTGGACCCTGGCCGGCCCGGGCGCGCCGGACCCGGCCTCGGCCCTGGCCTCTCTGGAGGCCGGCCCCGGCGAAGGCGCCGACGGGCCGGCCTGATCGACGGGCCGCCCCCGGGCACTCGTTTCGGCGGGGAGTGGCCGACGTAGTGCTTGCCGGGGCCGGGCACCCGCACGACGATGGGGGCGCTCCGCGTACCGCGGCACCACGGTCCCTCGGGAGGGTGACATGGGCGATCCGTCGTTGGCGCTGCCGGGCGGGGCCGATCCCGTCGAGCGCACGCGCGTCCTGCGCCGGGCGCACGCGGCCTTCACCGAGGACGGGCGGGTCGAGGCTCCGGTCCGGGCGGTGATCGCGAAGTCCTGGCGGCGGTGCGCCGGGGCCCGGCTCAGTCCCGAGTGCGAGCCCCGGCTGGAGCTGGCGGAGGCCGAGCTGCGGTCCTACCGCGCGCAGCATCCGCTGGCCCGGGTGATGCCGCTGTTCCGGGACCTCGTCGGGGCGTTCGCGGCGCACGGGGCGCACCTGCTGGCGGTGTGCGACGCGCGGGGCGGGCTGCTCTGGGTCGAGGGTGAGCCGGCCACGCTGCGCCGGGCCGAGCGGCTGGGTTTCGTCCCGGGCACGCGCTGGGCGGAGACGGCGATGGGAACGAACGCGCCGGGTACGGCGGTTGCCGTCGGGCGGCCCGTCCAGGTCTTCGGGGCGGAGCACTTCAGCCGCCGGGTCCATCCCTGGACGTGCGCGGCGGCCCCGGTCCGTGACCCCGGGACGGGGCGGGTGCTCGGGGCGGTCGACATCACGGGCGGCGACGGTCTGGCCCACCCCCATTCGCTGGCCTTCGTCCAGGCGGTGGCCCGCGCGGCGGAGACCCAGCTGGCGCTGCTCGCGCCGGAACCCCCGGCCGTCGGCCGGGACAGCCTCACCGTGCTCGGCCGTGACGGCGCGCTGCTGGTCCTCGGGGGCCGGCGGATCCCGCTCGGGCGGCGGCACAGCGAGATCGTCACCCTGCTGGCGCACCATCCGGAGGGCCTGTCGGGGGAGGAGCTGGCCTACGCCCTGTACGAGGACGAGTCGGTCTCCGCGGTGACCCTGCGGGCGGAGATGTCCCGGCTGCGGGGCCTGCTGGGGGCGGAGCACCTGCTCTCGCGGCCCTACCGGACGGCCGCCCCGCTGGAGGCCGATTCCACCGCGGTGATCCGGCATCTGGCGGCGGGCGCCGTCTCGGCCGCGCTCGCCCGGTACGCGGGGCCGCTGCTGCCCGCGTCGACGGCGCCCGGCATCGTGCGGCTGCGCCGCCGGATCGAGGAGCAGGCACGGGCGGCGGTGATCGCCCGGGCGGACGCGGGACTGCTCACGGACTGGGTGTGCGCCCCGTGGGGCGCGGAGGATCCGGCGGTGTGGAGGGCGCTGGCCGACGCCCTGCCACCGGAGGGCCGGCCGGCCGCGCTGGCCCGCGTGCGCGCCCTCGACGCGGAACTCGGCGCGCCGCCCGCCGCGAGCCGGAACGGAACCGGGTACGGGTACGCCGGGCCCGTCACCGCGGCGGGCCCCCGGCACGCAACGTACCCGCAACCTGCCCGCTCCTAGCCTCCTCCCCGAGCGCTGTCCGACGGCGGCCGGCGCCCGGCAAGGGGAGGACACCATGGCCCGTTACGCTGCGCCCGGTACCGAGGGCGCGCTGATGTCGTACGCGTCCCGCTACGACCACTTCATCGGCGGCGAGTACGTCGAGCCCGCCCGCGGCCGGTACTTCGACAACCCCTCCCCCATCACCGGTCTGCCGTTCACCGAGGTCGCGCGCGGCACCGCCGAGGACGTCGAGCGCGCCCTGGACGCGGCCCACGCGGCGGCGCCCGGCTGGGGCCGCACCTCGGCCGGCGAGCGGTCGACGGTCCTGCTGCGGATCGCGGACCGCATGGAGCAGCACCTGGAGGCCCTCGCGGTCGCGGAGACCTGGGAGAACGGCAAGCCGGTCCGGGAGACGCTCGCCGCGGACATGCCGCTGGCCGTCGACCAGTTCCGCTACTTCGCGGGTGCGCTGCGCGCCCAGGAGGGTGCGCTCAGCCAGCTCGACGACGACACCGTGGCCTACCACTTCCACGAGCCGCTGGGCGTGATCGGCCAGATCATCCCGTGGAACTTCCCGATCCTGATGGCGGTGTGGAAGCTCGCTCCGGCGCTCGCGGCCGGGAACACGGTCGTCCTCAAGCCGGCCGAGCAGACACCGGTTTCGGTGCACTACTGGCTGAGCCTGGTGGCGGACCTGCTGCCGCCCGGCGTGGTGAACATCGTCAACGGCTTCGGCGAGGAGGCGGGCAAACCCCTGGCGTCCAGCCCGCGCGTCGCGAAGGTGGCCTTCACCGGGGAGACGTCCACGGGCCGGCTGATCATGCAGTACGCGGCCGAGCACCTCACGCCGGTCACCCTCGAACTCGGCGGGAAGAGCCCCAACCTCTTCTTCGACGACATCTGGACGACGGACGACGACCTGCGCGACAAGGCCCTGGAGGGCTTCACGATGTTCGCCCTCAACCAGGGCGAGGTGTGTACGAGCCCGTCGCGCGCGCTGATCGAGCGCGGCCGGTACGGGGACTTCCTGGAGGCGGCCGTCGCCCGCACCGAACTCATCGTGCCCGGACACCCGTTGGACACGGACACGATGATCGGGGCGCAGGCCTCCGAGGAACAGCTGAAGAAGGTCCTGTCGTACGTGGAGATCGGCCAGCGGGAGGGCGCCAAGCTCCTCACCGGCGGGCGCAAGCAGGAGCTGGAGGGCGAGCTGGCGGGCGGTTTCTACGTCCAGCCGACCATCTTCGAAGGCGACAACCGCATGCGGATCTTCCAGGAGGAGATCTTCGGCCCGGTGGTGTCCGTGACCTCCTTCCAGGACTTCGACGACGCCGTCCGCATCGCCAACGACACCGCGTACGGCCTGGGCGCGGGCGTCTGGACCCGTGACGTCAACACGGCCTACCGCGCGGGCCGCGCGATCCAGGCCGGCCGCGTCTGGACGAACTGCTACCACGCCTACCCGGCCCACGCCGCCTTCGGCGGCTACAAGCAGTCCGGCATCGGCCGCGAAACCCACAAGATGATGCTGGAGCACTACCAGCAGACGAAGAACCTCCTGGTCAGCTACTCACCGAAGAAGCTCGGCTTTTTCTAGATGCTCCCGCAGGACGGGGCTGGTGCCGGGCAGGACACAGCCCTCACCGGCTGCCGCCGGTGAGGGACCCGCTCAAGGCCTGAGCCGGTCCTGCTGGACGTCGAAACAGACCAGCCCCATGGACTCCGCCACGGCCGCCGCGTAGGCAGAGGCCTCCTCGGCCATGCTCCACCGCATCGGGAAGTAGATCAAAGGACCACTGGCCTCACCGATCAACGGCCCGGTCGACCAAGGCGAAGTGTCCTCCTCGTCCTCAGGGAGATCACACCACCGCTCAAGAAGCTTGGTGACGAAGGCCGCTATGCGTTCGGACGGAGGCTCCTCCGCCTCGGCCTCGATGTATCGGTCGTATAAGTCGTTGAAGTCCCGGCCGGCGGACTTGTCATCCGCCGGCCTCTCGCCCTCCCAGACAGCCAGGTCATAACTCATGCCCTGGAGGCTCTCACACCGCGCTGACAGCCATCTGAGCCGGTCGATAGCACAGGCTTCAGCCGCAGGTCCCCCACCGTCCTCCCGGGCAACCACAGCGGCGATCAGCGCCAACGCCCCCTCTGAGAGGGCGGAGCCTGCGACAGCCAGTAGTCGAGCCAATCGGTATCAGCCATGTCTGCTGGTCCGAGGAGGCCTCGAGGGCCCGTTCTTCGGTGCGGGTGCGTGAAGTCGCGAAGGCGGGGCAGGTGAAGTCCAGGCGGTGAGCAGCACATCCGCCGAGCACGACGTACGGAACAAGGAGGGTCGGCGGAGAGGCAGTTCGCCGCCGTCCTCCATTGACCGAGGAGTTGTTTTCGCGTGACTGAACATGTGTGGAGTTACAAGTCGACGTCGGGCCACCTGGCCGGTACCGATCTGACCGGCTACAAGGTCGAGGCGACCGACGGCGGCATCGGCAAGGTCGACAAGCACTCCGACGAGGTCGGTGACGCCTATCTGGTGGTCGACACCGGTGTGTGGATCTTCGGCAAGGAGGTCCTGCTGCCGGCGAGCACCGTCGTCAGGATCGACCCGGAGGACAAGAAGGTCTTCGTCGACCGCACCAAGGAACAGATCAAGGACTCCCCCGAGTTCCACCGGGACAAGCATCTCGGCGACGCCGGGTACCGGGAGGAGCTGGGCACGTACTACGGCACCGGCGCCCCCTTCGGCGGCCGCCCCGCCTGATCCCGTTCCCGCATGACGACGCCGGTCCCGGCACCCTTCCTGGGTGCCGGGACCGGCGTCGTGCGGGTCAGCCCCCCTCGAAGTCGAGGACCGCCGCCACGGCGGTTTCCTGTTCCTCGACGTCCCCGGGGCTCCTGGCGATCACCGCGTACCGCCAGGAACGGCCGTCGGGCGGTACGTCCGCGTAGAGGACCACGCCCTCGCCGTGATCCGGGTCGAACGCGAGGCGGGAGGCGCGCAGCCGGGCGAGGGCCTCGTCGAAGTCCATGGGAGTGCGCGTCCAGCCCTTCGCCACCGACCACGCGGGCGCCGGGTGCGGCCCGGCCGGTCCTCCGGTCAACCGGGTGACCATGGCGTGCGGTGTGGTGGTGGCCGTACGGCGGATGTTGCTCTCGCTCGCGTACGCGACGCCGTCCGTGTCGACCAGCGCGTCGAGCCCGAAGGGCCCGGCGTAGCCGTGGTCGGCCAGGTGGCGGCCGAGGGCCGTCCCCCACTCCTCCAGTTCGCCGGCCACGTGTGCGCAGGACGGCGGCAGCGGAGAGGCGTATCCCGTGAAGGAACCCTGCACCGTGCGCATCGCTCCGCTGAAGAGAGCGCGTGGCCCGGAGGGGGTCGCCTCCATCTGGATGCTGACCGACTCGGCGACGTCGAGGCACTCCTCCACCACCCACAGGCCCTCGGGCCCACCGACCGCATCGAGGGGCAGGCTCGCCCCGCCCCTCAGGTCGTCGCGGGACACGAAGCGCATCCCGTGCCCTCCGGCCGAACGGTCGGGTTTCACCACGATGCGCTCGTGGTGCCTCAAGAGGTCACGCGCCACGCCTTCCGTCTGCGGGCGCCGGCACATCCGGCCCGTCGGCAGCCGCATGCCCAGTTTCCCGGCCGTCTCGCGGAAGCCGGTCTTCGTGTTGAGCAGCATGGCCATCCTCAGGGCGGCCTCGGCGGCCTCGACCGTGGGATACGGGTGGACCGCGATGCCGATGTCCCGGGCGAACGCGATCGCCGACGCGTCCAGCGCCGTCGGCAGCAGCGCCGCGCCACGGTCCCCGGCGAGAGCCCTCACCTGCTCGACGAGGCCCGCCTCGCGCACCGCCCTCGCCAGCGGGACGGCTCCGGCGGGGGGCACCTCGATGACAGCCACCGATTCCGGGGGCACCCCGGTCAGGCCGTACGCGTAGCGCAGGAACTCCGGGCTCAGCGGCACGGGGGTGACGAACACGTCCCCCGCCCGGAGCAGCCACACCTTCCGCGGCGCCTGCTGGGCCCACTGCGTCAGGATCTGGCCCTCGTTGAGATCCACCGCCAAGTCCGAGAGGAAGTTCGCGAACACCACGATCGGGCCCATGTCAGTCACCGCTCTGCTCCTCCGGTCGCCTTACGGCCGTCGACGGTCAGCTGGGATCACCCGCTCAGCCCCTGTCCCGCCGAACGCACCGACCCGGCCGGAGTGTGACACGGCAGGTGGTGGCGGGCGGGGATCAGGGCGGCGCGCACGGGCAGTTTCACACCTGGCCCGGTACCAGGTCCGCCCGGGGAGGCCATCGGCCCGACTCGGTCCGGCGCTCAGAGCAGCGCCTCCAGCCTGATGGGCAGGTCCGTCAGGCGTTTGCCGGTGGCGTTGAACACCGCGTTCCGGATGCCGCTCACCATGCCTCCGATGGCCTGGCTGTGGACCGGTTTGGGGCTGGCCACGCGGCCCGCGGCGTAGGCCGCGAACATCCCGCTCCAGCGCACGGACCCGGCTGCCGGCCCGTCGGCGCGGGTGGGGTGGCACGGGAAGCGGTACCCGCCGGGTCACGTCGAGAGCCGGCGGTGGTCCGGCCGTCCAGGGTGTCAGGTGGGTGTGTGGGCGGTTTTGTGCGTCGTGGCGCCGTCTTCGTCCTGGGGCTCCGGCGCGGGGGGCTGATGCGGAGCGGGCGGGGTGCGGACCAGCAACGCGACCAGCACGGCCACGGCGCCGAGTGCGGCGCCGATGCCGAATCCCCACCGGATGCCCGTGGCGAGGGCGCCGGTGGCGTCGGCGCCCTCGGCTGCCGCCGTGGCGGCGCGTCCCGACATGACGGCGATGACCAGGGCGGTGCCGGCGGCGGCCGCGACCTGTTGGAGCGAGCCCAGGATGGCGGAGCCGTGGGGGTAGAGGTGCGGCGGCAGTACGGCCAGGCCCGAGGTGAAGACGGGGGTGAAGACGAACGCCATGCCCGCGCTCAGGGCCACGTGAAGGGCGAGCACCAGCCACGGCGAGGTCTGTTCGCCCGTGAGGGCGAACAGCGCGAGGCACAGCGCCGTGAGTACGGCTCCGGGTACGACCAGGCGGGGTGCGCCGAGCCGGTCGTACAGCTTGCCGACCTGTGGTCCGAGCAGGCCCATGGTCAGGCCGCCGGGGATGAGGAGCAGCCCGGTCTGCAGTGAGGTCAGGCCGCACACCTCTTGCAGGTAGATCGGCAGCAGGATGAACGCACCCATGAGGGCCATGAAGGACAGGCACATCAGACCGAGTGCCACGGAGAAGTGCCGGTACGTGAGGGCGCGCAGGTCCAGCAGCGGTGCGGACGAGCGTTGCAGTGCCAGCTGGCGCCATACGAACAGGCCTACGAGCACGGCGCCGACCAGGGTGGTGGCCTCCGGGGGTACGGGGGCCTGGGCCGCGTTCTCGGCACCGAGCCCGCTCAGGCCGTAGACCAGGGCGCCGAAGCCCGCTGCCGCCAGGGGGACGGACAGCCAGTCGATGGGGGCGGCCTGCGGCTCGCCGATGTTGACCAGGTTGCGCCGGCCGAACAGGGCCATGGCTCCGGCGATGGGGAGCACGGCCAGGAACAGCAGGCGCCATGACCCCAGCTGCAGCAGCACACCGGAGACGGCGGGGCCGAGGGCGGGTGCGACGGAGATGACGAGGGTGATGTTGCCCATGACACGGCCGCGGTCGTGCGGGGGCACGAGGGTCATCAGCGTCGTCATGAGCAGCGGCATCATGACGGCGGTGCCGCTGGCCTGGATGACGCGCGCGGCCAGCAGTACGGGGTAGGCGGGCGCGGCAGCGGCCAGAGCCGTGCCGGCGAGGAACAGTGCCATGGCGAGGCCGAAGGCGGTTCGGGTCGTCACGCGCTGGAGGAACCACCCCGTCACCGGGATGACGACGGCCATGGTGAGCATGAAGGCCGTGGACAGCCATCCTGCGGCGGCTGCGGTGACCTCGAACTGGCGCATGAGCCGCGGGATCGCGTTGACCATGATCGTCTCGTTGAGGAGGACGACGAACGTGGACAGCACGAGGATCCGCAGCACGGCGGTGACGCGGGCGGGCGAGGGCGTGGGCGTTGCGTGTGGTGCGGGCATGGTGCCTTCCGTCATGTGAGTGTCCTCCGCACGTGGGCGGGTCACACAGACAGACCGCGGCGCCGGGAAGAACTCATCGCTGTTCGCCGATCCTGTCGCTGCCGCCGCCCGGGCTCAAGCCATTTTGCCGACCGTTCCCGGCGGCGGAGGGGTCCACGAGGGCAATCCCGGCCGCCGCTCCGGCCTCCCTCGGCCGGCACCGGCCCGCCCCTCCAGCCGTCCTCCGCCGCACTTCCAGCCGGGGCACCCGGTTCCCCGCCGGGCGGGGAACCGGGCGGGAACAGGGCGCGGAACCGGGCGGGGAACCGGGCGGGGAGCCGAGCTCATCCGTCGTTCAGTCGCAGCAGTCGCAGCAGCACTTGCACGGATTGCAGCAGCCACCGCCGCCCCCGCAGCCGTCACCCGAGCCCCCGCCGGAACCACCGGAGCCGCCGGAGCCGTGACCGCCGCCCGAACCGCCGGAGGAGCCGCCCGAGCCGCCGCCGTGGCCGCCGAACCAGCCGTCACCACCGGAACCGTCCCTGCCGGAACCGTCCCGGCTCGCACCGCCGTTGCGGTTGCCGTCGCCGAACTGCAAGGGCTCGCCGTCATCCTGGCCGGCGTCGTCGCCGCAGCGGCAGCACCGTGGGCACAACCTGCAGTCGCGGCACAACCGGCCCCATTCGCGACACCGCCGGCACTGTCCCTCCGGATGCCGGACCGACGCCGTCACCGCGCCCTCCGGGGCCGCGCCCGCAAGCTCCCCCACGCCGCAGGCCGCGCCCGTACCGGTCCCCGCGGGCGTTTCCGTCTCCGCACGGCGTCCCAGCCAGGGCAGCATGCGCGGGCCCCGCACCTGGCGGCGGTGCTGGTGGTGACGATGCCGAGGGTCGAAGACCCGGTCGACGGCCCGTTCCAACTCGCCGCCCAGGAGCGCCTGCACCAGCCGGCCGTCGACGAACACGGCGTCGGACAGGGCGAGTCGGATGCCACGGACGGCGTCGTCGCAGAGCCGGCGCACCTCGGCCCGGTCCGCGCCGGTCACGGCGATCGGGTTCCACGCGCCGGACGCCTCGTCCGCGTCCAGGTCCTCCACCGCGTCCAGCAGATGCGCCAGCCGGCCGAAGAGACGGCCGGCTTCCGCCAGCGGTTCGGCGTTGCCCGGGCGGTCCGTGAGCACCGCGGTGTACGAGAAGGCGGCCGCGGTCGCCGTCTCCGCGGGTTCCGTGACCGTCAGCAGCGAGCCACCGGGGCCGGTCGACCGCTCGATGTCCGGCTGGCGCTCGACCGCCCCGAGCAGCAGCGCGGTGTCGAAGCCGAGTCGTTCGCCGCCCGCGACGCCCGCCCGGTCCCAGTTGTCGGCTATCCGGCGTGCCGCCAGCGCCACCGGGCGGCGCCCCACCAAGCCGTCGCCGTCGGCGGCGTGGTCACGCATCTTCGCCGCGGCCAGCACCAGCGACACCGTCGCCGCCAGCCGCGCACCCTCACCCTGCGCCACGTCCGCCGACCGCATCCCGCGCAGCGGGCACGGACCGGCCCCCCGCCGCCAGTCCCCCGTACGCTCCGACTGCGCTTCGGTCAGCACCGAGACGATCAGGCCGTCGTAGTTGGTGGCCACCCTCGCGAACTGCCCGTACTCGCTGCGCAAAGCCAGACACAGCCCGCACAGGTGCGCCATCCACTCGGTACGCAGGCCCTCGCCCAGGCGATGACGGCATGGTCTGATGATTCCGAACACCGAAGTTCTCCCCCGTAGGAACAGCTGCCGGGCGCATCCGGTCGGACGGCTCACGGACGCGAGACCGCACACGAGGCACGCCCGGCGTGACGTCACCGCATGTGACGTCAACGCGCGGCCGACATCCTAAATGGTCGCGTCCGAGAGGTGTCCGCGGAGTCGGGTACGAAGGCTTCCGAGGTCGTCGCCTGACGAACGACCCGGACGGACCGCCCGCGCAACGGCCTTGCGGACGCGATCGCCGGCCTTCTCGGTAGCGTGGTCCTCTGTTGTACGGGTGTCCACGGGTCCGGCCGGTCCGGGCCGGGGCTTTCGACGGAGAGGGACGAGGCTGCGATGAGTGAACCGACGAAGCCCGAGGTCGTGGTTCCGGAGGGTGACGCTCCTGCCGAGCTGACCACCCGGGACCTGGTCGTCGGGGACGGCGCCGAGGTGAAGCCGGGCATGGTGGTCAGGGTCCACTACGTCGGGGTGACCTTCGCGTCCGGGAAGGAGTTCGACGCCTCCTGGGACCGGGGCGAGCCGTTCAAGTTCGCCCTGGGCAGTGGCAGGGTCATCAAGGGCTGGGACCGGGGGGTGAAGGGGATGAAGGTGGGCGGCCGGCGCGAGATCATCGTTCCCCCGCGTCTCGGCTACGGCAACCAGTCCCCCTCACCGTTGATCCCGCCGGGCTCGACCCTGGTCTTCGTGGTGGACCTGCTCGACTCGTATTCCGCGACGACCGGGTGGAGCAACTCCTAGGCCGCCCCTGGCGGGCCGGGCCCGTTCAGTCGAGGACGGCGATGGCTTCGATCTCGACCAGGTGCTCGGGGACGTCCAGTGCCGCGACGCCCAGCATGCTGGCGGGCGGGACCGGCGTGACGCCCAGTGCCGCGCCCGCCCGGGCGATCCCCTCCAACAGCAGGGGCATCTTGTCGGGGGTCCAGTCGACGACGTAGACGGTCAGTTTCGCCACGTCGGCGAAGGAGGCGCCGGCCCCGGCCAGGGCGGTGGCGATGTTGAGGTAGCACTGCTCGACCTGTGCGGCGAGGTCGCCTTCCCCGATCGGGGCACCGTCGGCGTCCCAGGCGACCTGCCCGGCGATGAAGACCAGCTTCGACCCGGTCGAGATGGACACCTGCCGGTAGACGTCTATTTCGGGCAGTCCGTTGGGGTTCACCAGGGTGACGGCCATGCTGCCAGCCTCCGTTCGCTGAGCGAGTCGCTCTCTTGTGGTTACTGGAGAACCGTAGGAGAGTGGCCGCTGACATGGAAGAACGCACTTTTCGGTGACGGGGGAACCTCAAGGTGACCAAGCAGTACAGCGGCTCGCCCGAGGACGCGGACCTCAGGCGCGCGGACTCCCTGGCGCGGGAGATCTTCTCGGACGTCGCCAACAAATGGGCGCTCCTGATCATCGAGGCGCTGGGCGAACGCACCCTGCGTTTCACCGAGGTGCGGGGCGAGGTCGAGGGCATCAGCCACAAGATGCTCACCCAGAACCTGCGCATGCTGGAGCGCTACGGCCTGATCGAGCGCACGGTGCACCCCGTCGTTCCGCCCCGCGTCGAGTACGCCCTCACCGAGCCGGGCCGGGCCCTGCGGGTGACGATCGACGGCATGTGCGACTGGACCCACCGGTACCTCGGCCACATCGAAGCCTCCCGCCACCGCTTCGACGCCTGACGGGCGCCGCGCTCGCGGTACGGGCGCCCGCCGCCAGTTTCACGGCACGCCCCGGCGCGTGTCACTCCGGATCCTTCCGGATGCCCCGCCCCGCGCTCCCGCCCCTACCTTGTCGACGGCGTCCGCCAGTACGACCAGTCCGGAGCCCGGGGAGCAGCGTTGCCGACGACCGCCACCACCGACCGGCCGACCGCCCCCGTCCCCGTGCTCGGGCCCGAGGAGCGCGAGGTGCTGTGCGCGGTCGGACGGGGCCTGCGGGACGACGAGATCGCCGCCGCCTTGGCCCTCCCCGAGGAGGCCGTGGCCGAACACCTCGCACGGATCCTCGTGAAGCTCGGTCTGCGCGACCGGGCCGCCGCCATCGTCCACGCCTTCGACAGCGGCCTGGTCGTCCCCGGACGCGGCCCCCGGACACGGCGGGTGAGCCGGGCGCCGCGGATCGGCGCGGGCCGCGCGGCCGGGCCGGAGGTACGGATCTCCGTGCTCGGACCGGTGCAGGCATGGCAGGGCGGGCGGCCCTTGGACCTGGGGCCCTTCCGCCAGCAAGCCGTACTGGCGGCGCTGACCCTGTGCGCGGGGCGGACCCTCAGCCGGCAGAAGCTGCTCGACGGCGTATGGGGGACGGAGCAGCCGCTCGCGAACGTGGTGCCGGTGTACGTGTACCGGCTGCGCAAGGCCCTGCGTGCCGGGGACGGTCCCGACCCGGTCATCGAGCACGACCGGCGTGGTTACCGGCTGGTCTCCGGCACGGTCGACGTGGACGTGGCCCGCCTGGAGGACCTGGTCGCCGGCGTCGGGACGGCGGAGCGGGCGGGCGACCCGGCAGAGGCGGTCCGCCTGTGTTCGCGGGCGCTGGACCTGTTCCGCGGGGAACTCCTGGCCGGCCTTCCGGGGCCCCTCGCCGAACTGGAACGGCTTCGGCTCACGGAGCGCCGGATCGCCCTCGCGCAGCGGAGGGCGGAGTGCCGGCTGCGCCTGGGCCAGTGCTCCGAAGCGACCGCCGAGCTGTTCGCGCTGTCCGCGGCCAACCCCCTGAACGAGCCGGTGGCCGCGATGCTGATGCGGGCGCTCTACCGTGGCGGCCGGCAGGCGGACGCGCTGGCCGTGTTCGGGCGCGTCCGTGGCCGGCTGGCGGACGCCCTGGGGGTTCCCCCGAGCGGGATGCTGCGGCGGACGCAACGGATGATCCTGCGCGGGGACGAAGCCGGTCTCGGTCTCGCCGGAGCCGCGCGGTAGCGGTGCGGCGCGGTAGCGGTGCGGCGCGGACGCGTCACCACCTGCCGCCGGCCGGTTCGCCCGGGCCGGCGGCAGGTGGTGGGCGGAGGTTCCGCGGGCAGAGACGGCCTAGGCGGGGTACCAGGCGCCGTTGTACCACTGCTCGTTGGCGCCGTCGTTGTGGTGGTCCATGTTGAAGTCTTCGGGGTAGTTCCTGACGTGGTTGTTCGGGTAGGTCCAGATGCCGGCGGACTCGTCGCAGACGTAGTCCCAGTGGCAGATCGTCTTGACCGGCACGTTGCCGAAGAACCTGTCGGCGCCGGCGAGCGGCGCACCGATGATCCCGCCGAACGGCACGGATCCGCCGTTGGCGCCGGGAGGGCCCTGGCGCTTGGGGTCGGCGATGAGGATGGCGTTGACGTTGTCGAACGTCTGCCAGTTCTCGGTGACCCAGGTGTGGACCACCGCGGCGCCCAGGGAGTAGCCGCCCATCTTGACGTGCTGGCCGGGGCAGGCGGCACGCTGGTCGCGGACCAGCCGGTTCAGCTCGTTGACGCCCGCCCGGGCGCTCGCGCCGTTGGGGATCTGGGTGGGGTAGCCGACGTGCTGCTGGATGTTGCCGTAGAAGCCGTCGTTGTTCCACGAACTGCCGGTGCCGCCGACGACGATCGTGTAGGTGCCCTCGCACGGGGCCGCCGCTTGCGCTGCGGACTCCTGTGCCACTGACAGCCCGGCCGTCAGCAGAAGCCCGGACAACACGGCCGCGGTCCTTCTTGCTCGCATCGCGATCCTCCCCAGGTAGTCGGCCCGCGCGTCCGCTTCCCGTCGGGGGACGCGGTCGGCCGAGGTCACCTGACGACAGTGGCAGCGGGCGATGACATCCCGATGAAACGCCGACCGTCATCGCAGCTGACGGCGGACCAGGTCGTGGAAGAGGCCCGTGGTGTCGGCGAGCAGTTCGGCGGGCGGGCCCTGCTGGACGATGCGGCCGTCCGCCATGGCGATCACGCGGTCCGCGCCCATGACCGTGGAGAGCCGGTGGGCGATCACGACGCGGGTGGCGTTCAGGGCGCGGGTGGATTCGACGACCACGCGCTGGGTTTCGTTGTCCAGTGCGCTGGTGGCCTCGTCGAAGAACAGGATGCGCGGCTTGCGGATGAGGGCCTGGGCGATCATCAGGCGCTGGCGCTGGCCGCCCGAGACGGTGCCTCCGCCGTCGGACAGCATGGTGTGCATTCCCATCGGCATGGCCTTGACGTCGTCCGCGAGGCCCGCCATCGCGGCGGCTTCCCACGCCTCTTCGAGCGAGTACGTCCCGGCGCCGCAGATGCAGTCGAGGATCGAGCCGGTGAAGGGCTGGGCGTTCTGCAGGACGACTCCGCACTGGCGGCGCACGGCCGCCTGGTCGAGCGCCGCCAGGTCCTGCCCGTCGTACAGCACGCTGCCGGAGACGGGCTTGTCGAAGCCGATGAGCATCCGCAGCAGGGTCGACTTGCCGCAGCCGCTGGCCCCGACGATCGCGACGAACTCGCCCTGGCCGACCCGGAGACTGACGTCGTCGAGGACGAGCGGCCCGTCGTCCGTGTAGCGGTACGACAGGTTCCTGGCCTCGACGGCCCCGGTCAGCTCGCCCGGCCGGGTGTTGGAGCGGACCACCTCGGGCGTCTCCCGCAGGAGCGGTCTGATCTGTTCGAACATCGGCAGCACCGCGGCGGCCGATATGAGCGCGCCGGTCAGCTGAGTGACCGAGGACAGCAGCATCGTCAGCGCGGTGCTGAAGGTGAGGAACTCGCCGGCGGACATGGCGCCGCGGGCGGGTCCGGCCAGCAGGACGAACATCACCAGCGTGCACAGCGGCAGGTAGACGGCGCCCAGGACCGTGATGACGTTCTGTATCCGGCCGATGCGCTGTTGCAGGTCGCGGGTACGGGCGAACTCCCGCGCCCAGGCGGCGTACGCGAAGCTCTCGGCGGCGGCGACGCGGAGCTTGGGCAGGCCGCGCAGGGTCTGGAAGGCCTGGTTGTTGAGCCGGTGGCCGAGCGCGATCAGCCGGCGCTGGTGGCGCAGCTGCCACAGTCCGAGGGCGAGGAAGACGCCCGCGACGCCGACCAGCATGGCGAGCGCCGCCATGGCCAGCGGCACGCTGTAGACGAGCAGCAGTACGAGGTTGACCGCGCCGACCGCGCCCGCCTGTACGCAGACCGGGCCGATGCCGGACAGGATGCGGCGGATGGCGCTGATGCCCATCGCCGCGCCGGCCAGTTCGCCGGTGGAGCGGCCGGCGAAGAACTTCGTCGGCAGCCGCAGCAGCCGGTCCCAGACGGCCGGCTGCAAGGTGGCCTCGATGCGGCCCTCCATCCGCAGGAGGGAGGTGTTCTGGAGCAGCATGAACACGGCCGAGACGATGCCGGTCGCGATCAGTGCCAGCCCGGTCTGCACGATGAGGCCGGTCTCGGCCTGCGGGACGTACCGGCCGAGTACCCGGCCGGTCGCGATCGGCACCAGTGCGCCCAGGACCACGGCGACCAGCCCTCCCGTCAGGAGGCTGCGCAGTTCCGGGAGGGTGCCGCGCACGCTGAAGCGGAGCAGGGCCGGCAGGCCCACCGGCCCGTCGGGCAGCGGGCGGTACAGCATGACGGCGCGCGGTTCGAAGGCGTCGCCGTTCGCCTTGCCGACGCGCTCGCGCGTGCCGGTGGCGGGGTCGACCGCCTCGTATCCGCCGCGCCGCCACAGCAGGGCGACCGGCGTACCGTCCTTCTCGCGCCGGCCTACGAGCGGGCCGGTGTTCTCCCGCCACCAGGGTCCGCGGAGCCTGACCGCGCGGGTGCGGATCCGCGAGGCGAGGGCGATGCGTTCGACGGGATCGGCCTGGTCGCCGGAGCCGTCGGCTCCGCCCGGTTCGGTCAGCGGGATGCGGGCCGCGTCGGCGACCAGGCGGCAGACGGCGAAGGTCGCGTCGGCGCTCGCGGTCCGGTGGGAGTCCCGGCCGGCGCGGACGATGGACGCCAGCAAGGTCCGGTCCGCCTGGGTGCGGGCGGCCCGGCCCGCCTCGATCCCGGCCGCCGTCCGGTCCTCGTGCGCACGCTCCAGCTGCTCGATCCAGCCGTCGAGGGCGTACAGCAGGCGGTGCTGCTGGTCGACCATGCCCTGCCACATCGCCGCGTCGACGAGGAGGGTGCCCACCGCCTCCGCCTCGTACACGGCGCCGTACTGCACGCTGCCCGGGGTGACCCGCATCCACAGGATGTCCTCGTCGGCCCCGTCGTGTCCGGCGGCGCCGGCGCCGCCGTCCAGCGGTGCCTGGCACAGCACGCGCAGGCCGCGGCCCACGCCGCGCGCGAAGGCGTCCTCCAGTGGGCTCGGCCGTCCTGCGGCGGCCTCGTACTGCGCTTGGTCGGCGTACCACGGTCCGCCCTGGAACCGGTCGTCGGGGAACGGGCCGCCGTACTCGGGGCGGTGGAGCTCCCGCAGTTCGACGCGCCGCAGCCGGCACCCCTGGAGGGGGCGGCCGACGAGGGTGTGGTCGGGGCCCTCGGCCGGGCCCAGCAGCAGCGTGCCCGGTTCCAGCCGGCCCAGGAAGTGCCAGTGTCCGGCGTGTGCGGCGTCGACGGCGAAGAGGTCCAGCTCGCCCTCCACGACGAGCCACAGGACGAGCGGGCCCTCCAGGGACAGGCTGCGCACGCCCGTGCAGTCGACGGGCGAGCCCAGTGCGCCCAGGGCCGCCACGACGGGGTCCGGGGCCGGGGCGCCGCCC
The DNA here is from genome assembly GCF_040611935.1 of Streptomyces sp. NPDC006512. Lineage (NCBI taxonomy): Bacteria > Bacillati > Actinomycetota > Actinomycetes > Kitasatosporales > Streptomycetaceae > Streptomyces > Streptomyces sp. NPDC006512. The sequence continues at coordinate 8,653 of NZ_JBEXPG010000001.1, read as the reverse complement.
CACTGGCCGGCGGTGGTGGCGTGGTGTGCGTACGTCACCTCAGTGCTCCTTGACCAGTTCGGCGTACGGGCCCCGTGCGGCGAGCAGGTGCTCGTGGCGCCCGCGTTCGACGACGGTGCCCCGGTCGAGCACCACGATCTCGTCGCTGTCGCGCACCGTGCTCAGCCGGTGGGCGATGACCACGCAGGCGCAGCCGCGCCGGCGCAGGTTGTCGATGATGACCTGCTCGGTCACCGCGTCCAGGGCGCTGGTGACCTCGTCGAGGACCATGACGCTGGGGCGGCGCACCAGCGCGCGTGCGATTTCCAGGCGCTGCCGCTGGCCGCCGGAGAAGTTGCGGCCGTCCTGTTCGACGCGGCTGTGGATGCCGCCGGGACGGCGGGCGACGACGTCGTGCACGGCGGCGTCCTCCAGGGCCGCGATGACGGCCTCGTCCGGGATGGAGGGGTCCCACAGCGTGACGTTGTCCCGGACGGTTCCCTCGAAGAGGAAGACGTCCTGGTCGACGAAGGAGACGGAGGCGGCCAGCGCGCCGCGCGGAATGTCCTCCAGCCGCATCCCGTCGATGCGGACGGCCCCCTCCCAGGGGGCGTGCAGGCCGGAGATCAGCCGGGAGACGGTGGACTTGCCGCTGCCGGAGCCGCCGACGAGCGCGACCTGCTGCCCGGGGCCGACCGAGAGCGAGAAGTCCGTGAGCAGCGGGGCGTCCAACGGGCTGTAGCCGAAGGTGACGTGGTCCAGCTCCACATGGCCCTTGAGGCGGCGGGTGCCGGCGGCGGGTTCGCGCCGGGAGTGGACCGGGTCGACGGGAAAGTTCTCGACGTCCTTGAGGCGGGCCACGTCGGCTGCGAAGTCCTGGATCCGTCCGACGACGCCGCCCAGGCGGGAGATCGGCGCGGTGAAGCTGGTCACCAGGGCCTGGAACGCGACGAGCAGACCCACGGTGAGGTGGCCCTCCACCGCCCGCAGCCCGCCGATCATCAGGATCAGCGCGCTGTTGAACGCCGCGAGCGTGGGGGCGGCGAGCGCGAGCCACGCGCTGGGCACGCCGAGCCGTTGCTGCACGTCGAGGGTGACGGCGTGCTGTCCGGCCCAGCGGCGGAAGAAGCCGTTCTCACCGCCCGTGGCCTTCATCGTCTCGATGAGCTGGAGACCGCTGTAGGAGGTGTTGGTCAGCCGGGCGCTCTCGGCGCGCAGCTTCTGGGTGCCGGTGGCCCTCAGCCGGATCACGATCCGCATGGCCACCACGTTGAGCAGTGCCACGGCCACGCCGACGAGGGTGAGCTGGGGGTCGTACGCCCACAGCAGCACCGCGTAGATCACGATCACGACGGCGTCGACGCCCGCGGCGGCCAGGTCCCGGGCGAGGGTCTCGGCGACCGCGTCGTTGGACTGGAGGCGCTGGACCAGGTCGGCCGGGTTGCGCTGGGAGTAGAAGGCGACGGGCAGCCTGAGCAGGTGCCGGAAGAAGCGGGCGCCGCCCAGGGTCGAGGAGATGATGCGCCCGCGCAGCAGGTTGGCCTGTTGGAGTGCGGTGAGCGTCGCGGTGAGTACGAGGGCGACGGCCATCGAGGCGAACAGGACGCCCAGCAGGGACGTCTGCTCCCCGATGAGGAACATGTCGATGTAGGTGCGGCTCAGGGCCGGCACCGTCGCGCCCACGGCCACCAGGAGGAGGCTGGAGAGCACGGCGGCGGCCATGGTCCCCGAAGTGCCCCGCAGGCGGGCCGGCATGGCGCCGAGGACGCCCGGCTTGCGGCCGCCGCGGCGGAAGCCGTCACCGGGTTCGAAGGTGAGCACGACGCCGGTGAAGCTGGTGTCGAACTCGTCCATGGGGACGAACCGGCGTCCCTTGCCGGGGTCGTTGACGTAGACGCCCCTGCGGCCGAGCCGGCGGCCCGTGCCGTCGTAGACGACGTAGTGGTTGAACTCCCAGAAGAGGATGGCGGGGGCGCTCTCCTCGGCGAGCGCGGCCAGGTCCATCTGCATGCCCTTGGCCTTCAGCCCGTATCCGCGGGCGGCCTTGAGGAGGTTGCTGGCGCGGGAGCCGTCGCGGGAGACGCCGCAGGCGATGCGCAGTTCTTCGAGGGGGACGAAGCGGCCGTGGTGGCCGAGCACCATGGCGAGGGCGGCGGCGCCGCACTCCACGGCTTCCATCTGCAGCACGGTGGGGGTGCGTACGGGGCGGGGCGTCCTGCCCCTGGGGGCGGGCGCGGGCCTGCGGCGGGTTCCGCCCTTGGGGTCGGGGCGGTGGCGTCGGCGGCCGGCCGGCGGAAGCTGTGGCGCGGTCACGGCAGCAGCCAGTCGACGGGGCGCTGCTCGACGAGGTGGACGGATCCGGTGACCGGCGTCCTGGATTCGACGTCGTACGGGGGCCCGTCCCCGGAGGACCACCGGTAGCCGGACGGGGTGGAGGAGGGTTCGAGCCGTACGAGCACCGCGATGACCTGGTCGCCCTGGCGGGAGAACTGTTCGGCGAGGGCGTCGTCGCCCAGGAAGCCGCCGATCTGCGCCCGTGTCTGGGGCGCGCGGCCGACCGTCTCGACGCGGCCGCGCAGCATGCCGAACCGCTGGTGCGGGACGGACTGGACGCTCAGGTCGACCTCGGCGCCGACGGGGATCGCCGGTCCGCCGGCGCCCGGCACGTACAGCACGGCGACGAGCGGGTCCCGCGGATCCTTCACGCGTTCCACGGTGGCCACGTCCGCGCCGGTGGCGACGACGGAACCCACCTTGGCGACCAGTGCCGTCAGCCGGCCGGCGGTCACCACGCGCACGGGGCGGTCCCCCTGTTCGGTACGGACGGTGAGCAGGGGTGCGCCGGCGTCCAGCAGCCGGCCCTCCTCGGCGAGGACCGCGGTCACCTGTCCCGCGACGGGGGTCTGCAGTACGTAGCTGCCCTCGGCGCGGGTGAGGATGCCGGGTGCGCTCAGCTTGGAGGACACGGTGCCGGTGAAGGCCCAGAAACTCGCGGCGGCCATGACGATGACCGTGACGGCCAGGACGAGCCGCCCCTGCGGGCGTGCGAAGCGGACGGGCAGGTCGAGTTCTTCGGGCGATTGCAGCTTGGAAAGAGCCTTTTGTCGAAACTGCACGGACTATTCCTTCGACTGCATTCGTATCGGCCGGGCGCGGGCAGCCAGGAACCCCGGAGCCGTGGGGGACGCTCCGGGGTTCATGGGGAAATGACGATCAGAGACCGACGCGACCGGTGTTCACCGAAACACCGGTGATGCCCGTGACGAGGCCGGGGACGTTGGAGACGAGGCCCTGCGCGGCCTGGACGGTGTGGAGGGAGCCCACGACACCCACGACGTCGCTGACATCGCTGGTCACGGCGCCGCCGAGGCCGCCGGAGATGCCGATGATGCCGCCGGAGACGGCGTCCAGCTCGGTGTCGGCGATCTCACGGGTCTCAAGGTCGTTACGCATGATGCGCACCTTTCATTGGGGGGATGAATTCATTACCGCGGCAGCCCGGCGGCCCGACGGCCCGAAACTCGGCCGCCATTCCGGACTGCCGCAATGCGCAGATGTAAGCACGCGAACGCGCTGCCCACCCAATCCCGTTGACGCCCCATCACGGGTGGATGGTCACCTCTGAAGAGAGAGGTGGAGTTTGATTCACGGAATGGTGACGGCTTCTTCACAAGATCGAGTAACACATACGGGCCGTCCGTTGCTTACACGGAACGGAAACGATCAAACCGGCATCAAGCGGATGGGGCATATCCGGCATACCGCTGGCCCGGGCGGGCGGGCCGTCGCGATCGCGCACACGATGTGCAGGTTTTCGGAAGGCGCACGGCGTGACGGGCCCCTCACGCCGGGTGTACGCACCCCCGCGACGCGGGTCCGCACCCGCGGCGCACGCTGCGTGGCCGCCGGGTTCCGCACGGGCAGTGCGCGTGTCACGCATTGCCTCGATGTCACTGTGTGTTCGCTCAGCAGATCCTCAGATCCGGATAACGATCCCGTGACCACGCAAGGGTCTTTCGGCCTGATCACGGGCCAATGAGGGATTTGCCGGTGATGTACACCACGGTTTTCGGCCGAATGGCGTGGTACATCTTCACGACCGTTTGCCGGACCACCCACGTCCGAGCAGAGGCGCTGGAGCCGGCCGACCGCCGGCAGCAACTCCATCAGCATCCGGGGGATCGGAACCCGATCCGCGGCCGAGGACGGCGCGGGTCTACATGGAGCGGAAAGGCGCACCACAGCATGACCTCGACGCAGGTTGAACAGCACCGCGGAGACGACGGCGACGCGACCACGGGCGGCACGCCCGAGGAGGGCTACGAACGCGGCCTCAACAGCCGCCAGGTCCAGATGATCGCCATCGGCGGCGCCATCGGCGTCGGCCTCTTCCTGGGTGCCGGCGCGAACATCGCGAAGGCCGGGCCCAGTCTCATCCTCATGTACGCCCTCGCCGGCGTCATCGTCTTCTTCATCATGAGGGCGCTCGGCGAACTGCTCCTGTACCGGCCCGTCTCGGGTTCGTTCGCGGAGTACGCCCGTGAGTTCCTCGGTCCGTTCTTCGGTTTCGTGACCGGCTGGACGTACTGGCTCATGTGGGTGGTCACCGGCATGGCCGAGCTGACCGCGGCCGCGATCTACGTGCACTTCTGGTTCCCGGACTTCCCGCAATGGGTGACCGCCCTGGTCTTCCTGGTGGTCCTGTTCGTCGCCAACCTCATCTCGGTGAAGATCTTCGGCGAGATCGAGTTCTGGTTCTCGATGGTCAAGGTCACCGCCCTGATCGGCATGATCGTGATCGGCATCGGCGTCGTGACCTTCGGGTTCAGCCAGGCCGGTGACACCGCCGCCGTCTCCAACCTCTGGGCATTCGACGGGATCTTCCCCAAGGGCGTCGGCTCCAGCCTGATGACCCTCCAGGGCGTCATGTTCGCCTACCTCGCCGTCGAGCTCGTCGGCGTCACCGCGGGTGAGTCCGAGAACCCGGAGAAGACGCTCCCCAAGGCGATCAACACCCTGCCGTGGCGCATCATCGTCTTCTACGTCGGCGCCCTCAGCGTGATCCTGATGGTCGTCAAGTGGACCGAGTTCGAGCCGGGCGTCAGCCCCTTCGTGGCGGCCTTCGCGAAGATCGGCATTCCGGCCGGTGCGGCGATCGTCAACTTCGTGGTCCTGACCGCGGCCCTGTCGTCCTGCAACTCCGGCATGTACTCCACCGGCCGCATGCTGCGCGACCTGGCCGCCAACTCCGAGGCCCCCAAGATCCTCGGAAAGCTGAGCTCCACCAAGACCCCGGCGCTCGGCATCACCCTCTCCGCCGCCCTCATGGGCATCGGCGTGGTCCTGAACTACGTGGTCCCGGAGAAGGCGTTCGGCTACGTGACCTCGGTCGCGACCGCGGCCGGCATCTGGACCTGGATGATGATCCTCGTCAGCCACATCCGCTACCGCCGCGCGGTGGTCGCCGGCCGGCTGCCGGCCTCGTCCTTCCCCGCACCCGGCGGCACGGTGTGCAGCTGGATAGCCCTGGCCTTCCTGCTGATGGTCACCGTGCTGATCGCCATCGACCCCGACAGCCGCGTCTCCCTGTACGTGGGCGCCGGCTGGGCGCTGTGCCTGGCGGTCGGCTGGACGGTCCTCAAGTCCCGCAACCCGCGGATCGCCGCGCGGTCGGCCGACCGCGAGCCGGAGCCCTCGGCCCGCGCCTGACCCCCGCGCCCCGCGCACGCCACGGCCCCCGTCCCCTCCGGCGACACCGGAGGGGACGGGGGCCGTCGTGGTGCGGCTACTGCCAGTCGTCCCAGGGCGGGTCGATCTCGTCCGGGTCGAAGGGCGGTTCGTCGGCGTGCGGCGGCGGCTCCTCCTCGGCGGCCGCCGAGAGGAACGCGGCGGTGGCCGGAGCGGCCGCAGCGCCTCCGGCCGGAACCGCCGCAGCCGTCGCGGGGGCGGTCGCGGAGGTGGTCGCGGCCGACTCCGCGAGGGTGTCGAGGACTCCTTGCGCGTACTTGGCCAGCTTGGCCTCGCCGACGCCGCCGATGGTGCCGAGTTCCTCGACCGTGCCCGGGAGCCGCGTCGCGATCTCCCGCAGCGTCGCGTCGTGGAAGACGACGTACGCCGGTACGCCCTGCTCGCGCGCGGTCGCGGCCCGCCAGGCCCGGAGGGCGAGGAACACCGGCTCGGCAGCGGCCGGCAGGTCGACCGGCACGCGGGCGCCCTTCCCCGGGCGCGACCCGGACTGCTTCCGGGACGAGCCGGCCGGCGCCTTCTCCTTGCGCATCTGTACGCTGCGGCACCCTCCGAGGACCTCACCGCTGTCGTCCGTCAGGACGAGCGTCCCGTAATCGCCCTCCACCGCCAGCAGCCGCTGCGCGAGCAGCTGGCGGACGACGCCCCGCCACTCCGCGGTACTCAGGTCGGAGCCGACGCCGAACACGGACAGTCCGTCGTGGTCGAACTGGATGACCTTGGCCGTCTTCTTGCCCTGGAGGATGTCGATGATCTGGCCGGCGCCGAACTTCTGGCGCCGTTCCTTCGCCAGCCTCCACACCGTGGACAGCAGTTTCTGCGCCGCGACCGTCCCGTCCCAGGACTCGGCGGGCGTCAGACACGTGTCGCAGTTGCCGCACGGCTCGCCCGACTGCCCGAAGTACGCGAGCAGCCGCGTCCGGCGGCAGTCGACCGTCTCGCACAGCGCGAGCATGGCGTCCAGGTGCATGCCGAGGGACCGGCGGCGTGCGTCGTCGCCCTCGGAACCCTCGATGAGCTTGCGCTGCTGGACCACGTCCTGAAGGCCGTACGCCAGCCACGCCGTCGCCGGCTCTCCGTCGCGGCCCGCGCGGCCGGTCTCCTGGTAGTAGCCCTCGACCGACTTCGGCAGGTCGAGGTGTGCCACGAAGCGCACGTCCGGCTTGTCGATGCCCATGCCGAAGGCGATCGTGGCCACGACGACGACCCCGTCCTCCCGGAGGAAGCGCGCCTGGTTCGCCGCGCGCGCCCTGGAGTCCATGCCGGCGTGGTACGCCAGGGCGTCGATGCCCTGTTCCACCAGGAACGCCGCGGTCTTCTCGACGGAGGACCGCGAGAGGCAGTAGACGACTCCGGCGTCCCCGTCGTGCTCGGTCCGGATCAGCTCCAGCAGCTGCTTGAGCGGGTTGTCCTTGGCGGCGATGCGGTACTGGATGTTCGGCCGGTCGAAGCTGGCGACGAAGTGCCGGGCCTCCTCCAGGCCGAGCCGCGCCACGATCTCGGCGTGGGTGGCCTCGGTGGCCGTCGCGGTCAGCGCGATCCTCGGCACCTTCGGCCAGCGCTCGTGCAGCATGGACAGCGCCAGGTAGTCGGGCCGGAAGTCGTGGCCCCACTGGGCGACGCAGTGCGCCTCGTCGATCGCGAAGAGCGAGACCTTGCCCCGGTCGAGCAGCCGCTGCGTGCCCTCCGAGCGCAGCCGCTCGGGGGCGAGGTAGAGCAGGTCCAGTTCGTCGGCGAGGAAGGCCTGCTCGACGGCCTGCCGTTCGTACGGGTCCTGCGTCGAGTTGAGGAAGCCGGCCCGCACGCCGAGGGCGGTGAGCGCGTTCACCTGGTCCTGCATCAGCGCGATGAGCGGCGAGATCACGACGCCCGTGCCTTCTCTGACGAGCGCCGGGATCTGGTAGCAGAGCGACTTGCCGCCGCCGGTCGGCATCAGCACGAGGGCGTCTCCGCCGCCGACGACCTGCTCGATGATCTCCTGCTGCTCGCCGCGGAAGGAGCTGTATCCGAAGACGCGGTGCAGTACCTGCAGCGCGTCCGGGATCTCGGGGGAAGGGTCCGAAGGGGCCATCCGAGAAGCCTAACGGCACCTGCCGACACCCCGGCTCCGTACTCCCGTACCTGTGGACAACCCGGCGGTTCGGCGGCGGACGGGGGCTGTGCGAGGGTGTCCGTTCGAAAGGAGATCATGATGCAACGACCGAGCGTGCCCGAGGACCTCGATCCCGCCGGAACCCTGTGGGCGAGGGCGGTGACGTTCGCGGCGCTGGCGGCCGCGCGCGGCGACCACGACGAGTACTGGCTGGACGAGGACGGCGTCTGGGGCGAGAACGGCAGCGGATCGTACTGGTGGCGCATGCGGATGTGCGGGACCGACCGGGCCGTGTTCTGCGGGCAGGACGCCGACGGCAGCTACACCCACGTCGGGCCGGAGCCGCTCGACTTCCTCGCCGGCGGGCCCGACTGGCTGCCGTGGGACCAGCTGCGTGAGGACGCCGCGGGCAACATGTTCGGCTTCGTCTACTGGTGGGAGAACGGTGCCTGGCACCGCGTCGACTACCGCGCGGACGAGATGGGCGACGGGCTGGACGGAGCCGCCCCCTGGGCGGACTCGGAGGAGGAGTTCCTCGACGAGGCCGAGTGCGTGCTCGGCGAAGCCTCCCCCGGCGGGCCGGCGGTGCGGGAGGCGCTGTCCGCGTTCGCGGGGCACGCCGAGCGGCGCACGGTGGACTCCGGCGCCGTCGCCGCGCTGCTGGCGGCGGCCGGCGGCGCGCTGGACGCGGACGCCGCCCTGGAAGTGGCCCGGCGGGCGGGCGTCACCGTCTGAGGCCCGCGGGAGCGCGAGAAGGGGGGGGGCGCCGCGCGGAGCCCGCGGGCGGGCCCGCCGAGCAGCCTCATCAACAACGAAGACATAACAAAACCCCACCAG